>NZ_JBIWKA010000009.1:0-318887 GCF_044765445.1 Streptomyces sp. NPDC102467 | reverse complement strand
GTATTGCGGGGGCCCCCCGTACTTGTTTCATGCGGGGCCCCGGCGCCCCCCGGGCCCCGCCGCCCACGCGCGGCGCCCCCCCCGGGGGCGGGGGGGGCCCCCCCCCCGGGGGGCCCCCCCACGATCCACCCGTGATCCACCCCGGCTCCGATCTGTTGACCTGCCCTTTTCCGTAGCGTCGAAGGCGTTGAACCACTTCGCTCCCGACCGCTCCACGGAGGCTGTCATGTCCGGGTTCACCAATGTTCTGGTGATCGTCGCTGTTCTCGCACTGGTCCTCGCGCGCCAGTTCAGGACCGAGCGCCTGTCCATGGACCGCAAGTGGTGGCTGCTGCCCGCGATCCTCGGCTTCTTCGCGCTACGGGACGGCTCCCTCGTGGACCCGCACCACCTGACGGGCTCGGTCGTCCTACTCGTAGTGAGCCTGCTGGTCAGCTTCGGGATCGGTATCGGATGGGCGTTCACGACGCGCGTCTGGTCCGATGAGCACGGCGATGTCTGGACCAAGGGCACGGTGGCGACGGCCGGCACCTGGCTGGGCGGCATCGCATCACGTGCGGCCGTCGTCGGCATCGGCCTGGCGATGGGCATCCACCTCGGCAGCTCCGCGCTCATGCTGGGCTTCGCCCTCTCGCTCCTGATCCGCTCCGGCCTCGTGATGTGGCGGGCCGGTGGCCTGCGGTCGGCGTACGTTGGTCCCCTCGCGCAGCCGGCCTGGGAGGACCGCAGGTGAGCCGGAGCCACTGGACGGCGTGGCCCTCGCGGGAGGCGCTCTCCCGCGCGGGGCTGACGCGCGCCCGGCGGATGCTGGCGGGTGCGGTCCGGGCGGCCGTGATCGCGATCCTGCTGTGGACCGCGGTCACGCAGCGGAACGTCGCCGACCTTGCCATCGTGGCAGCGCCCGTGGGGCTGTTGGCTTGCGCGGCCACGGCGTGGGGCTTCATGCGCACCACCCTCGAGCACCGCCTGGGGGCCTCGCTCGGCTTGCTGGCCACCCTCATGCTGATCGCGGCGGGCGCGCAGCAGATCGGGTTCGTGGGCCCGGCTGTGGTGCTGTGGTGCGGCTGCGCCGTCTCCGCGCTCGAGCGCATGCCGCTGGCTGCCGCGGTGCCCGCCACCGCGGTCTCGCTCACCGGCTTTGCTCTCCTCAACGACGACGCCTGGCCGACCACCGCCGTCGTCGCGGTGGGGCTCTGCCTCTCCGGATACGTATTGCGTCTCGACGCCGAAGCCAGGGGCACCGCCCAGCGGTTGCTGGTGCAGGAGCGGGCGGCCAGAACCGCGGAGGCCGAGTCGGCGGCGCTCGCCGAGCGGTCCCGGATAGCCCGCGAGATCCACGACGTCCTTGCGCACAGCCTCTCCGCCCAACTGGTGCACCTGGAGGCGGCCCGGCTGCTCATCGAGCGCGGGGCCGACCGGGACCAGATCCTGGAGAGGGTCGTGGCGGCCCGCGGCATGGCCCGTGACGGGCTCGTGGAGACCCGGCAGGCGCTGTCCGCGCTGCGGGGTGAGATGACGCCACTGGAGGACTTCCTGCGGGAACTGGTGGCGTCCTCGGACGGAACCTCGCTGGCCGTCGAAGGCGAGCGCAGGCCGCTGTCCGCGGAGGCCTCTCAGGCGGTGCGCAGGGTCGCGCAAGAGGCGCTGACGAACGTGCGCAAGCACGCCCCGGGCGCGAAGGCCGTGATGCGCCTGGAGTACAGGCCGGGCGAAGTGGCCTTGGAGGTACGGGATTCGGGGGCGTCCCGGCCGCACGAGGAACTCACTGTCAGTGGCGCCGGTTACGGTCTGCTGGGGATGAGGGAGCGTGCCGAGTTGCTGGGCGGGACGCTGGACGCAGCGCCGTACGAGGAGGGTTTCGTGGTCAGGTTGAAGGTTCCCCTGTGAGCGGCGACGAGGCGGAGGCGGGCGGACCGGTCGGGGCGGTACGGCCTCCGGCCCGGGTGGTGGTGGTCGACGATCAAACGGTGGTGCGCGAGGGCATCGTGATGCTGCTTGGGCTACTGCCCGGGATCGAGGTCGTCGGGGCCGGGGGAGACGGAGAGCAGGCGATCACGCTCGTGGCCGAGCTGGATCCGGACGTCGTCCTGATGGACCTGCGCATGCCGCGATGTGACGGGGTCGAGGCGACCCGGCGCATCCGTGCCGAGTATCCGGGGACGCAGGTCGTCATCCTGACCACGTACGCCGACGACGAGTCGCTCTTTCCGGCGCTCAAGGCGGGTGCGCGCGGTTACTTGACGAAGGACGCGGGAGGGGACGAGATCGTCCGGGCCGTGGAGGACGTGCTGTCCGGCGACGCGGGGCTCGCTCCGAGGATCCAGCGGCGGCTCCTGGAGAGGCTGTCACAGCCCGAGGCCGTCACTTCCGCGCCCAAGGAGCCGCCGGACGGCCTCACCACCCGGGAGGCCGAGGTCCTGGTGCTGATCGCCGACGGGCTGAACAACCAGGAGATCGGGCGGGAGCTCCATGTCTCCACGGCCACGGTGAAGACCCACATCAACAACCTGTTCGCGAAGACCGGCCTCAAGGACCGTGCCCAGGCTGTCCGTTATGCGTATCGGCACCGACTCGCGAAGCCACCGGGGGAGCCCATCACCTAATGGGGTGAAGGACTTGCGAGGAGAGTCCGGGATCTTCCTGGTCTGTCCATCCTTGGGCACGCGGCCGAAGCGGGCCGCGGACAAGGAGAGTTCGGTGGAGATGCAGGACGGGCGCGAGACGGCGCAGCCCCGAGCCGGTGATCGCGGTGCCATGGGCGACCCCTGGTACGACGCGTTGGCCTCCGGGTGGGGCGAGTGGGACGGCACGGGCGCCTTGCCCCCCGCCGTGCCCGGCCAGGCCGCGCCCCGGGAGCGGAGCGCGGCAGGGGTCTACCTGGAAGTACAGCGCAGCACGGCGTTCCAGGAAGTGCGCGGTCGCTACCGGCGGTTCGTCGTCCCCGTGGTCGCGCTCTTCTTCGCCTGGTACCTCGCGTACATCGTGGCTGCCACGAGCGCTCCCGCGCTGATGGCGCGGCCGGTCGCGGGGGCCGTGAATGTGGCGATGGTGGCGGGGCTCGGCCAGTTCGCCAGTACGTTCCTGCTGACGTGGCTGTACGCGCGCCATGCCCGGCTGCGTCGTGACCGGCTCGCGCTCGAACTGCGGTGGGACACCCAGGAGATGACGCGTGGCATCGACGAAGCCGCTCGCATGAACGGTTCCGCGCGGGTGAGCGGGACGGCCCGTATCAATGGGGCTTCGCACGAGGACGGTTCGATTCGGAGCGAGGGCGGCCAGCTGTGACGGGTACGCACCAAACCTTGGCGCTGGTTCTGTTCAGCGCGTTCGTGGCGGTCACGCTCGGCATCACGACCTGGGTGGGACGCAACCGGCACGGCTCGGCGGAGGAGTTCTATGCCGGCGGTCGCCTCTTCTCGCCCATGGAGAACGGATTCGCCATCGCCGGCGACTACATGTCGGCCGCTTCCTTCCTCGGAATCTCCGGGCTGATCGCGCTCTTCGGCTACGACGGGCTGCTCTACTCCGTGGGCTTCCTCGTCGCCTGGCTCGTCGTGCTCTTCCTGGTCGCCGAACTGGTGCGCAACTGCGGCCGGTTCACGATGGCCGATGTCGTGGCGTCCCGGATGCGGGAGCGTCCCGTGCGCATCGCGGCGGGAACTTCTTCGGTCACCGTGTCCGTTCTCTATCTGGTGGCGCAGATGGTGGGTGCGGGCAGCCTGGTCGCGCTGCTGCTGGGTGGCAAGAGCGGAGCGGCGCAGGCCTGGACCGTCGTCGGCGTGGGCGCGCTCATGGTGATCTATGTGTCGTTGGGAGGGATGCGGGCCACCACGTGGATCCAGATCGTGAAGGCCGTCCTGCTCATGGGCGGGACGATTGCCCTGACCGCGCTCGTCCTGACGCGCTTCCACGGTGACTTCAATCAGCTGCTGCGCACAGCCGCGGCGCGCAGCGGGCACGGCTCCGACTTCCTTGTGCCCGGACTGAAGTACGGCGGGAGCTGGACCGCGCGCCTGGACTTCATCAGCCTCGGACTCGCGCTCGTACTCGGCACGGCGGGCCTTCCGCACATCCTGTCGCGCTTCTACACCGTGCCGACCGCGCGGGCTGCCCGCCGTTCGGTCATCTGGTCCATCGGGCTCATCGGCAGCTTCTACCTGATGACGATCGTGCTCGGCTTCGGCGCGGCCGCCATCGTGGGTTCCGGCGCCGTACGGAGTTCGAACGCCGCGGGGAACACGGCGGTTCCGCTGCTCGCTCTCGACCTGGGCGGCGGCGCGGGCTCCACGGGCGGCACGGTGCTGTTCGCGATCGTCGCCGCGGTCGCCTTCGCCACCATCCTCGCCGTCGTCGCCGGAATCACGCTCGCCTCCTCGGCGTCCGTGGCGCACGACCTGTACGCCTCGCTGCGCCGGCCCGGCGCGAAGCAGCACAGCGAGGTCGCGGTGGCGCGGGTCGCCGCGGCCGGGATCGGCGTGCTCGCGATCGGGCTCGGGCTGCTCGCGCGGGACCTGAACGTCGCGTTCCTCGTGGGCCTGGCCTTCGCCGTCGCCGCGTCCGCCAACCTGCCGGTGCTCCTGTACTCGCTGTTCTGGCGGAACTTCACCACGCGCGGGGCGGTGTGGTCGGTGTACGGCGGGCTCGTGCCGGCGCTCGCGCTGGTCGTGCTGTCGCCGGTGGTCTCGGGGAGCCCGACGTCGTTGTTCCCGGGAGTGGACTTCCAGTTCTTCCCGCTGGAGAACCCGGGGCTCGTCTCCATCCCGCTGGGCTTCCTGGCCGGCTGGCTCGGCACTGTCACCTCCGCCGAGCCGCCGGACGAGGCCAAGTACGCGGAGACCGAGGTGCGGGCGCTGACCGGCGCCGGGGCTGTCTGAGCCGGCGGCTTCAGCGGCCGGCGGCCCACTCGTACCGGTGCTCGGGCCGCCCCGTGTCGCCGTACTTCAGGCTCAGCCGCACCCGCCCCGTGCGCTCCAGAAGCTTCAGATAGCGCTGGGCGGTCTGGCGGCTGAGCCGGGTCCGGTCCGCCAACTCCTGGGCGGATAGGGGCCCTTCGGCGCCCATCATGGCTCTTCGGACGAGTTCGGCCGTGGTGGGGGAGTGCCCCTTCGGCAGCTCGGGCGCAGGTGTGGCCGACAGCGCGCCGAAGATCCGGTCGACCTCCGCCTGCTCGGCCTCGCCTCCGCCGTCGAGGGTGCGGCGCAGCGTCGCGTACGCCTCCAGCTTGCCGCGCAGACCCGCGAACGAGAACGGCTTGACCAGGTACTGCAGCGCCCCGTGCCGCATCGCGGCCTGCACGGTCGCCACGTCGCGCGCCGCGGTCACCATGATCACGTCGATCTGGTGGCCGCGCTCGCGCACCGTGCGGGCGACGTCGAGGCCCGTCTCGTCCGGCAGGTAGTGGTCGAGAAGGACCAGATCGACATCGAGTTCCTCGATGCGCTCCAGAGCCTCGGCAGCGCTGTACGCCTTTGCGGCCACGCGGAAACCAGGCACCTTGGCCACGTAAGCGGCGTTCACGTCGGCGACGCGGGTGTCGTCGTCCACGACGAGGACCTCGATCATCGGGTCTCCTCGGCCGCGCTCGGGACGGTTTCGGCGAAGGCTTCCGGCAGTACGACGACGAACTCGGCGCCTCCGGTGGGCGACTCGGTCACCTCGGCCGTGCCGCCCTGCCGCTCGGCGAGCCGTCGCACCAGGGCGAGCCCGATGCCGCGCTTGCCGTGCGCCGGCGGTGCCTTGGTGGACCACCCCTCCACGAAGACGGTCTCCCGTTGCTCGATGGGGACCCCGGGCCCCGTGTCGCGGACCCGAAGGACCGCGGCACGGCCCTCCGTCCGCAGAACCACCTCCACGCGCGCGTGCCGCCCCGAACCGGCCGCCGCGTCCAAGGCGTTGTCCACCAGGTTGCCGACGATCGTGACCAGCCCGCGTGGATCGACGAGCCGGTCCGGCAGTGCGGTGTCGCGCGAGACGCCCAGCGCGACGCCGCGCTCGGCGGCGACCGTCGCCTTCCCCACCAACAGGGCCGCGAGCAACGGATCCTGGATCTTCTCGGTGATCTGCTCCGCGGTGACCCGGTGTGCGCCCGCCACCTCACCGACGAACTCCGATGCCTCCTCGTACATCTCCAGCTCCAGCAGCCCCAGCAACGTGTGCATGTGGTTGGCGTGTTCGTGGTCCTGGGCGCGCAGGGCGTCGATGAGGCCGTGCGTGGAGTCGAGTTCGCGGCCCAACTGTTCCAGCTCCGTGCGGTCGCGCAGGGTCGCGACGGCGCCCCCGTCGTCGGTGGGCATCCGGTTGGCCACCAGGACGCGCTGGCCGCGGACCGTCAGCAGGTCGGTGCCGGCGACGTGGCCCGCGAGCACGTCGGTCGTACGCCCCGCGCCCAGCGCGTCGTCCAGGGGCCGCCCGATCGCCTCGGCGCCCAGGCCGAGCAGGCGCTGTGCCTCGTCGTTCAGCAGTCGGATGCGCCCGGTCCGGTCCAGTGCGACGACGCCCTCACGGATGCCGTGCAGCATCGCCTCCCGCTCGGCCAATAGCGCGGAGATGTCCGAGAACGCCAGATCGCGCGTCTGCCGCTGCACCCGCCGTGAGATCAGATACGCGGCGAGCGCACCCACGGCCAGCGCTCCGCCCGCGTAGGCGAACAGGCCCGGGATGGCGTGGATGAGGCGCGCGCGGACGCTGTCGTACTCGATGCCGACCGACACCGCGCCCACGATGGCCCCGTCAGCGCCCTTCAACGGCACTTTGCCGCGCGCGGAGCGGCCGAGGGTGCCGTCGTCGATCTCCATCACCTCGCGGCCCGCCAGCGCGTCGCTGGGGTCCGTCGAGACGACCTTGCCGATCTGGTGGCGGTCGGTGTGCGACCAGCGCACCCCTCCCTTGTTCATGATCACCACGTATTCGGCGCCGCTGGCCCGCCGGATCCGCTCCGCGTCGGCCTGTACGGGTCCGTCCGTGGAAGGCCGCGAGGACCGCAGGTCGGCGGCGATCTGCGGCTGCGCCGCTGTGGTCTGCGCGATGGCCAGAGCGCGCCGCATCGCCTGGTCGTCCAGTTGGTCACTCAGGGGAGCCAGGAAGAGCCCGGTCGCCAATACGGCCACCCCGGCAGCGATCGCCACCTGCATCAGCAGCACCTGCGCGAACACGCGCCTCGGCAGACCGAAGCGCAGGCGGCGGGCGGAGGAAGTCGGGCTCATGGTGACGAACGGTACGGGCCCTTCCGCACCTGATCGAAGCCCTTGTGGCAGGGATCTCGTACGTCTCTGCCGGCTCCGTCAGTCGAGCGCGGCGGGAACCTCACGCACAGCCACGACATCCATACGGGCTGGTGAGCCGAGAGCGCCGCCGCAGCTCTCCGGGCGTGGTGGAAGCGACGCGCCCTTGGCGACCGTCACGCGCCAATGGCGACCGTCGGTGTGCGCGACGGTCACCTCCCAGTGCGGCCCGTCCGCCGCCGCTGTCCGCTCGGAGACATCGGTGCGTACGACGTTCAGGGCACCGACGCGGTACTCGTGGGCTGCCCGTCGCACCGCCAGTTCCGCGGCCTGGCCGGGGCGGTCCCAGGCGGAGTTGCCGCGACAGCCCCGGGTCACGATCCGGTCGGCGCGCACTGCCTCCAGGATCTCCTTCACGTCCGCCGCCGTAGCCCTTCCGTAGGCGTATCCGTGCGGCAGCACCAGAAGAGTGGGGGAGAAGCGGTGGCCGCCCAGATGAGTGACCTCCCACACGCCTTCTTCTCCGGAGAGGGTGAGTTCGGAGGCCAGCGGCCGCCCCAGCAGCGCGCAGCAGCGGTCCCGCTTTCCATTGGTGCAGACGAGGGCGAGAGGAGCGCCTGTATGTGGCTCGCCGAAGCCTCCGTGATCGCCGCTTCCCAGGGCGGCGAAGTCGAGCCGCAGCAACTCTTCGGGGGTAGCGATGGTGGTGCTGCGCAGCCATGCGTTTCCGGGGGTCGTGTGGGCCACATACACGCGGCGACGTGCCGGTGCATGGCTGTCGGCGTGCCGTCCTGGGCGCCGCACGAGCGCGATGCGCACGCCGGTGCCCTCGGCCGCTGTCTCCAGGGCGCGGCCCACTTCGGGATCGAGATGGCTGGAGGTCAGGGCCTTCGCCCCCCAGGGACCCGACTGCTCGATCAACAGCCATGTCCGGGCGGTGGCCGCAGTCCCCGCGAGAGGCTCGTCAAGATCCAGCGAGGAGGTAGCGCACGTACTCACACAGGCGAGCCTAACCTGCCTGCAAGGTCACTCCTGGTGGGGCGATGACGGCAGGGGCTGCGGCGGGCGCACGCCTACGTAGTGACCTGTGGGCCGCATACGAAGAGGGCGTTCCCCGTACTCCTCCAAGGCATGGGCGATCCAGCCCGTCGTGCGGGCGACCGCGAAGATCGTCTCGCCCGCCTCGGCGGCCATCCCGTGTGAGGTGGTGAACACGGCGAGAGCCAGGTCCACGTTGGCGTGCAGATCCGTGTGGCGGGCGGTCGTCGCCACGACGTCACGGGCGGCGGCCAGCGCGCCTCGCGCCGCGGGCAGTTCCTCCAAGGCGGTGAACAGGGCCTGTGCGCGCGGGTCCTCAGCTTTGTAGAGGCGATGGCCGAGACCCGGGACCCGGCGGCCGGCCCGCAGCTCGTCGGCGACCACGGGGCCGGCGCTGCCCCGGTCGAGCACGTCCAGGAGCATCCGGTGCGCCAGGCCGCTGGCCGCGCCGTGCAGGGGCCCCTCCAGGACGCCGAGGCCCGCGGACACGGCCGCGTACGCGTGCGCCCGGGCCGATGCGGCGACGCGGACGGCCAGGGTGGAAGCGGCCAGGTCGTGGTCGGCCAGGAGAGCAAGTGCCATGTCCAGGACGCGAAGTGACGCCTCGTCGGGCTCTTTGTAGGACAGGCGTCCCCACAGGCGTTGAGCGATCGGTTGGCCGTCCATGTAGGTCGTCCGCTGGAGGGGCAACGCGGCCGCGAGCGTCGGGATGAGGGACCGCGCGGCGCCGAGGACCGACTCCTCGGACAGGTCGTACCGCAAGGGGTCGACGGTCGCGGCGGCGACGGCTGCCACCCGCAACCGGTCCACGGGGCTGCTGTGTTCGGGCAGGGCGCCAATGGCACGCCGGGCCGCCGACAGGGACTCCTGGGGGGCCGTGAACCGGGCGCCGGGGCGCAGCGTCCCCGTCCACAGCCACTCCGCGACCTCCTCGTACGAGTGGCGGGCCGCCAGCTGTGCCGCGTCGACCCCTCGGAAGAAGTAACGGTCCCCGTCGATGAGCGTGATCCGAGTGCGTACGGACAACTCGTCGGGCCCCGAACTCGGTGCGCTCTCCCGCCTGTTGCGATGGGCGAGGGCTTCCACCTCCGTGGCGTCGAAGGTACTGCCGCGCCTGCCCTGGCCGCGTCGGCTGGTCAGCTGTCCGCGGCTGACGTACGCGTACACGGTCTCGGGCTTCACGCCGAGCAGCTCGGCGGTCTCCTTGGTACTCAGCCGACGGGAAGCCTGCTGGGCCGGTGCCGGTTCGTGATCCCTCATGCGCGTCACCGTATCCGCATCTCTATGTATTGATTGAATCAATATTGACAGAGATCTAGTCAAGCATGGACAGTCGAATCAAGTTCAGGGAGGAAACATGCCGATCAACAGGGCCACGGCCGCCCCCGTAGCCGACGTACCGCGAGGGCTCGCGGGCGTCGTCGTCACCGACACCGCGCTCGGAGACGTCAGGGGACGCGAGGGCTTCTACCACTACCGCCAGTACTCGGCCGTCGAGCTCGCACGGACCCGCGGCTTCGAAGACGTATGGCACCTGATGATCCATGGCGAACTGCCCGATGCTGAAAGGTCGATGGCCTTCGTGCGCGAAACCGCGGCGCTGCGCGCGCTGCCCGGCGACGTGCGGGCCGCGTTGCCCGCCATCGCCCGCGCGGGCTCCGCGTCCGGGCCACTCGCCGGGCTGCGCACCGCCCTGTCGCTGTTCGGCGCCTCGCGGGGCTTCAGACCTGTCTACGACATCGATGCCGACCGGCGCCGGGAGGACACCCTCGCCGCGGCCGCCGTGGTCCCCACCATGCTCACCGCCCTGCATCGGCTCGGGGAAGGGCTCGACCCGGTGGAGCCGCGCGAGGATCTCTCCTACGCGGCCAACTACCTCTACATGCTGACCGGTTCGGAGCCGGACCCGGAGCACGCACGGGCCATTGAGCAGTACCTCATCTCAACCATTGATCACGGCTTCAATGCGTCAACGTTCACGGCCCGCGTGATCACGTCGACCGGCGCGGATGTCGCCGCCTGCCTGGTGGGTGCGGTCGGCGCCCTGTCGGGGCCGTTGCACGGAGGGGCGCCCAGCAGGGCACTGGACACCCTGGACGCGATCGGCACCCCGGACCGCATCGACCCCTGGATCCGTGAACGGGTCCTGGCCGGCGACCGGATCATGGGCTTCGGGCACCCCGTCTACCGTACGGAGGACCCGCGCTCGCGGATGCTGCGCGGTATCGCGGAGCGGTTCGGCGGCCCCCTCGTCGAGTTCGCCGTAGAGGTCGAGCGCCAGGTGGAGGCGATCCTGGCAGAGCTCAAGCCGGGTCGGGAGCTGCATACGAACGTGGAGTTCTACGCGGGCGTAGTCATGGAGCTGTGCGGGTTGCCGCGTGCCATGTTCACGCCGACGTTCGCCGCGGCGCGTGTGGTCGGGTGGAGCGCCAACATCCTTGAACAGGCCCAGGATTCGAAGATCATTCGGCCGGCGGCGCGGTATGTGGGGACGGAGCCTCCGGTGGCTGTACCGCTTCGAGGCTGAGGGGGGCGACGTCCGCCGACCGGAGAACCGGTCGGCGGACGCCATACGCACGGACCTGGATCAGGCGTCCGGGATGTCGACCTTCGCGCGGACGAGCGTCTCCCGGTTCACGATCACAATGCGCTCGTAGTCGGCGACCCCCGCGTCCGCCGGAAGTTCGTTCTTCAGGTCGGCGGTGGCCTCCGTGCCGATCACGGCGAAGTTCCCGTCGCTGAGTTCGAAAACATCGGGGCAAGTAGCGCCGGAGGTGCTTCCGCGAGCGCTCGGGGGCACCCCGATGCGGCGTACGATCTTCAAGGGAACCGGTTCCTTCTCACGGGGTGACGTTAACGGCGTCACATTAGTGCTCGGCGCGAGGCGAGAGGATACCGATTGCCGCCATTTCAGGGGGAGTTGGCCGTTTACTTCACCGGTATGGGCGAACCGTTCGGCTCGTGGGAACCCGGTGATGACCCGGGGCAGGGGGGAAAGGTACTCCCGTACCTGCCGTCAGACCGACGGCGGCTCTCCCACCACCCACCACTCATCCGTCTCCGCTTCGTCCATCTCCCGGAAAAGCGTCTCGGCCATGCGTCCGACCTCCGCCTCGACGGACGAGGGGTCCAGTGACGCGCGATGCGGGCGGGTGTTCTCCCAGTACTCGCGCATGTGTTCGCTCTGGAAGAGTTCCCGAAGGCTGCTGAAGAGCTCGCGCCGGTTGAGCAGACCCGATTCGTACAGGTAGAAGGCGTTGATGTACCAGAGGTTGGCGTACAGGTACTGGCGCCGCTTCTCGGGGGAGAGGTCCAAGCCGTAGTTGTCGATCACGACGGCCAGGGCGGGGTCGTCGATGGCCTTGCTCAGGAGCTCCCAGTGCATGCGCTGTTGATGGGCGCGGGCCTGTCGTCTCCACTGCGCCGCAGCCTCCGCGCGGCCCGGTCCGTACTGCTGCCACATATGTGCCGTGGCGGTGCCCGCGAGCCCGCCAGTGATCATCGCAGCGACTACGGATCGCAACGTCCTCTTGCTCTGTGTGGCCATGTCAACCCCCGATTCAGGCGACCGTCCGCCGGTCGTCGGTGCGGGTCGACGGGCTGGGGACCGGCGAGCGGTGGGCGGCGCGCTTGCCGTCTCCCAGGGTGCCGAGCGGCTCTGGTCGGCAGGGAGGCGGAGAGGAGGCGCACGGAAGCATGCTCGGGTCGCGAAAACCGGCGCCACTCCAACCTCTGCCCCGCGAGTGGCGCTAACAATCGTTCACTTCGCGGGCTTTCTACGCGCGCCTATTCTGGGGCGGCATTCATT
The DNA here is from genome assembly GCF_044765445.1 of Streptomyces sp. NPDC102467. Taxonomy (NCBI): domain Bacteria; kingdom Bacillati; phylum Actinomycetota; class Actinomycetes; order Kitasatosporales; family Streptomycetaceae; genus Streptomyces; species Streptomyces sp. NPDC102467. Next base: position 306,821 of record NZ_JBIWKA010000009.1, on the reverse strand, counting down.
CTTCGTACGAGAGCCGGTCTGTGAACCGGCGCACGCTTCGGTGTGAAAGAGGTCGCGTGTTGAGCAAGGCGAGCCCGCAGCAGATCCCCGTCGTCGTCCTCGCGGGCTTCCTCGGTTCGGGGAAGACCACCCTGCTGAACCACCTGCTGCACCGCAGCGGTGGCACGCGGATCGGCGCGATCGTCAACGACTTCGGGGCGATCGAGATCGACGCCATGGCCGTGGCGGGGCAACTGGGCGACTCGACGGTCTCCCTCGGCAACGGGTGCCTGTGCTGCGCCGTGGACGCGAGTGAACTTGATGTCTACCTGGACAAGTTGACTCGTCCCGTCAATGTTGGGCAAGCCAGTCAAGCTGATCAAGCTGATCAAGCCGGTCAGGGCAGCCAGAGCAGTCAGGGCATGGATGTCATCGTCATCGAGGCGAGCGGCATCGCGGAACCGCAGGAGCTGGTACGCATGGTGCTGGCCAGCGAGAATCCGCGGATCATGTACGGAGGGTTGATCGAGGTCGTCGACGCGGCCGAGTTCGACGCGACCCGGGAGAAGCATCCAGAGGTGGAGCGGCACCTGGGGATCGCGGATCTCGTCGTGGTGAACAAGGGCGACCGGGTCCCCGATGACGAACGGGAGCGCGTCCTGGACGCCGTGCGCGCGGCGGCGGGACGGGCCGCCGTCGTCTCCGCATCGTACGGACGCATCGATCCGGAGCTGCTCTTCGACTGCCGCCCCGCCCGGGAGCGGATCGGGCAGCTGTCCTTCGACGACCTGCATCGGCACGACGCGGGCGGGGCGCACGACGGGCATCTGCACGCCGCCTACGAAAGCGTCGCGTTCACCTCTGACGTACCCATGAACCCACGCGCCTTGATGGGCTTCCTCGACAGTCGGCCCGAAGGGCTCTACCGCATCAAGGGATACGTCGACTTCGGCGCGGGTGACGCGGACAACCGCTATGCCGTGCACGCCGTCGGACGGTTCCTGCGGTTCCGCCCCGAGCCGTGGCCGGACGACCGCCCGCGCCTCACCCAACTCGTCCTCATCGGTGCGGGCATCGACACAGCGGCGCTGCAGAAGGAACTCGACGCCTGTAGGGGCGACGGGAGCGAGGGGAGCAGCGGGAAGAGCGACGCCCCGCACACCGTCGACGAGCACGGCATGTGGGGCGTTCTCCGCTACGTACAGGACCACGAGCACGACCCCGTACAAGACCCCGTACAGGAACACGCACAGGACATGGGCGAAGCCGAAGAGTGAGGCGGGTGGTCTAGGCCGGGCCGGCCACCACCGCCACCGTCTTCGGCAGTGAGATGCCCGAGCCGTCGCGGCGCGGGTCCATCTCGGTCAGCTCGGCCGGCGTGCCGTTCTTCTGCGCCGCCCGCGCGGGCGCCGGACCTGCCCAGGCCAGGCTCAGGCAGTCCTCGCCCTTCAAGAAGCGCTGGCAGCGCACGCCACCGGTCGCCCGGCCCTTGCGCGGGTACTGGTCGAACGGCGTGAGCTTCGCCGTCGTCTGCACCGAGTCGTCCAGCGTGCCGCGCGATCCCGCCACCGTGAAGACGACGGCATCGACCGCCGGGTCGACCGCGGTGAACGAGATGACCTTCGCGCCGGTCGCCAGCTTGATACCGGCCATGCCGCCCGCGGGGCGGCCCTGCGGACGCACCACGGAGGCCTGATAGCGCAGCAGCTGGGCGTCGTCCGTAATGAAGACCAGGTCTTCCTCACCGGTACGCAGCTCGATCGCGCCCACGATCCGGTCGCCGTCCTTGAGGGTGATGACCTCCAACTCCTCCCTGTGCGAGGGGTAGTCGGGCGTCACCCGCTTCACGACACCCTGTTCGGTGCCGATCGCGATACCGGGCGACGACTCGTCCAGCGTTGTCAGGCAGACGACCGTCTCGTCCGGCTCCAAGGAGGAGAGGAATTCCGAGACCGGGGCGCCACCGGAGAGGTTCGGCGCGGACGCCGTGTCCGGGAGCTGCGGCAGATCGACGACGTTCAGCCGCAGCAGTCGGCCCTGGGAGGTGACCACACCGATCTCGCCCCGGGCCGTGGCCGGCACCGCGGAGACGATCAGGTCGTGCTTGGTGCGTTTGCCGTCTTCGTCCGTGCCGAACGGCGCACCGTTCGCCGTACGGGCCAGCAGGCCCGTCGAGGAGAGCAGCACGCGGCACGGGTCGTCGGCCACCTGCAGCGGGACCGCGGCCACCGGGGAGCCCGCCGATTCCAGCAGCACGGTGCGCCGGTCGGTGGCGAACTTCTTGGCCACCGCGGCCAGCTCCGAGGAGACCAGCTTGCGCAGCTCCGTGTCGGAATCGAGGATGCCGGTCAGCTCGTCGATCTCGCCGTTGAGCTTGTCGCGCTCCGACTCCAGCTCGATGCGGTCGAACTTGGTGAGGCGGCGCAGCGGCGTGTCCAGGATGTACTGCGTCTGGATCTCGCTCAGCGAGAAGCGCTCCATGAGGCGCTCCTTGGCCTGCGCGCTGTTCTCACTGGAGCGGATGAGGCGGATGACCTCGTCGATGTCCAGAAGCGCGACGAGGAGACCCTCGACCAGGTGCAGCCGGTCCTTCTTCTTGGTGCGGCGGAACTCGCTGCGGCGCCGCACCACCTCGAAGCGATGGTCCAGATAGACCTCGAGCAGCTCCTTGAGGCCGAGCGTGAGCGGCTGGCCGTCCACCAGAGCCACGTTGTTGATACCGAAGGACTCCTCCATCGGCGTCAGCTTGTAGAGCTGCTCCAGGACGGCCTCCGGTACGAAGCCGTTCTTGATCTCGATGACCAGGCGCAGGCCGTGCGCGCGGTCCGTGAGGTCCTTGACGTCGGCGATGCCCTGGAGCTTCTTCGAACCGACGAGCTCCTTGATCTTCGCGATCACCTTCTCGGGACCCACCGCGAAGGGCAGTTCGGTGACGACGAGGCCCTTGCGGCGCGCCGTCACGGTGTCCACGGAGACCGTCGCACGGATCTTGAAGGTGCCGCGGCCGCTCTCGTACGCGTCCTTGATGCCGGAGAGTCCGACGATCCGGCCGCCCGTGGGCAGGTCGGGTCCCGGCACGAACTTCATGAGCGTCTCGAGGTCGGCGCCCGGGTGTCTGATCAAGTGCCGCGCCGCGGCGATCACTTCACCCAGATTGTGCGGCGCCATGTTGGTCGCCATGCCGACCGCGATGCCCGACGCGCCGTTCACCAACAGGTTCGGGTACGCCGCAGGGAGGACGAGGGGCTCCTGCTCCTGCCCGTCGTAGTTCGGCGCGAAGTCGACGGTGTTCTCTTCGATGGACTCCGTCATCAAGCTTGCCGCGGGATCCATGCGGCACTCGGTGTACCTCATGGCGGCCGGGCGGTCGTCGTTGCCCAGAGAACCGAAGTTCCCGTGCCCGTCGACCAGTGGTACGCGCATCGAGAACGGCTGGGCCAGGCGCACCAGGGCGTCGTAGATCGACGCGTCGCCATGGGGGTGCAACTTACCCATGACCTCACCGACGACGCGGGCGCACTTCACATAGCCACGGTCGGGGCGCAGGCCCATCTCGTTCATCTGATAGACGATCCGACGGTGGACGGGCTTCATCCCGTCGCGGGCGTCGGGCAGGGCGCGCGAGTAGATGACCGAGTACGCGTACTCCAGGTAGGAGCCCTGCATTTCGTCGACCACGTCGATGTCGAGGATCTTCTCCTCAAAGTCGTCGGGCGGCGGGGTCTTCGTGCTGCGGCGGGCCATCGCTGCTGCGGCTCCTTCACCAACATGTACGGGAACTGTCGCGGACCATTGTGGACCGCCCCACTGACAACGCTGTTCGCACCCCGTCCGTACCGGGCGGTTCGCCACCCGTGCAGGGGGCGACGTGCTCGCTCACGGCGTAGTCGGGGCGGGAACTTCGCCAGGCGCCTGCACGCTTGCATACAGTGGCAGGACTGGCAGCAATTCTGCGTTTCCAATGTTCTCAGTTCTCAATGATCTCCGTTTCCCCGCGATCGAAGGGACGTACATGCCCATGGGTCACACGGCCACCGCCGAGGCCGGCTCCGGCGGCCTGACAGCGACCGAGCACCGGCTGGCCAACGGCCTGCGTGTAGTGCTCTCCGAGGATCACCTGACCCCGGTCGCGGCGGTCTGCCTCTGGTACGACGTAGGCTCGCGCCACGAGGTCAAGGGCCGTACCGGCCTGGCCCACCTCTTCGAGCACCTGATGTTCCAGGGCTCGCATCAGGTGCATGGCAACGGGCACTTCGAGCTCGTACAGGGCGCGGGTGGCTCGCTCAACGGCACGACGAGCTTCGAGCGCACGAACTACTTCGAGACCATGCCCGCCCACCAGCTGGAGCTCGCGCTGTGGCTGGAGGCCGACCGTATGGGCTCGCTCCTTGCGGCCCTCGACGAGGAGTCGATGGAGAACCAGCGGGACGTCGTCAAGAACGAGCGCCGTCAGCGCTACGACAACGTCCCCTACGGCACCGCGTTCGAGAAGCTGACCGCCCTCATGTACCCCGAGGGCCACCCGTACCACCACACGCCCATCGGCTCCATGGCCGACCTGGACGCGGCCACCCTCGAGGACGCGCGGAGCTTCTTCCGCACCTACTACGCGCCCAACAACGCCGTGCTCTCCGTAGTGGGCGACATCGACCCCACGGAGACGCTCGCGTGGGTCGAGAAGTACTTCGGCTCGATCGCCGGCCACGACGGCAAGCCCGCGCCGCGCGACGGCTCCCTGCCCGAGGTGATCGGCGGGCAGCTGCGCGAGGTCGTCGAGGAGGAGGTCCCGGCGCGCGCCCTCATGGCGGCCTACCGGCTGCCCCAGGACGGCACGCGTGCGTGCGACGCCGCCGACCTCGCCCTGACGGTCCTCGGTGGCGGTGAGTCGTCGCGGCTCTACAACCGTCTCGTGCGCCGCGACCGCTCCGCCGTGGCCGCCGGGTTCGGGTTGCTGCGCCTGTCCGGCGCGCCCTCCCTGGGCTGGCTCGACGTGAAGACCTCCGGAGACGTCGAGGTGCCGGTCATCGAGGCCGCCGTCGACGAGGAGCTCACCCGGTTCGCCGAGGAGGGCCCCACGCCGGAGGAGATGGAGCGCGCCCAGGCCCAGTTGGAGCGCGAGTGGCTGGACCGGCTCGGCACCGTGGCGGGCCGCGCCGACGAACTGTGCCGGTACGCCGTGCTGTTCGGCGATCCGCAGCTCGCCCTCACCGCCGTCCAGCGCGTCCTCGCCGTGACCGCTGAGGAGGTCCAGGAGGTCGCCAAGGCCCGCCTGCGCCCCGACAACCGCGCGGTCCTCGTGTACGAGCCGACGGCCCCCGCTGACCCCGATGACGAGGGCGCCGAGAGCGCCGAGAGCGACGAGGAGGCGGGCCGGTGACCGAACAGCTCGCGACCATGGACTTCCATTCCCAGCCCCAGGCGGGTGTGGCCAAGCCGTGGGCGTTCCCCGCTCCGCAGCGCGGCGAGCTCGCCAACGGCCTGACCGTGCTGCGCTGCCACCGTCCCGGCCAGCAGGTCGTCGCCGTCGAGATCAACCTGGACGCGCCGCTGGACGCCGAGCCCGCGGGCCTCGACGGCGTGGCCACGATCATGGCGCGTGCCTTCAACGAAGGCACCGACAAGCACTCCGCGGAGGAGTTCGCGGCCGAACTGGAGCGGTGCGGCGCCACGTTGGACGCGCACGCCGACCACCCCGGTGTCCGGGTCTCCTTGGAGGTGCCCGTCTCGCGCCTCCCGAAGGGCCTGGCCCTGCTGGCCGACGCCCTGCGGGCGCCCGCCTTCGCGGACAGTGAGATCGAGCGCCTGGTCCGTAATCGGCTGGACGAGATCCCGCACGAGAGCGCCAACCCGGCCCGCCGCGCCGCCAAGGAGCTCTCCAGGCAGCTCTTCCCGGCCGACGCGCGTATGTCGCGCCCGCGCCAGGGCAGCGAGGAGACCGTCACCGCCATCGACGCGGCGGCCGTGCGCGCCTTCTACGAGAAGCACGTACGCCCCGCCACCGCGACGGTCGTCGTGGTGGGCGACCTGACGGACACCGACCTCGACACACTTCTCGCGGACACACTCGGTGCCTGGACGGGCGACACGACGGAGCCTCGCCCCCTCCCGCCGGTCACCGCCGACGACACCGGCCGGGTCGTCATCGTGGACCGCCCGGGAGCGGTGCAGACACAGCTGCTCATCGGCCGGATCGGACCTGACAAGCACGACCGTGTGTGGGCCGCGCAGATCCTCGGCACGTACTGCCTCGGCGGCACGCTGACCTCGCGCCTGGACCGTGTCCTGCGCGAGGAGAAGGGCTACACCTACGGTGTGCGGTCCTTCGCCCAGGTGCTGCGCTCCGCGCCCGACGGGACGGGCGCGGCGATGCTCGCCATCAGCGGCTCCGTCGACACCCCGAACACCGGGCCCGCGCTCGACGACCTCTGGAAGGTCCTGCGCACGCTGGCGGCCGAGGGCCTCACGGATGCCGAACGGGACACCGCGGTGCAGAACTTGGTGGGTGTGGCCCCGCTCAAGTTCGAGACCGCCGCGGCCGTCGCGGGCACCCTCGCCGACCAGGTCGAGCAGCAGCTGCCCGACGACTTCCAGGCCCGGCTGTACCGCCAACTCGCCGAGACGGGCACCGTGGAGGCCACTGCGGCCGTCGTGAGCGCCTTCCCGGCGGACCGTCTGGTGACGATCCTGGTGGGCGACGCCGCGCAGATCGAGGAGCCGGTCAAGGCCCTCGGCATCGGCGAGGTGAGCGTGGTCACGGGCTGACCGCACCCCCGTACGTCGCACGAAGCCCCGGTGGCCGCAACGGCCGCCGGGGCTTCCTGTCGTCGCGCGGGTTCGTCCGCGATCAACCATGGATCACTTATGCCCGAATTGGGGCGGAGGTTGCCTGTCTGCCCTGTGGCGTGCACTACAAAACCTGGAATCCGTTTGTTACTTAAAAGATGTTCCGCTTAGCGTCGGTCCGGCTGTTCGCCAGACACGCGTCGCGCCCGCGACACCGGACAGTCATCGCCGAGTCCCCCACGGCGCGAGCCAGGGGAGCCGGGGACCCATCGCAGTCCCTGGGGTGAATCGGACGCTCTTCCCGTACGGGGAGGGGGCCCGTAGGAGACCTTCCTGCTCCGAACCCGTCAGCTAACCCGGTAGGCGAGAGGGAAGGAAAGGATCAGCCACTACATGGCGTTCACCCGTGCCACCGGGAAGCACCGTCGTCCGAGCCGTCTCACGCGTACCACCGCGCAGGTCGCCGGTGTCGCAGCGCTCACCGCGACCGGTGTCGTCGGAGGCCTCGCCGCCCCCGCGCTCGCCGCCGACGACGCGGCCCCCGACCAGAACGGCCTCACGCAGGCCATCGCCATCGGCGACTCCCTGGCCGCGCAGATCGACGCGCAGGCCTCCGCGCAGAAGAAGGCCGCCGACGAGGCGGCCGCCAAGGCGAAGGCCGAAGCCGAGGCCAAGAAGAAGGCCGAGGAGGCCAAGCGCGAGGCCGAGGCGAAGGCCAAAAAGGAGCGCGAGGCCAAGGAGCGCGCCGCCCGTGAGGCCGAGCGCAAGCGCCTCAACACCTTCGTGGCTCCGGTCTCCGGCTCCTACGTCTCCACCGCCTACAAGGCGAGCAGTGGCCTGTGGTCCTCCGGCAGTCACACCGGCATCGACTTCCACGCGGCGAGCGGCACTTCGGTGCACGCCGTCGGCTCCGGCACCGTCGTCGAGGCCGGCTGGGGCGGCGCGTACGGCAACAACATCGTGATCAAGATGAACGACGGCACGTACACCCAGTACGGTCACCTGTCGTCCATCGGCGTCTCCGTCGGCCAGGCCGTCACTCCCGGCCAGCAGATCGGCCTCTCCGGTGCCACCGGCAACGCCACAGGCCCCCACCTTCACTTCGAGGCCCGTACGACCGCCGAGTACGGATCGGACATGGACCCCGTCGCGTACCTGCGCTCGCACGGCGTGAACGTCTGACGTCTTCGCGACACCACGCGAAAGCCCCGGCTCATCGAGCCGGGGCTTTCGCGTACACAGGACGTTCCTGGCCAAAAAATATCCCTGGATTCCGACCTCCCGTCGGAAATTCACGGACGGTGGAATAGAGTCACCGGGAAAGCGCGCCCAATGGATCCCCATCGCGCTTGCACAAGCGTCGATCGATCGCGTTTCCGCGGGGATCAAGACGGAGGTCGGGTCATGCGCATTCCCGCGCACTCGGTATGCACAGCGATCCGCGACGACATCGTCACGGGCGTCTACGAGCGCGGCGGCAGGCTCACCGAGGAACTGCTCGCGCGGCGTTACGGAGTATCGCGTGTGCCGGTCCGCGAGGCGCTGCGCACTCTGGAGGCCGAGGGCTTCGTCGTCACCCGGCGACACGCGGGCGCGTGCGTGGCCGAGCCCACCGCGCAGGAGGCCGCCGACCTCCTGGAGATCCGCATGATGCTCGAACCGCTGGGCGCCGCGCGCGCCGCACAGCGCCGCACGGAGGCCCACCTCAAGGTCCTGCGAGGCCTGGTCAGGCTGGGCCAGGAGCGGGCCAGGCGCGGTCAGAACGAGGATCTGCGCTCCCTGGGCGGCTGGTTCCACGAGACCCTCGCGCAGGCCTCCGGCAGCCCCGGCCTGATCACCCTGCTCACCCAGCTCCGGCACAAGATCGCCTGGATGTACGCCGTGGAGAGCCCGGGCAGGCCGGCCGACTCCTGGGCCGAGCACGGTGCCATCGTGGACGCGGTGGCCCGCGGCGACGCCGAGCGCGCCCGCGCCCTGGCCGCGCAGCACACCGAACGAGCCTCGACGGCCCACCGGCTGCGCGTCCCCCGCGCGGGCGATCGTGTGAGGACTTCGCAACATGCCGTAAACACGGCGGGGCTGCAGCATTAACAGGAGGGCCGTATACAAAGAAGTGCGCTATTCATCGAGTGAAATGAATGAGTCGCGGAATGTATTCGGCTGCCCTGATCGTTGTCGGACGGGTGCGGGGTAATTCCAACGTCTGGGTCGGTGCGTGTGAATTCTCTGCGCCGCCCAAACCCGTCACCGTCCAAACGTGCCGCCCGAATGCGAAAACGGCGGAGCCGCGCGCCCCTTAAGGGAATCGCGCGGCTCCGCCACACTGATGGGATCAGACGGTCTCGGGAAGCTCCTCGAGGCCCTCGGAGACCAGCTTCGCCAGACGGTCGAGCGCGGCGTCCGCACCCTCGGCGTCGGAGGCCAGGACGATCTCCTCGCCACCCTGGGCGCCCAGGCCGAGCACCGCGAGCATGGAGGCGGCGTTGACGGGGTTGCCGTCGGCCTTGGCGATCGTCACGGGGACGCCGGCCGCCGTGGCCGCGCGGACGAAGATGGAGGCGGGTCGGGCGTGCAGGCCCTCGGCCCAGCCGACGTTGACGCGGCGCTCAGCCATGTGATGCTGCCCTTCAGGTGTCTCACAGTTGTCTAGACCATTCTCACATACCGGCGAGCATGCTCACCGCGTACCCGGGTCCCGTGCGCACAGCGTTCTCCGGCCTTCCTTAGCCTGCCTCCCACACGCGCGGGACGCGACCCGTACGACTGTCGGCGCCCGGCCCTACTCTTGCGGCATGGAGACCCCGTCGGACCGGCACGCCTACCCCGCCCACTGGGAGGCCGACGTAGTGCTGCGCGACGGCGGCACCGCCCGGATCAGGCCGATCACCACCGAGGACGCCGAGCGCCTGACCAGTTTCTACGAGCAGGTGTCGGACGAGTCGAAGTACTACCGTTTCTTCGCGCCTTACCCGCGCCTGTCCGACAAGGACGTCCATCGCTTCACCCATCACGACTACGTGGACCGTGTGGGGCTCGCCGCCACGGTGGGCGGGGAGTTCATCGCGACCGTCCGCTACGACCGGATCGACGCGACGGGCCGGCCCGCCTCCACGCCCGCCGACGAGGCCGAGGTCGCCTTTCTCGTCCAGGACGCCCATCAAGGGCGGGGCGTGGCATCCGCCCTTCTGGAGCACGTCGCCGCCGTCGCCCGTGAGCGCGGCATCCGCCGGTTCGCCGCCGAGGTGCTGCCCGCCAACACCAAGATGATCAAGGTCTTCACGGACGCCGGGTACACCCAGAAGCGCAGCTTCGAGGACGGCGTGGTCCGGCTGGAGTTCGACCTGGAGCCCACAGAGGCGTCCCTCGCGGTGCAGCGCGCCCGTGAGCAGCGCGCCGAGGCCCGCTCCGTGCAGCGCCTCCTCGCGCCCGGCTCCGTCGCCGTGATCGGTGTGGGGCGCACTCCTGGAGGAGTGGGCCGCAGCGTTCTCGACAACCTCAAGGACGCGGGTTTCACGGGCCGCCTGTATGCGGTGAACAAGGCGTTCCCCGAGGACCTGACCGAGATCGACGGTGTCCCCGCCCACCGCTGCGTGCGCGACATCGACCCCGCCGACCAGGTCGACCTGGCCGTCGTCGCCGTGCCCGCGCCACACGTGCCCGACGTCGTCGCCGAGTGTGGTGAACGGGGCGTACAAGGGCTGATCGTGGTCTCCGCCGGATACGCGGAGAGTGGCGCCGAGGGCCGCGAGCGGCAGCGCGCACTCGTCCGCCAGGCCCGCACCTACGGCATGCGCATCGTCGGACCGAACGCCTTCGGAGTCGTCAACACGTCGTCGGACGTACGGCTCAACGCCTCCCTCGCCCCCGAGATGCCGCGCCCGGGCCGCATCGGCCTGTTCGCCCAGTCCGGCGCCATCGGCATCGCCCTCCTGGCGCGCCTGCACCGCAGGGGCGGGGGAGTCACCGGGGCGACGGGGATCTCGACGTTCGTCTCCGCGGGCAACCGCGCCGACGTGTCCGGGAACGACGTCCTTCAGTACTGGTACGACGACCCGGACACGGACGTCGCTCTCATGTACCTCGAATCCATCGGCAACCCGCGCAAGTTCACCCGCCTCGCCCGCCGCGCCGCGGAGGCCAAGCCCCTCGTGGTCGTGCAGGGCGCCCGGCACAGCGGGATCGCGCCCACAGGGCACGCCGTACGCGCCACGCGTCTCCCGTACGCCACGGTTTCCGCACTGCTGCGCCAAGCCGGCGTCATCCGGGTCGAGACGATCACCGAACTCGTCGACACCGGGCTCCTGTTGGCCCGCCAGCCGCTGCCCGCCGGACCGCGCGTCGCCATCCTCGGCAACTCCGAGTCGCTCGGCCTGCTGACCTACGACGTGTGCCTCTCCGAGGGCCTGCGTCCCAAACCGCCACGGGATCTGACCACCGCGGCCTCCGCGGCGGACTTCCGCGCCGCACTCGAAGAGGCGCTGGCCGACGACAAGACCGACTCCGTCGTCGTCACCGCGATGCCGGCGGTGGGGGAGGGCCCGACCGAGGACGCCGAGCTGGCGGCAGCCCTGAGCGCGGCAGCCGCCACCGCGCCCACGAAGCCGGTCCTCGTCGTCCACGTCGAGCTGGGCGGTCTCGCCGAAGCCCTCTCCGCCGCTGCCAGCACCGGACCCAACGCCCCGGACGCCCCCGACAGCCAGCCGCCCCGGCCGGTCCCCGCGAGCGCCGAGACCTCAGAAGACACCCCGCGCCTCATCCCCGCCTACCCGGCCGCCGAGCGCGCCGTCCGGGCCCTCGCCGAAGTCGTGAAGTACGCCCAGTGGCGGCGCGACGCGGCCGAGCCCGGCAAGGTGCCCGAGTACGACGGCGTCGACGAAGCCGCGGCCGCTGCTCTCATCACCGAGCTGCTCGCCAAGGAGGACGACCCGCGCGGCGTCGAGCTCGTCCCGGAGGACGCCCGCGCACTGCTCTCCCACTACGGCGTCTCCGTACGGGAGACACTGCCCGCGCCCGACGCCGACCACGCCGTCGGCGCGGCGCACACCCTCGGCTACCCCGTGGCCCTCAAGACGACCGCCCCGCACCTGCGCCACCGCGCCGACCTCGGCGGCGTACGCCTGGACCTCGCCGACGAGACGGATCTGCGGCGCGCCTACGAGGAGCTGACCGAGCAGCTCGGCGGGCCGGCCGAGCTGCGGCCCGTCGTGCAGTCGATGGCGCCGCGCGGTGTCGACACGGTCGTCCGGGCCGTCATCGACCCGGCGGCCGGTGCGGTGCTCTCCTTCGGTCTGGCCGGCGCCGCGTCGGAGCTGCTCGGTGACACGGCGCATCGACTGATCCCGGTCACCGACCAGGACGCCCAGGGCATCATCCGCTCCATCAAGACGGCGCCGATCCTGTTCGGCTGGCGCGGCGCCGCCCCCGTCGACACGCCCGCGCTCGAAGAACTGCTGCAGCGCGTGTCCCGCCTCGTCGACGACCACCCCGAGGTCGTCGGTGTCGCCCTCGAACCGGTCGTCGTCGCCCCGTACGGACTGACCGTGCTCGGCGCCTCGGTCCGGCTCGCGCCACCACCTGCCCGCGACGACCTGGGCCCGCGCACCCTGCCCGTCGCGTACTGACCTCACCCCCTGCGAAATGCCCTCACGGAGGGTTATCCACAGGGGCATCGGCAGTCTCTTCCCGGGCCTTAGGATGGACCCCATGGCCAAGACCAGTACGACGACCCAAGGGCTGCGAGCGGCGATCGAGCGCAGCGGCTACTACCCGGCCCTCGTGGCCGAGGCGGTGGAGGCCGCGGTCGGCGGCGAGCCGATCGCGTCGTACCTCGTGCACCAGGAGACCACGTTCGACGCGAACGAGGTCCGTCGTCACGTCACCGTCCTGGTCCTGACCGACACCCGCTTCATCGTCAGCCACACCGACGAGCAGGCGGCCGACACCACGTCCCCGACGCCGTACGCGACGACGTCCACGGAATCCGTGAAGCTCGACCGGATCTCCTCGGTCGTGCTCAGCCGTGTCGTCGCCAATCCGGAGAAGTACGTTCCGGGCACGCTGCCCCGCGAGGTCGTCCTCACCATCGGCTGGGGCGCCGTCGCCCGCATCGACCTGGAGCCCGCGGCCTGCGGCGACCCCAACTGCGAGGCGGACCACGGCTACACGGGCAGCTCGACCGCCGACGACCTGAGCCTGCGCGTCAGCGAGGCGGGCGACGGACCCGAGACCGTGCGCCAGGCCCTCGCCTTCGCCCAGGCACTCTCCGAGGCCACCGCGGACGCGGGACGCTGATGACGCAGGCCGCCTGGGACGACGTAGAGCCGCTGCCCGTCCACTCCGCTCCCGTCCCGGCGTACGGCGCCGGATCGCTCGCCGACCTGCTGCCCACCATCGGCTCCCACCTGGGCGTTCCCGGCTGTGCGGCCACGATTCCCGAGCTCGCGCCCGTGGATCGGGCCTGCGTCTTTCTCATCGACGGCCTCGGCTGGGAGCAGCTGCGGGCGCATCCGGACGAGGCGCCGTTCCTCAGCTCGCTCATAGCCTCGTCGCGCGGTGGCACCGGCAGCCCGATCACCGCGGGCTACCCGGCCACCACCGCGACCTCCCTCGCCTCGGTCGGCACGGGCCTGCCGCCCGGCGCCCACGGCTTGCCCGGCTACACCGTGCGCAACCCGGCCACCGGCGAGCTGATGAACCAGCTCCGCTGGAACCCGTGGACGAACCCGAAGGCCTGGCAGCCGTACCCGACGATCTTCCAGCGGGCGCACGAGGCCGGAGTCCACACGGCCCAGGTCTCGGCGCCCGCCTTCCAGTCGACGCCCCTCACCAAGATCGCGCTCAGCGGCGGCACCTTCCACGGCCGCCTCTCCGGCGAGGACCGCATGGACCTGGCAGCCAAGCAACTGGCCGCCGGAGACCGGTCGCTGGTGTACACGTACTACAGCGAGGTCGACGGGAAGGGGCACCGCTTCGGCGTCGACTCCGACCCGTGGCGCGGCCAGCTCATGTACGTCGACCGGCTCGCCCAGCGCCTCGCCGAGCAGCTCCCGCCGCGCAGCGCCCTGTACGTGACCGCCGACCACGGCATGATCGACATCCCCTTCGACGAGCAGTCCCGTATCGACTTCGACGAGGACTGGGAACTGAGCGCGGGGGTCGCCCTGTTGGGCGGCGAGGGCCGCGCGCGTCACGTGTACGCGGTGCCCGGAGCGCAGGGCGATGTGCTGACCGTGTGGCGTGAGGTCCTCGGCGAGCAGTTCTGGATCGCGAGCCGCGACGAGGCGATCGATGCGGGCTGGTTCGGCCCTCAGGTCGATCAGCGGGTCCGCGGCCGGCTGGGTGACGTCATCGCCGCCGCCCGTGACGACGTGCTGATCATCGCGTCGCGGGGCGAGCCGAAGGAGTCCCTGATGGTCGGCAACCACGGCTCCATGACCCCGGCGGAACAGCTCGTACCGCTTCTGGAAGTACGTTCCTGAGGCCCCACTCCTCCCCGCCTCTCCTCACCCGTCACGCGAAAGGTGCTCGACTCCCCATGCCCGAGCTGGTGTTCTTCTCCGGAACCATGGACTGCGGCAAGAGCACCCTGGCTCTGCAGATCGAGCACAACCGGTCGGCCCGCGGACTACAGGGGATGATCTTCACCCGCGACGACCGGGCCGGCGAGGGGAAGCTCTCCTCGCGGCTCGGCCTGGTCACCGACGCGGTCGAGGTCGCCGACGACCTGGACGTCTACGCGTACGTCGTCGACCGTCTCTCGCAGGGCGGCAGGGTGGATTATGTGATCGCGGACGAGGCGCAGTTCCTCGCGCCCGGGCAGATCGACCAGCTGGCCCGCGTCGTCGACGACCTCGACCTGGATGTCTTCGCGTTCGGCATCACCACGGACTTCCGCTCCAAGCTGTTCCCCGGTTCGCAACGGCTGGTCGAACTCGCGGACCGCGTCGAGGTGTTGCAGGTCGAGGCGTTGTGCTGGTGCGGTGCGCGCGCCACGCACAACGCGCGCACCATCAACGGCGAGATGGTCGTCGAGGGCGCTCAGGTCGTCGTCGGCGACGTCGACCACGCCGAGGACGAGATCGGCTACGAAGTGCTGTGCAGGCGGCATCACCGCAAGCGGACGACCAGCGCGACGGCTCAGGTGTCCACCTTGTCACCCGACGTTCTCCCCGTCGCATAGCCCCGGCGGACGCCGCACGCCGTGCGCGCGGCGCCTGCTCAGCTCCGCGACGTCACCAGCGCGAACCGTGCCCCTTCCGGATCCGCGACCGTCGCCACCCGACCGTGTGAACCGTCGCGCGCGGGCTTGACGACGTGGCCGCCCAGATCGGCGACCCGCTCCACCGCCTCGTCCACATCCGCGACCTCGAAATAGGTCATCCAGTGCGAGCCCCGGTCGCGCGGCAGCGCATGGCCGACACCCTGTACGGAGGCCACCGGACTGCCCTCCAGGAGCAGCGTCAGGCAGTCGAAGTCGGCGGAGACGACGGGCTCTTCGACGTAGCCGAAGACCGACTCGTAGAACTTCGCGACGCTCGCGGTCTCCCGTGTCACCAGCTCGTTCCACGCCACCGCGCCCGGCACGCCGGTCACCGCCATGCCCAGGTGCGCTGCCGCCTGCCAGATGCCGAACACCGCCCCCGACGGATCGGAGCCGATCGCCATCCGGCCCGCCTCGCCCGCGTCCAGCGGGCCGACGCCCACCGTGCCGCCGCAGTGCCGCACGGTCTCGGCCGTCGCGTCCACGTCGTCCGAGGCCAGATAGGGGGTCCAGGCGATCGCCAGCTGACGCTCGCCCGGCAGCAGGCCGATGCCGGCCACCTCCCTGCCGTCGAGGAGCGCCCGTGCGTACGGGCCGAGCTGCTGCGGCCCCGGCCTGAACTCCCAGCCGAACAGCGCCCCGTAGAACTCCTGGGTCGCGGCCATGTCGTGCACCATCAGACTCACCCAGCAGGGCGTGCCCGGTGCGCGCCTGGCTGCTGCCTCGGTCATCGTCACTCTCTCCTCGGAACGGAACCCTCGGGGCCCGCGATCGGGAACCCACGTGTCGCATCACGCCCGTGCTGATCGTGGCACTCCGTGCCGCGCGGCGCTCCCTGGCCGCGCCGAATCCGCCGGACTCCTCACAGAGGATGCCCGAATCGGTGTTTCGAAGACGTTGCCGCGCCATGAACCGGCCGTCTCCGACCGTTTGACGCTCGGTAGTCGATCGAGCACGCTATCCGAACGCGGGCGCTCGGGCCAGACCATGAGCAAGGATGGCCCCCATGAATGCCATCATCACCGCATCTGAACTCGCGAGCGAGTCGGCTGGGGAGAACCCGCCCGTGCTCCTCGACATCCGTTGGCAGCTCAGTGTGGCGAAGGCCGCGGGAGAACCCGCGTTCGACGGCCGCGCCGAGTACGACGCGGGACACATCCCGGGCGCGGTCTTCATCGACCTCGACACGGAACTCGCGGGTCACGCGGGCGCGGGCGGCGGCCGGCACCCCCTGCCCGACCTGGCCGATTTCGGCGCCGCGATGCGCGCGGCGGGCGTCTCGGCCGACCGCGACGTGGTGGTGTACGACGGCGGGCAGGGTTGGGCGGCGGCCCGTGCCTGGTGGCTGCTGCGCTGGACGGGTCACCCCTCCGTGCGCGTCCTCGACGGCGGCCTCGCGACCTGGGACGGCCCCCTGGAGACCGGCGCGCCGTCGCCGGAGCCCGGCATCTTCGCCCCTGCACCGGGTGCCACCGGCCTCCTCGACGCGGACGCAGCCGCCGCTCTCGCCCGCTCCGGCCTCCTGCTGGACGCCCGCGCCGCCGAGCGCTACCGCGGTGACGTGGAGCCCATCGACCGTGTCGGCGGCCACATCCCGGGCGCTGTATCGGCGCCGACCACCGAGAACGTCGCGACGGACGGCCGCTTCCGCCCGGCCGCCGAACTTGCCGACCGTTTCAAGTCCCTTGGCGCACACGGCGATCCGGGTCAGGTCGGCGTCTACTGCGGCTCGGGCGTTTCCGGCGCCCATGAGGTGCTGGCGCTGGCGGTGGCGGGCGTCGATGCCCAGCTGTACGTCGGCTCGTGGTCGGAGTGGTCCGCGGACGAGTCCCGCCCGGTGGCGACGGGCCCGGACCCGCAGTAACCGATGCTCTACGTAAGGGGCCCGCGCCGGTTGACCGGCGCGGGCCCCTTACGTACGAAGGTGACTAGTCCTGCTTCTTGCGGCGCGTTCCGAAGACGATCTCGTCCCAGCTCGGCACCGCTGCCCGGCGCCCCGGGCGGACCCCGTCGGCCTCGGCCTGGCGGTCGGTGGTGCCGGTCAGACGATCCCGGTGGCCGGCGACGCTGCGCGGCATCAGCACGTCCGCGTACGCCGATCCGGCCCCGGCCGACGCGGCGGGAGCCTGGGGCTCCTCCAGCTCGGCGGCCGTGGGCGGCTCCGGTTCCTCCTGTGGCGGCTCGGGAGCCGTCGTGGGGCGGTCGGGCACCACGATGTCGCCGCGGTAGCTGGGCACGGCCTCCAGGAGGCTGGTCAGCGAGTCGCGCTCCGAGGTGGAGGCGATCGCCGGCAGGTTCGGCAGGTTCTCGTCGGAAGGCGGCTCCGGCGGCGAGGGGCGCTCCAACTGCCGGTCCAGGGCGCGGTCCAGCGGACGGTCCCTGGGCAGCCGTGCGATGCGCGGCACGAACGGGAACGTGGGTTCGGGTGCGCCGATGTCGTCGGACTCGCCGATCAGCGAGCGCGCCTCGTCGTCCACGGCCTGGACGAGCCTGCGGGGCGGGTCGTACGTCCAGCTCGCCGAGTGCGGTTCACCCGCGACCCGGTAGACGAGCAGGACTTCCCAGGTGCCGTCGTCACGGCGCCACGAGTCCCACTGGACTGTTTCCTTGTCGGCGCCGCGCAGCAGAAGTCGCTCCTGCACCGCTTCGCCGAGCTGAGGGCCGGTGTTCTCGCCGGGACGGCGCACGGGGGTCTTCCTGGCCCGCTCGGCCATGAAGGCGCGCTCCGCGAGCACGGGGCCCTCGAAGCGGCGTACGCGATCCACTGGAATGCCCGCGAACTGGGCGACTTCCTCGGCGGAGGCGCCTGCTCGTATACGCGCCTGGATGTCGCGCGGGCGGAGGTGGCTCTCCACCTCGATCTCGATCTGGCCGAGGCGCGGACGATCGCCGCGCACGGCGGCCCGGAGGCGCTCATCGATCGGAAGCGTGTACTCCGTGCTGTCCGCAGCCTTCAGCACCAGCCGTGTGCCGTCGTTAGAGACGGCCACGACACGCAGTTCGGGCATGGGGACCTCCCGGGTGGTGCCTGCCGACGTCACGTGCGTCGCTGCTTCCGCTAGTCGAGTGTGGCCTGCCCGGGTGCAGCCTGCCACAACCTTGCCGAGTTGCCCGGCGTGTCGGGCAACGACCCGAGAGCGCCGTTATGGCACGGTTACCTGTTCGCAACGCTAAGTGACCGAAGCCGTCACCCTGTGCAACGAGCCCCCTCCCGGCGGTCCTGGAAGGCCCCGGACGCCCTGGCGGGAGACCGGACCCAGGGCTCGCAACAGTACTCCATTCGGGCCACTCGCGTGGATCGGCACGCCGCCGAACTTCTCACGGGGGGCGGGAGTTGAGCGTGGCGTGCCCATGAGGCATGTCCGATTCGCGGCGGATGCGCGTGGCGTGCTTCACGGAATCTACAGAAGTGGAACTACGGGCTTCGGTCATACGTCCCTTTCTCACGTGACACATGGAGTTCGCGTAGCCTCGGGAGCTTCATTGCGGAAAAGGCAGGTATGTCGAGAAAGGCAGGTAAGGACCGGAGATGGGCGTGACGCCGGACAACAACCCCAGGGACGACTCCAGGAACGACCAGGACAGGCCCAAGGGGAAGAAGCGGGTGGATCTGAGCCTGCCTCAGGTGGCGGGCAGCGCAGTCGCCGCCGTCGTGGCAGCGAAGCTCGCCTCCAGTTTCGGCGTCTACGGGACGATCTTGGGCGCGGGCGTGGTCAGCGCCCTCGCCACCTGCGGCGGCACCGTCTTCCAGCACTTCTTCAGGCGCACCGGCGAGCAGATACGTGACGTCGCGGTGCAGACGAAGCCCAAGGGGCGGCAGGTTCCGGTCACGGCGGAGGGCCGCCCCGTACCGCGCACGTTCCGCTCGGACGACTCCATGGATGCCACCAAGGCCATGGTCACCGGCGCCCGGCCGCCTGCCGCGCGCCCCGCCACGGGTGCACTGCCGACGACCACGACGTGGGGGACGCCGCCGGCCGCTGACGCCGAGGCGACGACGGCGCTGCCGCAGTTCCCGGCCGACGACGAGATGACCCAGCTGCTCGACACCGGCGCCGTCGCTGATCTGCTCCCCGATGAAACCGCTGCAGCCGCTGTGACCGCTGATGCCACTGCACCCGCGCAGACCCGGCTGCTCGGCACGGCCGATCCCGACAAGACGCAGCTCCTCAAGGCAGACGTGCGCGACGGCGTGATCGACGACGCCACGCGGGTGCTGCGGCCCGCGACGGATCTGCCGCACCAGTCCGGCCCTGCCGACGAGGAGTTCAGCGGCGGGACCGTGCACAGGTCCCGCGTAAAGAGCTGGAAGCGGCCGCTGATCGCCGCCGCCGTCGTCTTCGGCGTGACCATGGGCGGCATCACGACGTACGAGATCGTGGCAGGGCAGAGCTTCGGCGGGGACAGCGGCAGCACGACCTTCCGGGACGCCTTCAGCGGCCACAGGTCCTCCGGTGGCAGCGACCCCGCCCCCAGTACCTCGCAGCCCTCGGACGGCAGCAGCACCGGCTCGGGTGACGGCACTCAGCGGAACGGTGGCGACTCGTCCACGGATGGGAACACGACGCCCAGTCCGACGCCGAGCGACGGCAGCGGCTCGGGCACCGACTCGGACAACGGGTCGGACTCCGGCTCCGACTCGGGTTCGGACGCCGGGTCGAATGACGGTTCGGACTCCGGGGACGGCAAGGCGACCCCGACCCCGACGCCCACGCCGACCCCGTCGCAGAGCACGGGCTCGGGCGCGGACACCGGGTCGGGCGCCGACTCCGGCCGGCAGAGCCCGGCCGAGTAGGAAGTGATCAGTCGCCGAGGACCCGGCGCAGGTAGGCGTTGCCGAAGAGCCGGTCCGGGTCCAGGCGGTCGCGCAGCTCGGTGAACTCGCCGAAGCGCGGGTAGGCCTGCGCGAAGTACGCGGCGTCGCGCGTGTGCACCTTGCCCCAGTGCGGGCGGCCCTCGTGAGCGGTGAAGATCTGCTCGGCAGCCGTGAAGTACCGCTGATACGGGGTGCCCTTGTACATGTGGACCGCGATGTAGGCGCTGTCGCGGGCGGAGGCTGTGGACAGCGTGATGTCGTCGGCGGGGGCGGTGCGCACCTCCACAGGGAAGCTGACGCGCAGCTTCGAGCGGTCCACCATGCTCTTCAGCTCACGAAGTGTCTCTACGAGGGCGGCACGCGGAACGGCGTACTCCATCTCGACGAAGCGAACGCGGCGCGGAGATGTGAAGACCTTGTAGGGAACGTCGGTGTACGTCCGGGCCGACAGCGCCTTACTGGAGATCTTGGCGATCGTCGGGATCGTGGCGGGCACCGCGCGGCCGAGCGAATTGACCACCTGGAACAATCCGTTGGAGAGCACCTCGTCGTCGACGAAGCCGCTGATCCGCGAGACCGGAGCCTCGGGGCCGGCGCTGCGGTTGTTGCGCTTGGTGTTGCAGTTGCCGGTGTGCGGGAACCAGTAGAACTCGAAGTGCTCGTTCTCGGCGTACAGCTCGTCGAAGTCGGCGGTGACCTTGTCGAAGCTCATCGGCTCCTCCCGCGCGGTGAGCAGGAAGACCGGCTCCACGGCGAAGGTGAGCGCGGTGATGATGCCGAGCGCGCCCAGGCCGATGCGGGCGGCGGCGAAGACCTCCGGGTTCTCCTTCGCGGAGCAGGTGAGGAGCTCACCGCTCGCGGTCACCAGTTCGACGCCCCTGATCTGCGCGGCGATGGAGGCGGAGTCGCGGCCCGTGCCGTGGGTGCCGGTACTGGTGGCGCCGGAGACGGTCTGCTCCATGATGTCGCCCATGTTGGTGAGCGACAGACCCTCGCGGGCCAGGGCCATGTTGAGTCGCTTGAGCGGGGTGCCGGCCTCGACCGTGACCGTCATGTTGTCCCGGTCGATATTGCGGATACCGGTCAACAGTTGAGGGCGTATCAACACGCCGTCGGTGGCCGCGGCCGCCGTGAAGGAGTGACCGGTGCCGACGGCCTTCACCTTCAGACCGTCCTCCGCCGCTTTGCGTACCGCTGCGGACAGCTCATCCACTGAAGCGGGTGTCACCTCTCGTACGGGACGTGAGGTGACGTTCCCCGCCCAGTTACGCCACGCTTCGCCGTTCTTCGCGCCGCTGGCCGTCTGCGCCGTGCTCATCGGTGAGTCCTCCCCGCTGCGGAACCGGCTGCTTCAGCCGGCGGTAGCCGAGGAACGCGACCAGGACCGCGACGGCGCCGGCGACTCCCGGAACCCCGTACCCGGCCTTCGCACCGGCGGCGTCGATCACCCAGCCGGCCGCGGAGGAGCCGAGCGCGACCCCGACCGCGAGTCCCGTGCTCACCCAGGTCATGCCCTCGGTCAGTTTCGCGCGTGGTACGTGCTGCTCGACGAGGGCCATCGTCGTGATCATCGTCGGTGCGATGGACAGGCCCGCAACGAAGAGCGCCACGGCCAGAAACGGCAGGTTCCCGACCAGTTGGAGGGGGATCATACTCACGCCCATCGCGACGACACCCACCAGCCACCTGCGGGCCGGTGCCCCCTTGAAGTGCAGCAGTCCGAACACGGCGCCCGCGACACAGGACCCGGACGCGTACACGGCGAGCACCACACTGGCCAGCGACTTGTGCCCCTGGTCCTCGGCGAACGCCACCGTCACCACGTCGACCGCCCCGAAGATCGCGCCCGTCGCCATGAACGTGACGACCAGTACCTGCAACCCACGCGCGCGGAGCGCCGATCCTGCGCCGTGTGTCTCGCGGGGGTGCGGCGCCGGTTCGGTGGCGCGCTGTCCGGTCAGCCAGAAGACGCCCGCCGCCAGGAAGCAGCCCGCAAGAAGAGGCCCGGCCTCCGGGAACCAGGCCGTGGACAGCCCGATCGAGATGATCGGCCCGAAGATGAAGCACACCTCGTCGATCACGGACTCGAAGGAGTACGCCGTGTGCAACTGCCTTGGCGTGCTCCGGTAAAGGACTGCCCACCGCGCGCGGATCATCGAACCCACGCTCGGAACGCAGCCGATGAACGCGGCGCACAGGAACAGGGTCCAGTCCGCGGCCTCGTACTTCGCGCACAGGAGCATCCCGGTGACCGCGGCGAGCGAGACCAGCGTGGCCGGGCGCAGCACGCGCCGTTGCCCGTACCGGTCGACCAGGCGGGAGATCTGCGGTCCGATCACGGCGGCGGAGAGCGCCACCGTCGCCGACAGGGCGCCCGCGAGTCCGTAGCGCCCGGTCAGCTGCGAGACCATCGTGACGATGCCGATGCCCATCATCGACAGGGGCATCCGCCCGAGGAACCCGGCGAGCGAGAAGCTCCTGGTGCCGGGCAAGGCGAATATGGCGCGGTAGGGGCTGGGCAACGGGACTCCGGCGTATGGGGTAAGTGCGTAACGCGCAAGACGTACGGGCCAAGCGCGTAAGGGGTAAGGCGTAACTGCGACCGATACAGCTTACGCGTGTCAGGTGCCGGTCGGCATGGCAGTTTTCCGCCCGTCAGTGGCGGGTGGCAGGATCGAACACATGCCAGACGCGCACGCTGCCAGCCTTGATGCCCGCCCCTACGACGCTCTGCTCCTGCTCTCGTTCGGAGGCCCGGAGGGCCCCGACGACGTCGTCCCGTTCCTGGAGAACGTGACGCGGGGCCGTGGCATCCCCAAGGAGCGGCTCAAGGAGGTGGGGCAGCACTACTTCCTGTTCGACGGGATCAGCCCCATCAACGACCAGAACCGTGCGCTGCTCGACGCCCTGCGCAAGGACTTCGCCGAGCACGGCCTGGATCTGCCGGTCTACTGGGGCAACAGGAACTGGGCGCCGTACCTGACCGACACGCTGCGCGAGATGGTCGTCGACGGCCACCACCGCATCCTCGTCCTTGCGACCAGCGCGTACGCCTCGTACTCGGGCTGCCGCCAGTACCGCGAGAATCTCGCGGAGTCGCTGGCCGCGCTGGAGGCCGAGGGCCTGCGGCTGCCGACGATCGACAAACTGCGCCACTACTTCAACCACCCCGGCTTCGTGCGCCCCATGGTCGACGGCGTCCTGAAGGCCCTCGCCGACCTCCCCGAGGACGTACGGGACGGCGCCCACATCGCGTTCAGCACGCACTCCATCCCGACTTCGGCGGCCGACACCTCCGGGCCCGTGGAGGAGCACGGAGACGGCGGTGCGTACGTGCGGCAGCACCTGGACGTCGCGCGGCTGATCGCCGACGCCGTGCGCGAGGAGACCGGCGTCGACCACCCCTGGCAGCTCGTCTACCAGTCGCGCTCCGGCGCCCCGCACATCCCTTGGCTGGAGCCCGACATCTGCGACCACCTGGAGGAGCGGCACGGCGCCGGGGTTCCGGCCGTCGTCATGGCGCCCATCGGTTTCGTCTCGGACCACATGGAGGTCCTGTACGACCTCGACACCGAGGCCACGGCCAAGGCGGCCGAGCTCGGCCTCCCGGTACGCCGCTCGGCCACCGTGGGCGCGGACCCGCGTTTCGCCGCCGCTGTACGGGAGTTGGTCCTGGAGCGGTCCGCAGATGAGAGCGGCAGGAACGTCACGCCGTGCGCCCTGGGCGCGCTCGGCGCCAGTCACAACCTGTGTCCCGTGGGCTGCTGTCCGGCCCGCGCCCCCAAGCCCGCCGCCGCGGGCGCCGACAGCCCGTACGCGTAAGGATGCTGACGTGACCGACCTGAAGGCAGAACTCCTCGCCGTCGCCCTGGAAGCGGCCGACCGCGCCGGGGTCTTCCTGCGCGACGGCCGCCCCGCCGACCTCGGCGTCGCCGCCACCAAGACCAGTGCGGTCGACGTGGTCACCGAGATGGACATCGCGTCCGAGAAGCTCATCACGGACTTCCTGGCCGAGCGCCGCCCCGACGACGGCGTACTCGGCGAAGAGGGCGCCTCCTCAGAGGGCTCCAGCGGTGTCCAATGGGTGATCGACCCCATCGACGGAACCGTCAACTACCTTTACGGGCGCCCCGATTGGTCCGTCTCCATCGCGGCCCGCAAGGACGACGAGACGATCGTCGGCGTCGTCGCGGCGCCGATGCGCGGCGAGACCTACCGCGCCGTTGTGGGGCAGGGTGCCTACGTGAACGACCGTCCCGCCCACGCGCGCGTGGCGCCTCCCTTCGCGCAAGCCCTGGTCGGCACCGGCTTCGGCTACCTGGAGACGCGCCGGGTCCATCAGGCGGACGTCGTACGGGAGTTGGTGCCCCGGGTGCGCGACATCCGGCGCGGCGGCTCGGCCGCGATCGACCTGTGCGACGTTGCACTGGGCCGCCTGGACGCGTACTACGAACGCGGCCTGAACCCCTGGGACTTCGCGGCCGGCGACCTCATCGCGCGCGAGGCGGGCGCCTTGACCGGAGGCCGCCCCGGCGAGCCGGTGTCGCCCGAGCTGACCATCGCCGCGCCGCCCGGCCTCTTCGAGCCACTGCAGAAGTGGCTCGAAGAACTCGGCGCCTGGCACGACTGACCCGGCCCCACCCGCGCCCGTCCGCACAGCGCGAAGGGCCCCGGCGCCCGCCTGGATCGATATCAGGCGCCGGGGCCCTTCACTGTGTCCGGCAGATGGTTCAGACGCTCGAGGCGTGAATTTCCACGCCGTGCTCGGCGGCGAGGCGGTGGAGGTCGTCCAGCTCACCCTGCTCGACCTCGGCAAGGAAGTCGTCGCCGGTCTCGCGCGCCAGCGTCAGGTCGGACTCGGCCGCCTTTATGCGCTGCAGCAGTCCTGCGGTGAAAGCGTCCATGGTTGCGCCCCCTCGTCCTGGGTCGTGGGTCGGTGGCACGGGGGTGTGCCCTGTGGAAGGGGTGATCACGTCTCCAGCCGCCCTGCGGTAAGCAGCTCGTGGCACGCCACATACAAAGCGTGATCGCGGATGTACAGCCGTCCTCCCCCCGCTCCCTTCCGCGGAAACCTCAACCCCGGGAGAAAAACCGGCATTCCCCGTCCGCTTCGCCACCCGCCCCGCCGCCTTACAGCCGGTTTATGGCCGAAAGGGGCAGGATGGAGGCTCACACCCCATGAGACCTGCCCGCGCGCGCTCGAATCTGCCCGCGGGTGGCCAGAGGAAGGACAAGCGACGTGCGCGTACTCGTCGTCGAGGACGAGCAATTGCTCGCCGATGCGGTGGCCACCGGACTGCGCCGGGAGGCCATGGCCGTCGACGTCGTGTACGACGGCGCGGCCGCCCTGGAGCGCATCGGCGTCAACGACTACGACGTGGTCGTCCTCGACCGTGACCTCCCGCTCGTGCACGGCGACGACGTCGCCCGCAAGATCGTCGAGCTGGGCATGCCCACCCGCATCCTGATGCTGACCGCCTCCGGCGACGTCAGCGACCGCGTGGAGGGCCTGGAGCTGGGCGCCGACGACTACCTGCCCAAGCCCTTCGCGTTCAGCGAGCTGACGGCCCGCGTCCGGGCCCTGGGACGCCGTACGAGCGTGCCCCTGCCGCCCGTGCTCGAGCGCGCCGGGATCAAGCTCGACCCGAACAGGCGCGAGGTGTTCCGCGACGGCAAGGAGATCCAGCTCGCGCCCAAGGAGTTCGCCGTCCTGGAGGTGCTGCTGCGCAGCGAGGGCGCCGTGGTCTCCGCCGAGCAGCTCCTCGAGAAGGCCTGGGACGAGAACACGGACCCGTTCACGAACGTCGTACGCGTCACCGTCATGACCCTGCGCCGCAAGCTCGGCGAACCCGCGGTCATCGTCACGGTGCCCGGCTCCGGCTATCGGATCTGAGTCCTCGATGGCCGCCGCACCAGCGCCGCCCTCGGCGCCACCGAAACCGACCTGGATGCCTGGCGCGAAGGAAGATCCTCCTTTCCCCTGGCTCCGCCCGACCATCCGCATACGGCTCACGCTGCTCTACGGCGGCATGTTCCTCATCGCGGGCATCCTGCTGCTGTCGATCATCTATCTGCTCGCGGCACAGGCCCTGAACGTGGGCAGCGAGCTGCCGTTCAAGGTCGTCGAAGGCCGGGTGTCCAGCAGTATGTGCAACATCCCGAACGGCACCACGCTGCCCGCCAGCGAGCTGAACAGCGCGCTGAGCGACTGCGTCAACCAGCAGCGCCAGCACGCCCTCGACACCCTGCTGAGCCGGTCCCTGATGGCCCTGCTCGGCCTCGCCATCATCGCGTTCGCCTTCGGGTACGCGATGGCGGGCCGCGTCCTGTCCCCGCTCGGCCGCATCACCCGCACCGCGCGCCGCGTGGCCGGTACGGACCTGTCGCGCCGCATCGAGCTGGACGGTCCGGACGACGAGCTCAAGGAGCTGTCGGACACCTTCGACGAGATGCTCGACCGCCTGGAGCGGGCGTTCACGGCGCAGCAGCGCTTCGTGGGCAACGCGTCGCACGAGCTGCGCACCCCCCTCGCCATCAACCGCACGCTCCTCGAGGTTCACCTCTCCGACCCGGGCGCCCCTGTGGAGCTGCAGCAGCTCGGCAAGACGCTGCTCGCCACGAACGAGCGCAGTGAGCAGCTGGTGGAGGGCCTGCTGCTGCTCGCCCGCAGCGACAACCAGATCGTCGAGCGCAAGCCGGTGGACCTGGCGGAGGTGGCTTCCCAGGCGCTCGACCAGGCCAGGTCCGAGGCGGACGAGAAGGGCGTGGAGATCCGCGGCGAACGCAAGGAAGCGGTCGTCCAGGGCAACGGCGTCCTGTTGGAGCGCATCGCGCTGAACCTCGTACAGAACGCGATTCGCTACAACGTGCGAGAGGACGGCTGGGTCGAGGTGCACACCGAGGCGCAGCACGGCCAGGCCGTCCTGGTGGTGGCCAACACGGGCCCGGTGGTTCCGGGGTACGAGATCGACAACCTTTTTGAGCCGTTCCGGCGGCTGCGCACCGAGCGCACCGGCAGCGACAAGGGGGTGGGTCTCGGTCTGTCCATCGCCAGGTCGGTGGCGCGCGCCCACGGTGGCCGGATCACTGCCGTGCCCCGAGAGGGGGGCGGGCTCGTGATGCGCGTCACCTTGCCGATCTAGACCGGTTCAACGTGCGCGGCGGGGGCGGATCTGACATGCTTCCGCCGACGCGCTGGAGGTGTTCGCTTTTAGCGGAATTTTCGGGACCTGCGCCCGGGAAGACCGTGTGTGATCGATCACATGGGCGAATTTCCCATCATCTACTCTCCGTGATCGCAAAAGCCGCATGAAAGCCGGGAAAATCCGGGTTTTCGGACAGCTTGATCACGGGAAGTACACGGGGTGGCGCCCGTGCAGTGCGGCAAACGGACCGTGTACGGTCCCGTTCGCCACCTAAGCCGATCACTCAAGAGGGGTCCGGTTGGGTGTCGATTGAGTAACAGACCTTGATGTGAGGCAAAATCTCCGCCTCAGGTCGGGCACAAGTCCGGCCTCTCATGCGTTACGGCGCTTGAGACACCGCAGACACCCAGAGGGGGAGAGCGCGACATGGCAACGGATTACGACACCCCACGCAAGACCGATGACGACCTCAACGAGGACAGCATCGAAGAGCTGAAGTCACGGAGGAACGACAAGTCCGCGTCGAACGTGGACGTGGACGAGTTCGAGGCGGCCGAGGGCCTGGAACTTCCGGGCGCCGACCTCTCGAACGAGGAGCTGGCCGTTCGTGTCCTGCCCAAGCAGCAGGACGAGTTCACCTGCATGAGCTGCTTCCTGGTGCACCACCGCAGCCAGCTCGCGCGGGAGAAGAACGGCCAGCCGATCTGCCGAGACTGCGACTGAGGTGGGGTCGGGCATGAGTGGCTCGACCCCGCCCTGGAAGCGCCGCATCCGGAGCAAGCACAGAGATGCGGCAGAAGGCCTGCCAGAGGCCGTGCGTGACGACGACGGGCGGGGCTCTTCGACCAGTGAAGATGCCTCGCTCGGAGCGGCGTACGAGCGCGAAGTGGCGGGCGACCTGACGGCGGCCGGCGTCGTGGATCTGCACGACGCCGACGCGGTCGAGGCGACGGGCACCAAGGCACAGCAGAACAGACGCCGGGTGGCCGCTGTCAAGGACGGTGTCCGCAAGAGCGGCAGCGTCGCGAGAACGGGGCTGGTCAAGGGCGGCAGCGCCGCCAGAGCCGGTATCGGCTACCTCGCCGACCGGATCATCGAGATTGCGCCGCGGGTGCCCGTACGGGACCTCGCGGCCCTGCGCAAACAGTTCCCGGGCCTGGGGCCCGAGCAGATCGCGGACAAGCTGGTCGCCGGTGCGGCGGCCGCCTCGTCCACGATGGGCGCCGGAGTCGGTGCGGCCGCGATGCTGCCGGTACCGCCCGCGATGCCGACCGAGCTGGCCGCGGAGATCACGGGCGTCGCGGCGATCGAGCTGAAGCTCGTCGCCGAGCTGCACGAGGTCTACGGACTGCGGCCCGCCGGGAGCCTGACGAATCGCACCAGCGCCTATCTGACCTCGTGGTCGGAGGAGCGCGGGATCGACGTGTCGAAGCCGTCGACGGTGAACATCGCGCTCGGCGGCCAGATGAAGCGCGAGCTGCGCCAGCAGATCATGAAGCGGATGGTGCGCAACCTCCCGACCCTGATGCCGTTCCTGGTCGGGGCGGCGGTCGGCGCGGTCATGAACCGCAGGGAGACCAAGAAGCTGGCCGAGCGGGTGCGCAAGGACCTCAGGCGGCTCCAGGTGCCGTGGGACGCGCTGCCGGAACTGCCGCCGCTGGACGCGCCCGACGACGTCCTGGAGATCGAGGGCTGAGTCAGGCTCCCAGAGCCTTTGCCAAAGCTTCAGGTTCGCGCGTCGACAGGTAGACGTAGGGCGTCGGATCCGTCGGGTCCGTGATCTCCGCGCGGACCGCCGTAGGGACGTAGCTGCGCAGGAGCATGAAGGCGCGCGGGTCCGCCTTGTACGAGCGCCAGGCGCGCGCCTCCTCCGCGTCCAGGATCTCCACGGCGCCCAGGGCCGACAGCGGGATCTTCGCGTCGCCCGCGACCAGTGAGCCGGCCACGACGCGGATCCGGATCGACCCGTACTGGCTGGTGATCACGGCGGCGACGAGCAGGCCGCCGACGAACCCGCTGAGCAGCGGGATCGTGCCGAAGGGCAGCAGGGTGAGGCCGCAGGCGACTCCCACCAGGAAGGTGATGAGCCACCACGAACGCGGTGCGGTGAGGCGTTCTTCGTACGGCGTCGTAGAGAGCTCCATGGAGCCAAGCTTGGCACGATGCATGGCGGCACAGGACGCGCGGGTAAGGTCTGCGCCTGTGAGTGGTACTTCAGCAGCTCTGACGCCCCCGGCCGACGCCATAGTGCCGGTGCGGCACCCCGACGCTCCCGCCCCCGGAGAGCTTCTCGGCGCGCACTACGGACACTGTTTCGGCTGCGGCGGCGAGCAGCCGCACGGGCTGCACCTGGCGGCGCGGGCCGGCGACGGCGTACGCGTCACCGCCGAGTTCACCGTGCGGGCCGCCCACCAGGGTGCGCCCGGCCTGGCCCACGGCGGCGTCCTCGCCACCGCGCTCGACGAGACGCTCGGTTCGCTGAACTGGCTGCTGCGCGTCATCGCCGTGACCGGGCGGCTCGAGACGGACTTCGTGCGGCCGGTGCCCGTGGACACCGTGCTGCATCTGTCCGCCGAGGTCACCGCCGTCGCCGGGCGCAAGATCTACTCGACCGCCACCGGCCGGATCGGCGGCCCCGACGGGCCCCTCGCCGTCCGGGCCGACGCCCTCTTCATCGAGGTCAAGGTCGACCACTTCATCGACAACGGCCGTCCGCAGGAGATCCAGGCGGCCATGAGCGACCCGGACCAGAGCCGGCGCGCCCGTGCCTTCGAGGTGAACCCGTGAACCAGCCGTTGGACGTGCTCATCCGGCGCGTCGACCCCGACGTACCGCTGCCCGCGTACGCGCACCCGGGCGACGCGGGCGCCGATCTGCGCACGACCGAGCCGTGCGAACTCGAACCCGGCGAGCGGGTCGTGCTGCCCACCGGGGTGTCTGTCGCACTCCCCGAGGGGTACGCGGCCTTCGTGCACCCGCGATCCGGTCTCGCAGCGCGCTGCGGTGTCGCCCTGGTGAATGCCCCAGGGACGGTGGATGCCGGGTACCGTGGGGAGATCAAGGTGATCGTGGTGAATCTCGACCCGCGCGAGAGTGTGCGGTTCGAGCGTTTCGACCGGATTGCCCAACTGGTCGTCCAGCAGGTCGAGAAGGTGCGCTTCCACGAAGTGGCGCTGCTTCCCGACTCGGTGCGGGCCGAGGGGGGCTTCGGGTCCACCGGCGGGCACGCCGCTGTGGGCACGGACGGTCAAAAGGGTGGGAATCGATACGCGTCGGTCGTATCCGACCGGGAAGGACAGTGACGTGTTCGGACGTCGCAAGAAGAACAGCTCCGCTGAAGACGCAGTGGATGCGGCGGGCGAGGCCGAGCAGGTCGACGGTGTCGACAGTGCCGACGGTGCCGACACGGACGCCGCGGGGGAGTCGCAGCGCGTGCGGCTCGAGCCCGAGCCGCGTCCCGACGGCCCCTGGGACTCCACCGAGGTCCGCGAGCCCGGTGAGGGCCGCGTAGACCTGGGTGGACTTTTCGTCCCCGGTGTCGAGGGCATGGAGCTGCGCGTGGAGGTCGCGGGTGACGCGATCGTCGCGGCGACCGTCGTCCTCCAGGACAGCGCGGTCCAGCTGCAGGCCTTCGCCGCCCCCAAGAAGGAGGGCATCTGGGGCGAGGTCCGCGAGGAGATCGCCTCGGGCATCACTCAGCAGGGTGGTGTGATCGACGAGGTCGAGGGTTCGCTCGGCTGGGAGCTGCGGGCCCAGGTGCCGGTGCAGCTGCCGGACGGCACGGGCGGGTTCCAGGTCGTGCGGTTCATCGGCGTGGACGGCCCGCGCTGGTTCCTGCGCGGTGTGATCTCGGGTCAGGGCGCGGTGCAGCCGCAGGCGGCCGGCCTGCTCGAACAGATCTTCAAGGACACGGTCGTCGTCCGCGGGGAGGGCCCGATGGCCCCGCGCGACCCGATCGTGCTCAAGCTCCCCGACGACGCGCAGATGGTCGCCGAGGGTGCCGTTCAGGACTCCGCGGAGGGCTCGCGCTTCTCCGGCGGCATGGGGCAGCTGGCCCGTGGCCCGGAGATCACCGAGGTTCGCTGACACAGTCGGCTCAGCAGTACGTGGCCGGGGCCGCGCATCCCACAGGGATGCGCGGCCCCGGCCTTTGTCGTGCGTACTCGTCCCCCTCCCGCCTGCTGTTCTTTCCGCTGCCAACTGCCGTTCTTTTCTCAGTACTTGACGGAAGCCTGGTCCGTACCTAGGGTCACCGGCCAGCGCCACGGTTCACATCGGCGCCCAGCGTTCACATACAGGAACGTCACATACGAGAACGGATGGCCCCCACCATGCAGGCTCGTCACAGGAGATCGCGTACCGCCCTGCTTGCCACCCTCACCGCCGCCACGGCTCTGGTCGCCGGCATCGTCGCCTGGCCCGGCGCCGAGCGCGCCGACGCGGCGCCCGCCACGTTCGCCCACCCCGGAGTCACCGTCTCCAAGGGGCAGTTGGACTTCGCCAAGACCAAGGTCGACGCCGGAGCGCAGCCCTGGAAGGGCGCCTTCGACCAGATGATCGCGAGCAAGTACGCCGATCTGAACCGGACGCCCAAGCCCCGCGCCACCGTCGAGTGCGGCTCGTACTCGAACCCCAACTACGGCTGTACGGACGAGCGCGAGGACGCGATAGCCGCCTACACCGACGCGCTCGCCTGGTACTTCACACGCGACGAGCGGTACGCGAAGAAGTCCATTGCCCTCATGGACGCCTGGTCCGGCACGATCAAGGACCACACCAACAGCAACGCGCCGCTGCAGACCGGCTGGGCCGGCTCCTCCTGGCCCAAGGCCGCCGAGATCATCAAGTACACGTACACCGGCGGCTGGGCGAACGAGAGCCGCTTCAGGACCATGCTGCGCGACGTGTACCTGCCCAAGGTCATCAACGGCTCCAACTCCAACGGGAACTGGGAGCTGTCGATGATGGAGGCGGCCGTCGGCATCTCCGTCTTCCTGGAGGACAAGACGTCCTACGACAAGGCGATGGCGACGTTCCGCACGCGCACGGCGGCCTACGTCTACCTGGCATCGGACGGCGCGCTCCCCAAGACCGTGCCGAGCCAGAACCTGGATACCAAGCAGAAGATCGTCAACTATTGGCAAGGTCAGTCAACCTTCACGACGGGGTTGACCCAGGAGACCTGCCGCGACTTCACGCACACCGGCTACGGCATCTCCGCCATCTCGCACATCGCCGAGACCAGCCGCATCCAGGGCCAGGACCTCTACGGCACGGACGTCGGCGAGCGCCTGCGGCAGGCGCTCGGCTTCCAGTCCAAGTACGAGCTCGGTGAGGCGCCGCCCGGCTCGCTGTGCGGCGGCAGCGTCAACCGCGGGCTCGGCCCGGTCACCGAGGTCGGCTACAACGCCCTGCACACCCGCCTCGGCACGGCCATGACCAACACCCAGAAGCTGACCGAGCAGCAGCGCCCGGCGGGCTCCAACAACCTGTTCGTCGCCTGGGAGACCCTCACCCACGCCGAGAACCCGAGCTAGCCCGGCTTCTCCACGACCGGTCTCGACCATTGCCCGGCCGGGCGCCACGTGACCATACTGGCGCCCGGCCGGGAACGTATGTACGGGGGAGCACGGAACATGAGCGAGAGCACCGAGACGGGGACCGCCGTCCTGGACCGGGACGGCAGCGGGCCGATGGTCGCCGTGCGGGACCTGCACCGCTCGTACGGGACCGGCGCCGCCGCCGTGCACGCCCTGCGCGGCGTCTCCTTCGAGGTGCCACGCGGCGAACTCGTCGCCCTCAAGGGACGCTCGGGGTCCGGCAAGACGACCCTGCTCAACCTGGTGGGCGGCCTCGACGAGCCGGACCGGGGACAGATCACGGTCGACGGGCTCGACCTCGCCGAACTCGGCGAGAACGGACTCCTGGAACTGCGCCGGGACCGCGTCGGCTTCATCTTCCAGTCCTTCGGGCTCATCCCGATCCTCACCGCCGCCGAGAACGTCGGCGTACCGATGCGGCTGCGCAAGGCACAGGTGCGCGAGCGCGAGGAGCGCGTCGCACTGCTGCTCGCCCTCGTCGGCCTCGAAGGGCACGCCAAGCAGCGGCCAGGCGAGCTCTCCGGCGGTCAGCAGCAGCGCGTCGCCATCGCCCGCGCCCTCGCCAACAAGCCCGCCCTGCTCATCGCCGACGAACCGACCGGGCAGCTCGACGCGGAGACCGGTCTCGCCGTGATGGAACTGCTGCGCGCCGTCGTGCGCAGCGAGCGCGTCACCGCGCTCGTGGCCACGCACGACCCGGCGCTGCTCGACCTCGCCGACCGGGTCCTGGAGCTGAGCGACGGCGAGATCGTGCGGCAGCCCTGAGCGACTCGCCGCGCATCAGGGTTCTGTCAAAGACACCCGCCCACCAGGCCTCCGTCCCCTTTGCCGGACTTCCTGACCGTAAAGTCAAGGCCATGGGACGCGGCAAGCTCCGGATCTACCTCGGTTCCGCACCGGGCGTCGGCAAGACGTACGCGATGCTCTCCGAGGCGCACCGCCGCATCGAGCGCGGCACCGACTGCGTGGTCGCTTTCGTCGAGCACCACAAGCGGCAGCGGACCGAGGTCATGCTGCACGGCCTGGAGCATGTCCCGCGCAAGGAGATCGAGTACCGCGGCGCCCTCTTCCAGGAGATGGACGTCGACGCGGTCCTGACCCGCGCTCCGGCCGTCGCCCTCGTCGACGAACTGGCGCACACGAACGTGCCGGGCTCGCGCCATGCCAAGCGCTGGCAGGACGTCGAGGAACTCCTCGCCGCGGGCATCGACGTCGTGTCCACCGTCAACATCCAGCATCTGGAGTCGCTGGGCGACGTGGTCGAGGCGATCACCGGGGTCCGCCAGCGCGAGACGGTCCCCGACGAGGTCGTACGCCGCGCGGACCAGATCGAACTGGTCGACATGTCGCCCCAGGCGCTGCGCCGCCGCATGGCCCACGGCAACATCTACAAGCCGGACAAGGTCGACGCCGCCCTCTCCAACTACTTCCGCCCCGGAAACCTCACCGCCCTGCGCGAGCTGGCCCTCCTGTGGGTCGCCGACCGGGCCGACGAGTACCTCCAGCAGTACCGGGGCGAGCACAACATCCGCTCCACCTGGCAGGCCCGGGAACGCATCGTCGTCGGCCTCACCGGCGGACCTGAAGGCCGTACGTTGATCAGGCGCGCGGCGCGGCTCGCCGAGAAGGGCGCCGGCGGCGAGGTGCTGGCCGTCTACATCGCCCGCAGCGACGGACTGACCGCGGCCTCGCCCAAGGAACTGGCCGTCCAGCGCACCCTGGTCGAGGACCTCGGCGGCACGTTCCACCATGTGATCGGCGACGACGTCCCCTCGGCGCTCCTGGAGTTCGCCCGCGGCGTCAACGCCACGCAGATCGTCCTCGGCTCCTCGCGCCGCAAGACCTGGCAGTACATCTTCGGGCCCGGCGTCGGCGCGACCGTCGCCCGCGAGTCAGGGCCCGACCTCGACGTGCACATCGTCACGCACGAAGAGGCGGCCAAGGGGCGCGGCCTGCCCGTCGCGCGCGGCGC
Organism: Streptomyces sp. NPDC102467; assembly: GCF_044765445.1. NCBI lineage: Bacteria > Bacillati > Actinomycetota > Actinomycetes > Kitasatosporales > Streptomycetaceae > Streptomyces > Streptomyces sp. NPDC102467. Next base: position 272,266 of record NZ_JBIWKA010000009.1, on the reverse strand, counting down.
CCGGCTCGGCCGCACCCGGATCCTGGGCGGCTGGCTCGTCGGCGTCGGCGGCCCGGCGCTGCTCGCACTCCTCCTCACCCACGTCGACTCCGACCTCGGCCTCGCCAACGACATGCTGTTGTTCCTGTCGCTGACCGTGGCCGCGGCGCTGGTCGGCGGCCTCCTTCCGGCGCTCGCCGCGGCGGCGTTCGGCTCGCTGCTCCTGAACTACTTCTTCACGCCGCCGCTGCACCTGTTCACGGTCGCCGACCCGAAGAACATCGTCGCCATCGTGATCTTCGTCAGCGTCGCCGTCTCGGTCGCCTCGGTCGTGGACCAGGCTGCCCGGCGCACCCACCAGGCCGCTCGGCTGCGTGCCGAGTCCGAGATCCTGTCCTTCCTCGCGGGCAGCGTGCTGCGCGGGGACACCAGCCTGGAAGCGCTGCTCGAACGCGTACGGGAGACGTTCGCGATGGAGTCCGTGGCGCTCCTGGAGCGGGAGGGCGACACCGCGCCGTGGACCTGTGCGGGCAGCGTCGGGCCGCACCCCGACGGCCGGCCCGAGGACGCCGACGTCGATGTGCCCGTCGGCGACCACATGGCGCTGGCCCTGTCCGGGCGCGTCCTGCCCGCGGAGGACCGGCGCGTGCTGGCCGCCTTCGCCGCGCAGGCCGCCGTCGTCGTGGACCGGCGACGGCTCCAGTCCGAGGCCGAGCAGGCCCGCACCCTCGCCGAGGGCAACCGCATCCGCACCGCCCTGCTCGCCGCGGTCAGCCACGACCTGCGCACCCCGCTGGCCGGCATCAAGGCCGCCGTCTCCTCCCTGCGCTCCGAGGACGTCGACTGGTCGCCCGAGGACCAGGCCGAGCTGCTCGCCGGGATCGAGGCGGGCTCCGACCGGCTCGACCACCTCGTCGGGAACCTGCTCGACATGTCCCGCCTCCAGACCGGCACCGTCGCCCCGCTCATCCGGGAGATCGACCTCGACGAGGTGGTGCCGATGGCGCTGGTCGGCGTACCGGACCCGGACCTCAGCGTCGACCTCGACATCCCCGAGTCGCTGCCGATGGTGACCGTCGACAAGGGCCTGCTGGAGCGGGCCGTCGCGAACATCGTCGAGAACGCCGTCAAGTACAGCCCGCCCGACGAACCCGTCCTGGTCTCCGCCAGCACGCTCGGCGAACGGGTCGAGCTGCGCGTCGTAGACCGCGGCCCCGGCGTGCCGGACGAGGCCAAGGAGCGCATCTTCGCCCCGTTCCAGCGGTACGGGGACGCTCCGCGGGGCGCGGGCGTGGGGCTCGGCCTCGCCGTGGCGCGCGGCTTCGTCGAGGCGATGGGCGGCACGCTCGGCGCGGAGGACACTCCGGGGGGCGGGCTCACGATGGTGCTCACCCTGCGGGCGGCCGCGCCCGTGCCCGAGGCGCAGGACCAGCCGTTGACCCGTACGACGCCATCGCCCGAGACCGCATCTCCCGATACAACGACATCAGCAGCATCAGACGACACCGCAGTACCGCAGAGAGGCAGGCACGCATGACCCGGGTGCTCGTGGTCGACGACGAGCCGCAGATCGTTCGCGCCCTCGTCATCAACCTGAAAGCGCGCAAGTACGAGGTGGACGCCGCGGTCGACGGAGCCGACGCGCTGCGGCTCGCCGCCGCCCGCCACCCCGACGTGGTCGTCCTCGATCTGGGCCTGCCCGACATGGACGGCGTCGAGGTGATCAAGGGACTGCGCGGCTGGACCCGCGTGCCGATCCTGGTGCTCTCCGCCCGGCACTCCTCGGACGAGAAGGTGGAGGCGCTCGACGCGGGCGCCGACGACTACGTGACGAAGCCGTTCGGCATGGACGAGCTGCTCGCGCGGCTGCGGGCGGCCGTGCGGCGGGCCGAGCCCACCGGGGGCGGCGAGGACGAGGGGATCGTCGAGACCGACGACTTCACCGTCGACATGGCCGCGAAGAAGGTCCACAGGGGCGGACGCGACGTGCGGCTCACGCCCACCGAATGGCACCTGCTGGAGGTGCTGGTGCGTAACACGGGGCGCCTGGTCAGCCAGAAGCAGCTGCTGCAGGAGGTGTGGGGTCCGTCGTACGGCACGGAGACCAACTATTTGCGCGTGTACATGGCGCAACTGCGCCGGAAGCTGGAGACCGATCCGTCGCATCCGCGGCACTTCGTCACCGAGCCGGGGATGGGTTACCGGTTCGAGAAGTAGGGCGCGGGAAGTAAGGCCCCGAAAGTGGGGTACACCAGCGAGTACGACCGCGTCACCCGCCGCGGGTACGCTTCAAGTATGAGTGCTGTTCCTCGTTCCGACAGGGCGTCCGAGAAGCCGGCGGGCCGGTTCCGGCGCATGCTCGACCGACTGTCCACCTCCCAGGAGGACCTGGAGTCGGAGGAGCTGCGCGAGGACTCGGAGACCACGGGCTGTACACGCATCGGGGATTGCCAGGACCGACAGATCGTCACGGTTACTGGTACGTTGCGCACGGTAACCCTGCGACCACGCGCCGGAGTTCCGGCCCTGGAGGCGGAGTTGTTCGACGGCTCGGCCGCCCTGGACGTGGTGTGGCTCGGCCGTCGCTCGATCCTCGGGATCGAACCCGGCCGTAAGCTGATCGCCTCCGGGCGGATCTCGATGAGCCGGGGCCGTAGGGTGCTCTTCAACCCGAAGTACGAACTCAGACCGCTCGGACGGGAGTAGCCGGTGACGTCCCTCGACAAGCCGACCGACCGCGAACCCGGAGTCGACCAAGACGCCGCCGCTTCGAAGGCGGTGACCGAGGCCGCGCTCTTCGAGGCCTTCGGCGGCCTGCGGGGCATGGTGGAGACCGTCGTGCCCGGTCTCCTCTTCGTGACCATCTTCACGATCAACAAGGACCTGCACATGTCGGCCATCGCGGCCCTCGCGGTGTCCCTGGTCCTGGTCGTGGTGCGGCTGGTCATGAAGGACACCGTCAAGCACGCCTTCAGCGGCGTCTTCGGTGTCGCGTTCGGCGTCGTCTTCGCGATGATGACCGGCAACGCCAAGGACTTCTATCTGCCCGGCATGCTCTACACGTTGGGGCTCGCGCTCGCGTACATCGTGACCACGCTGTGCGGGGTTCCGTTGATCGGGCTCATCCTCGGGCCGGTGTTCAAGGAGAACCTGTCGTGGCGGACGCGTAATCCCGGCCGCAAGAAGGCCTATGCGAAGGCGAGTTGGGCCTGGGGGCTCATTCTCCTCGCGAAGTGCGCGGTGCTGTTCCCGCTGTACTGGTGGGGTGACACGACGCAGTTCGGCTGGGTGCTCATCGCGCTGAAGATCCCGCCGTTCCTGCTGGCGGTGTGGCTGACGTGGGTGTTCCTGGCGAAGGCGCCCGCGCCTATCGATGTGTTTGCCGAGATGGAGGCCGCGGAGGCCGCCGAGAAGGCGCAGGCCTCCGGCGGTGAGGCCGGTGCGGGTGCGCGGCATCGTCGGGAGGACTGAGGTCCGCTCGCGGGTGCACGTCCGGTGTGGCCGGGCGCGCAGTTCCCCGCGCCCCTAAAGGCAAGAGGCGGCCCCCGCAAGCAAAAGCTTGCGGGGGCCGCCTCTTGCCTTTTACGCGTCTTCGCGGCGGACCGACAGGAGGTCCTCCAGCTGTTCCTCCCTGGCCTGGGCCGCGACGAACAGGAGCTCGTCGCCCGCCTCCAGGGAGTCCTCCTGGCTGGGGGCCAGGACGCGGGTGCCGCGGATGATCGTGACCAGGGACGTGTCCTGCGGCCACTGGACGTCGCCCACGCGGGTGCCGGCCAGGGCCGACTCCGGCGGGAGCGTCAGCTCGACCAGGTTCGCGTCGCCGTGGCTGAAGCGGAGCAGGCGGACCAGGTCGCCCACGCTCACCGCCTCCTCGACCAGCGCCGACATGAGGCGCGGGGTCGAGACGGCGACGTCGACGCCCCACGACTCGTTGAAGAGCCATTCGTTCTTGGGGTTGTTGACGCGGGCGACGACCCGCGGGACCCCGTACTCGGTCTTCGCGAGGAGGGAGACGACGAGGTTGACCTTGTCGTCCCCGGTGGCCGCGATGACCACGTTGCAGCGCTGCAGCGCCGCCTCGTCCAGGGACGTGATCTCACAGGCGTCGGCGAGCAGCCACTCCGCCTGCGGGACGCGCTCGACCGAGATGGCCGTCGGCGCCTTGTCGACGAGGAGGACCTCGTGACCGTTCTCCAGGAGCTCGCCCGCGATCGAGCGGCCGACCGCTCCGGCTCCGGCAATGGCGACCCTCATCACTGACCGCCTTCCTCGGGGCCTTCGGCGAACGCCGCCTCGACCTTCTCGACCTCGTCCGTGCGCATCATCACGTGCACGAGATCGCCTTCCTGCAGCACCGTCTGCGACGTCGGCAGGATCGCCTCGCCGAGCCGGGTGAGGAACGCCACGCGCACCCCCGTCTCCTCCTGGAGACGGCTGATCTTCTGGCCCACCCAGGACTCCGACGCGTGCACCTCGGCGAGCTGGACGCCGCCGGTCGGGTCACGCCACAGCGGCTCCGCGCCGGACGGCAGCAGCCGGCGCAGCATCTGGTCGGCGGTCCAGCGGACCGTGGCGACCGTCGGGATGCCCAGGCGCTGGTAGACCTCGGCGCGGCGGGGGTCGTAGATGCGCGCCGCGACGTTCTCGATACCGAACATCTCGCGGGCCACGCGGGCGGCGATGATGTTCGAGTTGTCACCGCTGGAGACGGCGGCGAAGGCGCCCGCCTCCTCGATGCCGGCCTCGCGCAGGGTGTCCTGGTCGAAGCCCACCCCGGTGACGCGACGGCCGCCGAACCCGGAGCCCAGGCGGCGGAAGGCCGTCGGGTCCTGATCGACCACGGCGACCGTGTGGCCCTGCTGTTCCAGGGTCTGGGCGAGTTGGGACCCTACTCGGCCACAGCCCATGATCACGATATGCACGGACTACCCCGCACTCCTCATAGGCCCACTGACCTGCGTAAACGTCCTGCTCATGGCTCTCTCTCGCGGCTCGGTCCAGCGGGTGCGGCTCGATCTCGGGCACGATGCGGAATTGTTCCGGCTCGCGCTCGGGCACGATGCGGGATTGTTCCGGCTCGCGCTCGGGACCACCGTATCGGCAATGCGCTCGAAGTCCGCCTCCGCGTCGGCGCCTAGATCGCCACCGCCACCTGTACTTCTGCCGGGCCGTTCACCGATTCGGGGTGGTGGGTGGGCGGCCCCCCGTTCGAACGCTTACGATCCTCTGCGTGTCCAAACTGACCGACGTGCCCAAACGGATCTTGATCGGGCGCGCACTGCGCAGCGACCGGCTGGGAGAAACACTCCTTCCGAAGCGCATCGCACTCCCCGTTTTCGCCTCCGACCCGCTGTCCTCCGTGGCGTACGCGCCGGGCGAGGTCCTGCTGGTCCTTTCCATCGCGGGAGTGTCGGCCTACCACTTCAGCCCCTGGATCGCGGTCGCGGTCGTCGTGCTGATGTTCACGGTCGTCGCCTCGTACCGGCAGAACGTGCACGCCTACCCGAGCGGCGGCGGCGACTACGAGGTGGCCACCACCAACCTCGGCCCGAAGGCCGGGCTCACCGTCGCCAGCGCCCTGCTCGTCGACTACGTCCTGACCGTCGCCGTCTCCATCGCCTCCGGCATCGAGAACCTCGGCTCGGCGATCCCCTTCGTGGTCGAGCACAAGGTGCTCTGCGCCTGCGCCGTCATCGTCCTGCTGACGGTGATGAACCTGCGCGGCGTCAAGGAGTCCGGGAAGCTCTTCGCGATCCCGACGTACGTCTTCGTGGCCGGCGTCTTCATCATGATCGCCTGGGGCGCCTTCCGCGGGATCGTCCTCGACGACACCATGAAGGCACCCACCTCCGACTTCCACATCAAGGCCGAGCACCAGGGGCTCGCGGGCTTCGCACTCGTCTTCCTGCTGCTGCGCGCCTTCTCCTCCGGCTGTGCGGCGCTCACCGGCGTCGAGGCGATCTCCAACGGTGTACCGGCGTTCCGCAAGCCCAAGTCGAAGAACGCGGCGTCCACGCTCGCGCTGATGGGCGCGCTCGCCGTGACCATGTTCTGCGGCATCATCGCGCTCGCCATGACGACCAAGGTGCGGATGGCCGAGCACCCGGCGACGGACCTCATCCACAACGGTGTGGCGGTCGGCGGCGGCTACGTCCAGAACCCGGTCATCTCCCAGGTCGCCGAGGCTGTCTTCGGCAAGGGCAGCTTCCTGTTCATCATCCTGGCGGCGGCCACGGCGCTGGTCCTCTTCCTCGCCGCCAACACGGCGTACAACGGCTTCCCGCTGCTCGGCTCGATCCTCGCGCAGGACCGCTACCTGCCGCGACAGCTGCACACCCGCGGCGACCGCCTCGCATTCTCCAACGGCATCGTGCTGCTCGCCGGCGCGGCCATGCTGCTGGTCGTCATCTACGGCGCCGACTCGACCCGCCTGATCCAGCTGTACATCGTCGGCGTGTTCGTGTCCTTCACACTCAGCCAGACCGGCATGGTCCGGCACTGGAACCGCCACCTGCGCTCCGAGCGGGACCCCGACAAGCGGCGCCACATGATCCGCTCCCGTGCGATCAACACCTTCGGCGCCTTCTTCACCGGGCTGGTCCTCGTGGTCGTCCTCGTCACGAAGTTCACGCACGGAGCCTGGGTCGCCCTGCTCGGCATGTGCATCTTCTACGCGACGATGACCGCGATCCGTAAGCACTACGACCGGGTCGCCGAGGAGATCGCCGCGCCGGAGACGCCGTCCGACGACAGCGTCCGCCCGTCCCGCGTGCACTCCATCGTGCTCGTCTCGAAGATCCATCGGCCCACGCTGCGCGCGCTCGCCTACGCCAAGCTGATGCGCACGGACACGCTCGAGGCGCTGAGCGTCAACGTCGACCCGGCCGAGACGAAGGCGCTGCGCGAGGAGTGGGAGCGGCGCAACATAGACGTACCGCTGAAGGTCCTCGACTCGCCCTACCGCGAGATCACCCGGCCGATCATCGAGTACGTGAAGAGCCTGCGCCGGGAGTCGCCGCGCGACGCGGTCAGCGTGATCATCCCCGAGTACGTGGTCGGCCACTGGTACGAGCACCTGCTGCACAACCAGAGCGCGCTCAGGTTGAAGGGGCGGCTGCTGTTCACCCCGGGGATCATGGTGACGTCCGTCCCCTACCAGCTGGAGTCCTCCGAGGCCGCCAAGAAGCGGGCCCGCAGGCGCTCCGAGTGGCACGCGCCGGGCACCGTCCGTCGCGGCCCGGTGGAGAAGCGCCCGAAGCAGCCGAGCAACAAGTAGCGGCCCTTTCGGAAGGTCGGCTCGTGGTGAGCGGCCGGGTGACAGCCACGTAGACTGGTGGGCTGTTGTCCGGCCGCTTTCGCTTTCCGGCCGTTTCCCCTTGAGGTACTGGAGCCCCCGCCATGCAGGCAGAAGAGAAGACGTCACTGGTGGGGGAGGAGTACGAGGTCGAGATCGGCCCCGTCGCGCACGGCGGCCACTGCATCGCGCGTACGGCCGAGGGCCAGGTCCTCTTCGTACGGCACACGCTGCCCGGCGAGCGGGTCGTGGCGCGGGTGACGGACGGCGACGAGGGCGACCGCTTCCTGCGTGCGGACGCCGTGAAGGTGCTTGACGCGTCCAAGGACCGTGTCGAGGCGCCCTGCCCCTACTCGGGCCCCGGCCGCTGCGGCGGCTGCGACTGGCAGCACGCGAAGCCGGGCGCGCAGCGCCGCCTGAAGGGCGAGGTCATCGCCGAACAGCTGCAGCGGCTCGCGGGCCTCACCCCGGAGCAGGCCGGCTGGGACGGCACCGTGATGCCGGCCGAGGGCGACAAGCTGCCGGCGGGCCAGGTGCCGCAGTGGCGTACCCGCGTCCAGTACGCGATCGACGCGGACGGCAACGCCGGACTGCGCCGCCACCGCTCGCACGAGGTCGAGCCCATCGAGCACTGCATGATCGCGGCCGAGGGCGTCTCCGAGCTGGGCATCGAGCAGCGGGACTGGTCGGGCATGGTGTCCGTCGACGCGATCGCGGCGACCGGGTCCCAGGACCGCATGGTGATCCTGGAGCCGAAGCCCGAGGCCCGGCTGCCCCTCGTCGAGCTGGACAAGCCGGTGTCCGTGATGCGGGTCGGCGAGAAGGACGGCGGGGTGCACCGCGTGCACGGCCGCGCCTTCGTGCGCGAGCGCGCCGACAGCCGTACGTACCGGGTCGGCAGCGGCGGCTTCTGGCAGGTCCACCCGCAGGCGGCGGAGACGCTGATGCTCGCGGTGATGCAGGGGCTCCTCCCGCGCAAGGGCGACACGGCCCTCGACCTGTACTGCGGCGTCGGCCTGTTCGCCGGTGCCCTCGCGGACCGCGTCGGCGAGAAGGGCGCGGTGCTCGGCATCGAGTCCGGCAAGCGCGCGGTCGAGGACGCCCGGCACAACCTCGCTGCCTTCGACCGGGTCCGCATCGAGCAGGGCAAGGTCGAGGCGACCCTGCCCCGCACCGGCATCACCGAGGCCGACCTCATCGTCCTGGACCCGCCGCGCGCGGGCGCCGGCAAGAAGACGGTCGCCCACCTCACGACGCTGGGCGCCCGCCGGATCGCCTACGTGGCGTGCGACCCGGCCGCGCTCGCCCGGGACATCGGGTACTTCAAGGAGGGCGGGTACCGGGTGCGGTCGCTGCGGGCGTTCGATCTGTTTCCGATGACGCATCATGTGGAGTGCGTGGCGATTTTGGAGCCCGAGTCAAAGGCGTCCTGACAGGTCGGCGGCGGTCCAGGCCATCGCGACGGCGCCGTCGAGGACGGCGCGGTCCGCGGCCGGTGTGACGCAGGCTGCGGTGAACTCGGGTTGGTGGTTGACCGCGGGCGCGCAGTCGAGGCCGAGCATGGGATGGATCGTGGGGACGGCGTGGGAGACGTTGCCCATGTCGGTGGCGGCTCCGGCGGCAGCGTCGGCGGAGAAGGTGCGGCCGACGGCTTCGGCGTTCGCGCGGTACAGAGCCAACATGGTGGGGTCGGGGCGCAGGTCGGCGTAGTCGGGGCCGACGGGGCTCGTGGTCAGGTCGCACCCGGTGGCCAGCGCCCCGGCTTCGAAGCAGCGCGCCACCCGGGTTTTGAGGGGTGCGAGTGCTTCCAGGGTGTCCGAGCGGACTATCCATCGGCCCCGGCTGGTGTCCGGGATGACGTTCGCCGCGCTGCCGGCTTCGGTGACGATGCCTTGGATGCGGTCCGTGCCGGCGGTCTGCTGGCGCAGTAGTCCGATGGCCACCTGGGCGACGGTCATGGCGTCGGCGGCGTTGACTCCGCGTTCGGGGTAGGCGCCCGCGTGCGCGGGCGTGCCGCGGTAGAGGACGTCGAACTGGGAGACCGCGGTCCCGGGCATGGCATCCGTCTCGGCGGCCGCGGGGTGCACCATCATGGCGGCATCCACTCCGACGAAGGCTCCGCGTTCGAGCATCAGGATCTTGCCGCCGCCACCTTCCTCGGCCGGTGTCCCGAGCACGGTGACCGTCAGTCCGAGGTCGTCGGCGAGTCCGGCGAGGCCGACTCCCGCGCCCACCGCGGCGGCGGCGATGATGTTGTGGCCGCAGGCGTGGCCGATCTCCGGCAGCGCGTCGTACTCCGCGCAGACGGCGATGTGCAGCGGCCCGGAGCCCACGGTGGCGCGGACCGCGGTGGACAGGCCGTAGCAGCCGTGCTCGACGTCGAAGCCGGCCGCGCTCAGGTGCTCGGCGACCCAGGTACTGGCGCGGACCTCTTCGAAGGCCAGTTCCGGATGGGCGTGGATGCGACGGGACAGGTCCACCAGTTCGCGCTCCGCGGTCCGGATCCGCTGCTGGACGACGGTCTTGGGGTTCATCGGCGTGGACCTCATGACACGGCTCCGGCGGCGATGTGGACGGAGGCCGGGCGGGTGGCGGCGTCGTAGGCGGCGCGCGCACCGGTGGCGCCCATGCCGCTGTCGCCGGCCGGCTCGTAGAGGCGTTCGGGGCCGCCGCCCTGCCACTGGTTGATCCAGACGACGCCCGCGGGCAGCCGGCCGGCCGCGGCCACATGGTCGGGGTCGCGGGTGTAGACGGTGGCCGCGAGACCGAAGCGGGACCGGGCGGCACGCTCGAGCCCGTCCTCGAAGGAGGAGACGACCACGACAGGGGCGAGCGGTCCGAAGGTCTCCTCGGTCATCACCAGCATCGACTCGTCGACGCCGGTCAACACGGTGGCCGGGTAGAAGAAACCCTTGCCGTCCGGTTCGACTCCTCCCGTACGGACCGTCGCGCCGCGCTCGACGGCATCGGCGACATGCCGGCGGACCGTGTCGCGTTGCCGCTCGTCGACCAGGGGGCCCATCATGACGCCCTCGTCGTGTCCGTCGCCGACGGTGTACGTCCCCGCCGCCTCCGCCAGGGCCTCGATGAACTCCTCGGCGATGTCCTGGTGCACGTATATGCGTTCCATGGACGTGCAGATCTGCCCGGTGTTGATGAAGGCGCCGAACGCCACTGCTGCCGCGGTCGCGCCGGGGTCGACGCCGGCGTCGACGACGACGGGGTCCTTGCCGCCGAGTTCGAGGACGGCGCGGTGCAGCAGCCTGCCCGTTCCCGCACCGACCTGCCGGCCGGCCTCGACGGACCCGGTGAAGTGCACGAGCTGAATGTCCGCGTGCTCGGCCAGCGGCGCTCCGGCACGCGCGTCGCCGAGGACGAGGTTGACCACGCCGGGCGCCAGGTCGAGCAGTTCGAAGAGCCGTACGGCCGACAACGGTGAGCGGTCGGAGGGTTTGACGACCACGGTGTTGCCGGCGGCCAGCAGCGGGCCGAGCGCGCCGAGCACCATCGCGACAGGGAAGTTCCACGGCGTGATCACCGCGGTGGCCCCCAGCGGATGCCGCAGGATCTTGGTGGCGCTGCCGTCGGGATGGCCGATGGTCTCCTCGAAGTCGTACGACAGCGCTTGCGCGGCGGAGGCCCTGAGACCGGCGACCGCCCCGTCGATGAACGTACGGCCGATACCGACCGGCTTGCCCATCTCCCGGCACTCCAGGCCGGCGAGTTCGTCCGCGTGCCCGGCGACGGTGTCGGCCCACGCCGAGATGTGCGCGACGCGTTCGCTCACGGGCAGCGCCGCCCACGCGGGTTGCGCCCGCACGGCCGCCGCCACGGCCCGGTCCACGTCGGCCGGACAGCCGCCGGGCAGGCGGGCGACGACCTCCTCGGTCGCCGGGTCGACGACGTCGAGCAGCGTGTCGTCGAAGGAGTCTCCCCAGACGCCGCCGGTCAGGTTCTGCAAGGTCTTCGCGGTCTTCAAGGTCTTCATCGGGAATCTCTTTCGTACGACGGGTATCTGCGCCGGCTGGGTCAGGCGATGCGGTCGGCCATGAGTTCCCCCGCCATGATCGTGGCCAGGTTGGTGTTGGCCCGGGGCACGGACGGGAAGACCGAGGCGTCGACCACGTGCAGGCCCTCGACGCCCAGGACGCGGCACTCGCTGTCCACGACGGTGCCGGGGTCGTCCGCCGGGCCCATGCGGCAGGTGCTGGTGCCGTGTTGCGCGTCCACGACCGTGGTCAGCAGGTAGTCGTCGAGGCCGCTGTCGCTGTCCAGGACGGAGAACAGCGCCGCGTTCTCCTCATCGAGCGACCCTTCCGTGATCGCCGCGGTCTCGGGGCGGCGCGCCAGGTCGACGAGCGCCCGTATGCCGTGGCGCATGCGAGAGAGGTCCCGCTCGTCGGACAGCATCCGCTGTCGCACCAGCGGCTGGTCGAAGGGGTCGGTGGACGCCAGCGTCAGGACGCCCCGGGAGTGGTTCTGGTTCAGCCAGACGCCGAACGCCCCGGAAGCGGTGGTCGTCGCGGCGGTGGCCATCGCCAGCACGTTCTGGTTGAGCGAGACGAACATCAGGTCGTCGACGGGGGCGTTGTCGCCGCTGGTCCACCGGACACAGACATTGGTGTGCCGGTCGTGCGGCGTCCTGACCGCCGCCGACTCCCGCAACGGGATCGACACCAGCGCCATCGGGTGGTCCTGCATGCCCCGGCCCACCGGCAGGTCGTGGCGTACGTCGATGCCGAGCGCGCGCAGGTGCGACGCGGGTCCGATGCCCGAGCGCATGAGGACGGCGGGGGAGTGGATGACACCGGCGCTGAGCACGACCGTGCCCGCGTGCTCGGTCAGCACCTGTCCGCCGACGCGCAGCCGCACCCCCACCGCCCGGTCACCGGCGAACACCACCTTCTCCACCAGGGCGTCACCCCGTACCGTCAGCGTGCTCAACTCCCGGGCCTGCTCCAGGTACGCGTCGTTGACCGTGACCCGGCGGCCGCCCCGCGAGTTGATCGGATAGGGCGAAACCCCTTGCGCAGACGGGGCGTTGACATCCTCGGCCCAGCCGTACCCCGCCGCGAGGGCGGAGCGGGACAGGGCGGTGTCGACCCCGCCCCACGCGTCCTGCGGCGTCCGGTGGATCGGTGTCGGCCCACCGCGGCCGTGGTACGGCTCGTCACCGAACTGCTCGTCGTCCTCCAGCTTCGCGAAGTACGGCAGGACATCCGCCGGCGACCAGCCCGTGCACCCGGCCCCGCTCCAGTCCTCGAAGTCCGCCATGGGAGGCCGGATCGCGATCTGACCGTTGATCGACGAGCTGCCGCCGACACCCCTGCCGCGCCAGTACGGAGCCTGCGTCTGCGCGTCGGTGCGGGAGGAATTCAGGCCCGCCCACAGCAGCCCCTCGGTCGCGGCGGGGTCCATCAGCGCGACCGCCGGATTGGGTGAGCGCCACGCCTCGTGCATCTGCGCCGAACGGTAGTCGGGGCCGGCCTCCACGAGGAGTACGCGCTTGCCCTTCTCCGCGGAGCGCACCGCGAGCGCGGCTCCCGCGGACCCCGCCCCCACCACAATGACGTCCCAGCTCGTGCTCGTCATGTCTCTTCTCCCGGGTAGGGCGATCTGACGTGGCCTAGGTATCGGGCCGCAGAGCTAGTAATATCGACCCCATAGAGAGTTCAGTCAAGACTGAACGTTCATCTTCTACTGACTTCTGGGAGTTCCGTGTCCGAGGCGGCCGAGCACGGCACAGACGACGCGTCCGACGCGCAGGGTGCGCTTGTCGAGGAGTTCGGCACCCACGTCGGCCGGGCCATGGGCTGGCCGCGCATGGCGGGCCGCGCCGGGGGACTGCTGATGATGAGCGACAGGCCGCTGACCCTCGCCGAGCTCCAGGAGGCTCTGGACGCCAGCAAGGGATCGGTCTCCGAGACGACCCGGCTGCTCATCGCCAATGGCACCGTGGAGCGCTACAAGGAGGCGGGAGCGCGCCACTTCGTCTACCGGTGGCGCGACGACGCCTGGGTCGGCTGCCTGCGCCACCTCGTGGCCGCGACCACCGAACTGCGCGAACTCGCGGCGCACGCACAGGAGCGCAGCTCCGGCATGTCCGAGGAACAGCGGGGGCGGCTGCGCGACATGCTCTCCTACTACCGCTTCATGGTGGGGCACCTTGAGTCGATGCTGGTGGAATACACCGCGGCCTGGACGGGGGGCAAGGAGCAGGCATGACGGCGGGTCGGCGTACGCAGACGGCATGACGCAGAAGGCGTGCCGCACAGCGCTTCGCCGACCGGGGCGTCACGGCGTCCGGTACTCCTGTTCCGGACGCCCCGTCGTCCCGTAGCGCAGGCTCATCCGTAGGAGGTCTGTGGAGACCAGTGAGGCGAGATAGCGCTGAGCCGTGGCGCGGGAGACGCCGATGAGTTCGCCGACCTGTCCCGCGGAGAGCGGGGTCGGGGAGTCGCGCACGGCTGTCAGTACCGCGTCGCCGGTCACGGTGCGGGCTGTGGGTCTGCGCGCGGGACGACGGATGGCCGGCTCCCGTAGCGCGCCGTACGCGTTCTCTACGGTGCTCTGGTCCAGGGACTCCGCGTCCGTCAGCTGCCGGAACCGGGCGTAACCCCGCAGCTTCTCCGCCAGCAGCGCCGGTGGGAACGGTTTGACCAGGTAGGCGAGCGCACCCGCCGAGAGCGCGCGGCGCACCACCGGGCCCTCGGCCGCCGCGCTGAGGACGAAGGCGTCGCAGTCCAGGCGGTGCAGCAGGTCGATGCCGGAACCGTCGGGCAGGTAGATGTCGACGAGGGCCAGGTCGACAGGCCGGGCGGCGATTGCCTCCAGTGCTGTCGCCGCGGTGTGCGTCGTGGCGGCCACCGTGAAGCCCGGGACTCCTTCCACCAGCGAGGCGTGGATACCGGCGACGCGGAAGTCGTCGTCGACCACGAGGACCGAGAGGGGCGGTCGGCCGGGGACGCTCACTTGCTTGCCTCCATGGCGTCGTGGAGGCGGGCCACGAACACCGCGCCGCCCGAGACTGGTTCGGTGCCGGTGCCGGTGCCGGTGCCGGTGCCGGTGCCGGTGCCGGGCTGCTGGATCTCGGGGGCGGGAGTCGGTGGTCCGCCGCGTTCCGCGAGGTACACGTCGCCGCCTCCGGTGCGGGCGATCTGGCGGGCCAGGGCGAGGCCGATGCCGCGGCCGCCCACGACCGAGGCGTGGTTCTTCGTCGACACCCCTTCGCGGAACACCTCGTCCGCCGCCCGGTCGGCCGGGACACCGTCGCCGGTGTCGGCGACGGTGATGAGCAGCGTGGTGTCCTCCGTCATGAGTTCCACTTCGACGAACGCCTCGGCGCGCTGCCCGTGCCGGGCGGCTTCGATCGCGTTGTCGACGAGATTGCCGAAGACAGTGGTGACGTCGACGGGCGCGGCGAGCGTGCCGTCGACCCAGGTGGCGCCCCCGATGACCAGAGTGACGCCGCTCTCCCGAGCCTGCGCGGCCTTCGCCGACAGGAAGGCACGCAGGTACGAGTCGTGCACCGCGTCGATGCCCGGTAGCGCTTCGCCGAGGCGGCCCGCGCCGAGGATCGAGTCGATGTAGTCGGTGGTCTCGGTGAGGTGCCCGGCGTGGGCGAGCGCGGAGACGACGTGCAGCCGGTTGGCGAACTCATGGCGCTGCGCGCGCAGCGCCGAACTCATGGCCTGCACCGCGTCGAGCTGGCGCGTCAGGGACTCCACATCGGTGCGGTCCTTGACGGTGAGCAGTGTGCCGAGATCGCGGCCGTCGCGGTGCACCGTGCGGGACGAGATCACCAGCACACGCTCGCCGACGGCCGCCATGACCGGAGCATGTGAGGGGCTGCGCAGCACGTCCTCCACCCGGGGTGTCAGCCCGAGCTCCCCGAGATCCCGGCCGGGAGCGGCGTCGGGCACGAGCAGTCGGCGCGCCTCGTCGTTGACGACCGTCACCTTGCCCTCCGTGTCCAGCGCGAGGACGCCTTCGCCGATGCCGTGCAGGACCGCCTCCTGCTCCTGGACGAGGCCGGCCAGTTCCTCCGGTTCGAGCCCGAGGGTCAGGCGCTTCCACCGCCTGGCCAGGAGCGCGGACGCGGCGACGCCGAGCAGCAGGGCGAGCACGAGCCAGCCGAGGCCCCCGAGCAGGACACGGAGGAACTGGGCCCGCACGGCGGACGCGGCGAGCCCCGCGTTCGCCTCGCCGACGACCTCGGTGGCCGAGCCGGGCGCGTACACGGGGACCTTCGCGACGACCTCGTCGCCGAGGTGGGCGCGGTGCCGTGCGAGCACTTCGTGGCCGGCGAGCGCGCCGGACGGGTCGGTGCTCACCTTCTTGCCCAGCTGCGAGCGCTCCGGGTGGGCCAGCCTGATGCCCTGGTCGTCCGTCACGACGACGAACAGGGAGCCGGTTCTGGCCCGCGCCGCCTCGGCCACGGTCTGCGCCGGCCCGTCGGCGAGCGTCGCGCGCGCGGTGTGGGCGGCGCCGCTTCCCGGGCGGGCGTTGGCCGCGGAGAACTCGGCGGCGGCGCGCCGCACGGACGGCTCCGAGGCGACCGTGCGGGCCACCGCGAGCGCGCGCAGCTGGTACTCCCGGTCGAGCCGGTGCTCATTCCAGTACGCGAAGGCGGCGAACGCCGTGGCGAGGGTGACCGCGACCACCGCGCACTGCAGAAGCAGCACCTGGGTACGCAGCCGAACCCGTAGCCGTCCTCGTCGGGACGGCTGCCGGGTGGACCGCCCCCGACCTGGCGGTTCGACGATTCTCACCCGCCGACCGTAACCCCGGATCGGGCCGTGCACAGAATGCGCAGAACGCGCAGATCAGGGGTTTCACGGGTTACGCGCACAACCTGGAGGCGCCCGGCGCCCGGCCGATACGTTCCCGCCGGAACACGTACGAGCCGCAGACCAGGAGTTCTTCAATGACGACAGCACTCACCGCCGCCCGCCCGGATCCGGTCCTCCGCGGCCGGTCGGGAGCCCGACCGTGACGGGCCACACGTGGACGCTGCTGATCATCCTGGCGGCGGCCATCGGCGCGCTGATCACGCTGATCAACTCCCGGCTCCGGTTCCACCCCTTCATCGCCCTGATGACCGTCTCGGTCGGTGTCGCCCTGGCGGCGGGGCAGCCGGTCGAGAAGATCGCGGAGTCCCTCGAATCGGGCGCCGGCGGCATCCTCGGCGACGTCGGCATCACCCTCGCGTTCGGCGCGATGCTGGGGCGGCTGCTGTCCGCGTCGGGTGCCACGGACCGGATCGCCCGGATGATCGTCGACCGCGCGAGCCCCCGCTCGCTGCCCTGGTACGTGACGGGCGCGGCCTTCGTCATCGGCATCCCGATGTTCTTCGAGATCGGCCTGATCGTCCTGCTGCCACTGATCTTCAGCGTGGCCCAGCGCCTGGAACGTACGCACAAGATCAAGTCCCCGTACGTGTATCTGGCGGCGCCCGCGATCGGTGCCCTGTCCACCCTGCACGGCATGGTGGCCCCGCACCCGGGACCGCTCGTCGCGGTGGAGGGCCTGCACGCGAATCTCGGCATGAGCATCGCCGTGGGCCTGGTCTGCGCGATCCCGACGATCATCATCGCGGGCCCGGTGTACGGCCGCTGGATCGCCCCGCGCCTCGACGTGCGCCCCGACCCCGAGCTGATCGCCAAGTTCACCGGGAACGGCGACGCGGCGCAGGAGCCCGGAGCGCGCGAAGAACCCCGCGCGAACAAGGTCCGCACCGGCTGGGCCCTCGCCGCCGTACTGGTCCCCGTGGCCCTGATGCTGCTGCGCACCGTCGCGGAGCTGGTCCTCGACGAGTCCAGTCGGGTGCGGCACGTCATGGCGTTCATAGGCGAGCCGGTGATCGCCATGCTCGCGGGCTTCCTCTTCGCGCTCTTCGCCCTCGGCTACCGCAGTGGCCTCTCCGCCGATTCGATCCGCTCCTCGCTCACGGACAGCCTGAAAGCCGTCGCGGGCATCCTGTTGATCATCGCGGGCGGCGGGGCGTTCAACCAGGTCCTGGAGGACTCCGGCATCGGGCAGGCCGTCGAGTCCGCGGCATCCGGCATGCACCTCAACGTGATCGTGCTGGGCTGGCTGCTAGCCCTGCTCCTGTCCTTCTCCACCGGCTCCGCCACGGTGGGCATCGTCGCCGCGACGGGCATCCTCGCCCCGCTCGCGCAGGACGGCGGCAGTCTGCACACCTCGCTGCTCGTGGTGGCCATCGGCGCCGGTTCGATCGGCCTCAACTACGTGAACCACGCGGGGTTCTGGCTGGTCAAGGAGTCCTTCGGCATGACACTCGGCCAGGCCACGAAGTCGCACACCACGATCCAGACCATCGTGAGCGTCTGCGGTCTGCTGATGGCGCTGCTCCTTTCGATATTCGCCTGACATCGCCTGACATCGCCCGACCGTACGCGGCGTCGGAATGCGCCGGTCCCCGAAGGGCGGGAGAGTGAGGAACGTCGTCCATCGGGGGCCGGAACCGAAGGAGCGCACGGATCGTGGCCAAGGGAAAGAAGCTCAGCAAGGGTGACCAGGTTTCCTGGAGCAGTCACGGACAGACTGTTCCGGGGAAAGTGAAGAAGAAGATCACGGGACGCGACGAGGTGGCGGGACGCACCGTCGACGCCTCGAAGGACGAACCGCAGTACGAGGTCGAAAGCGACAAGTCCGGCCGCAATGCCGTTCATAAGCCGGAGTCCTTGCGCAAAAAGAACACCGGCTCATGAGCGAGAAGAGCGCGAAGAGCGCGAAGAGCGACGACGCCGGCCGGCAGGACACCATCGATGAGTTCGGCGAGGCCGTCAACATGACGCCCGTCGCCCTCAAGAAGTGGCTGGCCACGGACGACTCCAAGAGCGTGGGCCAGTCGGACGGCAACGGTGAGAGCGTGGGGCACGCGTCCGGACGCCGCATCATCGACCTCCTGGACAAGAACAAGACCGACCTCACCGATGACGATGTCGCGCACATGCGCAAGGTGGTCGGTTATGTGCACCGGCACCTCAAGCAGCGGCCCTCCGGTGATGTCACGGATACGCGCTGGCGGTACTCCCTCATGAATTGGGGCCACGACCCGAGCAAGTGATCGGGCCCGGTCGTGCATTTGCGGAAGACGTACGATGCGGTGCCGGCTGACCCGGGCGGTTCGTCGGAATGCGCCGGTCCCTGAACAGCCGGACAGTGAAGAAGAACGTCCATCGGGGGCCGGAACCCAAGGAGCGTGCGGATCGTGGCGGCGGAACCCGGCTCCGGCGCGCCCGAGCAGCAAGCTCTCTTCGGGTGGGCGGACGCCGTGCCGCAGACCGAGCCGGCCGCGCCCCAGCCGTTCCGCGACAGCCCCCAGGCACGGCGGATGCTCGACGTACGCGAGGTGTACGCGGAGCGCGCCGCGCTCGACTCTCCGCGTGGTCAGCAGATCATGGCCCGGCTGCCGGGCGTGCGCGTGACCGAGGTCGGCAGTCACTGGAACATCCCCGCCCTGCACGGCAACGACGGCAACATCGCCCGATGGGTCCGCATCAAGACCGAGATCCTCGTCCTCGGGGTCAAGCACACCCTTGCCACGCGACCCAACGGCCGGTCGGCCGACTGGATCGCCCCGGGGCCCTCCAACGGATGCGCGATGGCCTGCGCCTACTGCTATGTGCCGCGCCGCAAGGGCTTCGCCAACCCCATCACGCTGTTCACCAATATCGAGGCGATCGTCGCTCACGTACGGCGTCACGTACGGGCCCAGGGGCCGAAGACGGAACCCAATCAGTGCGATCCGCAGGCGTGGGTCTACGACATCGGCGAGAACGGTGACTGTTCCGTCGACGCCCTGGTCTGCGACAACACGGCGGATCTCGTCGCCGCGTTCCGGGGGCTGCCGACCGCCAAGGCTTCGTTCGCGACCAAGTTCGTCAATCCCGACCTGCTCGCACTCGACCCGCAGGGGCGGACCCGCGTGCGCTTCTCCCTCATGCCGCCCGACGATGCGCGCTTGCTGGACATCCGTACCAGCCCGGTCGACGAGCGGATCGCCGCGGCCGCCGACTTTCTCGACGCCGGGTACGAGGTGCACTTCAATCTCTCGCCGGTCGTGCTGCGCCCGGGATGGCAGCGCGACTGGGCCGACCTGCTCACCCACCTCGACGATGTCCTGCCCGCCCGGGTGAAGGAGCAGGCGGCGGCCGAGGTCATCATGCTGACCCACAACCAAGCGCTCCACGAGGTCAACCTGGGCTGGCACCCCCGCGCCGAGGACGTGCTGTGGCAGCCGGCCGCCCAGGAGGTCAAGCGCTCCCAGAACGGGGCCCTGAACGTGCGCTACGACCAGGACACCAAACGGCACGCCCTGCACCGGATCCAGGAGCTGCTCGCCGCGCACGCGCCGTGGCTGCGCGTCAGGTACGCCTTTTGACATACGCCATGTGCCGAGTGAATCCCGCCTGCCCGAACCGGTCAGGAACGGAGAAGCCCCGGCGGCCCCGCCCGATCTAGCGTCAAGGGCATGGACCTCACGAGCACGGACCTCACCGGCACGGACCTCACCATTCACTGGACCTTCCTTCCGCACGACGACCCGGAGGCCTCGCTCGCCTTCTACCGGGACGCCCTCGGTTTCGAGGTGCGCAATGACGTCGGGTACGACGGGATGCGCTGGCTCACCGTCGGGCCGGTCGGGCAGCCCGGTACGTCCATCGTGCTGGAGCCGCCGGCCATGGACCCCGGGATCACCGAGGACGAGCGGCGCACGGTCGTCGAGATGATGGCCAAGGGCAGCTATGCCCGGATCACTCTGGGCACCAGCGACCTCGACGCCACCTTCGAGCGCGTGCTGGCCAGTGGGGCCGATGTCGTCCAGGAGCCGATCAAGCAGCCGTACGGCGTCCGCGACTGTGCCTTCCGGGACCCCGCGGGCAACCTGATCCGCTTCAACGAGCTGCCCTGAACCAGCCCACCGGAGATACTGCAGCTCGCAGCCGGTAGCCCGACATATGGAGACTCGGAGAACTGATGACCAAGGCCAGGAAGACCGATGAACCGTCGCCCGGGCAGCATGTGGCCGACAGCCATGACCTGATCCGCGTGTACGGCGCGCGGGAGAACAATCTCAAGGACGTGAGCGTCGAGCTTCCCAAGCGGCGTCTCACGGTGTTCACCGGTGTCTCCGGTTCCGGCAAGAGCTCCCTCGTGTTCAACACGATCGCCGCGGAGTCGCAGCGGCTGATCAACGAGACGTACAGCGCGTTCGTGCAGGGCTTCATGCCGACGCTCGCGCGGCCCGAGGTCGATGTGCTCGACGGGCTGACGACCGTGATCACCGTGGATCAGCAGCGGCTCGGCGCCGATCCTCGGTCCACGGTCGGTACGGCGACCGACGCGTACGCGATGCTGCGGATCCTCTTCAGCCGGCTCGGCAAGCCGCACATCGGCTCGCCCAAGGCGTTCTCCTTCAACGTCGCCTCGATCAGCGGCGCCGGCGCGGTGACCGTCAAGCGCGGCGGGCAGGACGTGAAGGAGCGGCGCAGCTTCAGCATCACCGGCGGCATGTGTCCGCGCTGCGAGGGCCGCGGCTCGGTCACCGACATCGACCTGACCGCCCTGTACGACGACAGCAAGTCGCTGGAGGAGGGCGCGCTCACGATCCCCGGCTACAGCATGGACGGCTGGTACGGCCGGATCTTCACCGGCTGCGGCTTCTTCCCGCCGGACAAGCCGATCGCCAAGTTCACCAAGAGACAGCTGCACGACCTGCTGTACAAGGAGCCGACCAAGATCAAGGTCGACGGCATCAACCTGACGTACGAGGGGCTGATCCCGAAGATCCAGAAGTCGATGCTGTCCAAGGACGTCGACTCGCTGCAACCGCACATCCAGGCCTTCGTGGAGCGTGCCGTCACCTTCACCGTCTGCCCGGACTGTGAGGGCACGCGGCTCAATGAGGGAGCCCGGTCGTCGAAGATCAAGAAGATCAACATCGCCGAGGCCTGTGCGATGGAGATCCGGGATCTGGCCGCATGGGCCCGGGAGTTGAAGGAACCTTCCGTGGCGCCGCTCCTCGAGACGCTGCGGCAGACCCTGGAGTCGTTCGTGGAGATCGGCCTCGGCTATCTCTCGCTCGATCGGCCGTCCGGCACCCTGTCGGGCGGTGAGGCGCAGCGCGTCAAGATGATCCGCCACCTCGGGTCGTCGCTCACCGACACGACGTACGTCTTCGACGAGCCGACCACCGGCCTGCACCCGCACGACATCCAGCGGATGAACGAGCTGCTGCTGAGGCTGCGGGACAAGGGCAACACCGTGCTCGTCGTCGAGCACAAGCCCGAGATGATCGCGATCGCCGACCATGTCGTGGACCTCGGCCCCGGGGCCGGTTCGGGCGGCGGCAGTGTCTGTTTCGAGGGCACGGTCGAGGGGCTGCGAGCCGCCGACACCGTCACCGGGCGGCACTTCGACGACCGGGCCGTCGTGAAGGCAGACGTGCGAAAGCCCAGCGGCGCGCTGGAGATCCGTGGCGCCGCGACGCACAACCTCCGGGACGTCGACGTCGACATTCCGCTCGGGGTGCTGACCGTCGTGACCGGTGTCGCCGGGTCCGGCAAGAGCTCCCTGGTGCACGGGTCGATCCCGGCCGGGGAGGGCGTCGTCTCGGTCGACCAGGGGGCGATCCGCGGCTCGCGGCGCAGCAACCCGGCGACGTACACCGGACTGCTCGACCCGATCCGCAAGGCGTTCGCCAAGGCTAACGGGGTGAAGCCCGCACTGTTCAGCGCCAACTCCGAGGGCGCCTGCCCCACTTGTAAAGGCGTGGGCGTCGTCTACACCGATCTCGCGATGATGGCCGGCGTCTCCACGACCTGCGAGGAGTGCGACGGGAAGCGGTTCGACGCCTCCGTCCTCGACTACCACCTCGGCGGCCGCGACATCAGCGAGGTGCTCGCCATGTCGGTGGCGGAGGCCGGGGAATTCTTCGGCGCGGGCGACGCGCGTACGCCCGCCGCGCACAAGATCCTTGAGCGCCTCGACGACGTCGGGCTCGGCTATCTCACCCTCGGCCAGCCGCTCACCACCCTCTCCGGTGGCGAGCGGCAGCGCCTCAAGCTGGCCACGCACATGGGCGAGAAGGGCGGCATCTACGTACTCGACGAGCCGACCGCCGGCCTGCACCTCGCCGATGTCGAGCAGTTGCTCGGTCTGCTGGACCGGCTCGTCGACGCCGGCAAGTCGGTCATCGTGGTCGAGCACCATCAGGCCGTCATGGCGCACGCCGACTGGATCATCGACCTCGGTCCCGGCGCGGGCCACGACGGCGGCACGGTCGTCTTCGAGGGCACCCCTGCCGAGCTCGTCGCCCAGCGCAAGACCCTCACCGGTGAGCACCTGGCGGAGTACGTCGGCGCCCCGTAACTCAGCCCGTAAACCCGTCAGTCCAGGCTGTAGCAGCGGATGACGATGGCGCCGCCGTCGTCGTGCGCCAGGCCGACGAAGACGGTCGCGGTGAGCCAGCGGTGCGCCGCGGCGTCGGTGCGGAAGACCGGGGCGGTGCGGAAGTAGACGCCCGCCCCGGACTCCGTGTAGTAGCCCCGGTTGACGATGTCGATCACGGCGCCGTCATCTGCGCGCAGGAGGTAGCGGGCCTCCAGCTGGCAGACGTCGCCGCGGGTGCTGGACCAGTCGCCGCCGCCCGCGAGGACGCTGCCGGTCAGCCGGGGGCCGCGTACGGTGCCGCCCGTGATGGGGGTGAACTCGGTGACCTCGCCGCTGCCGTGTCCGATGTGCAGCGGCGGGTCGACCTCGGCCCGGATCTCGAAGGCGTAGGTCAGGGTGGGAACGGCATGCATGGGGTTCTTCCTTTCAGGCGGCGGGAGTGGGGGTCCGGCGGGTCGGTTTCCAGCCCGGGCGTGGCACCGAGTCGAGCAGTTCCCGGGTGTACGCGTGCGAGGGCTCGGTCAACACCGAGCGCACGGGCCCCCGTTCGACGATCCGGCCGCCGCGCATGACCACGATGTCGTCGCAGACATGCCGGACGATGCCCAGGTCGTGGGTGATGAACAGGTAGGCCACCGGGGTCTGTTCGCGGATATCGCGGAGCAGCGTGAGGATCTGCGCCTGCACGGATACGTCGAGCGCTGCCACGGCCTCGTCGAGCACCAGCACTTTTGGCTGTACGGCCAACGCCCGTGCGATGGCGACCCGTTGGCGCTGCCCGCCGGAGAGGGCGCCGGGGAGCGCGCCGGCCTGGCGTTCGTCCAGGCCCACCTGGTCGAGGTGGTCGGCGACGCGCCGGTCGAGCGCGGAGCCCCGTAGCTCCGTGTGCAGCGCGACGACCTCGGCGAGGCAGTCGCGCACACGCTGGCGGCGGTCCAGGGAGGCGTACGGGTCCTGGAAGACCAGCTGGACATCGCGGGCGGCGCGGCGCCGTTCGGCGGTCCGCCGGGGCGGGCGGGCCCGCTCCCGCCCGGCGAGCCGTACGGCTCCGGCCGTCGGGCGTTCCAGACCCGCGATCATCCGGGCGGCGGTCGTCTTGCCGGAACCGGACTCGCCGACGACGGCCAGCGAGCCGCCCGGCTGCAGCGTGAGATCGATGTCGTCGACGGCGACGACATCGCCGAACTCCTTGCGCAGACCGCTGACTTGAAGCACGTACGCGTCGGTCGGTTCAGTCATCGGCGGGCTCCGCGGGGTAGTGGCAGGCGGCGAGTCCGTCGCCGACGGGCCGCAGTTCGGGACGTTCGGCGCGGCACAGGTCCCGGGCCGCCGGGCAGCGCGGTGCGAACGCGCAGCCGGGCCCCGCCTCGAACGCGGACAGTGGCCGCCCGGGGATCGCCCGCAACCGCTGCTCGTCCGCGCCGGGCGCGGGCCGGGACGCGAGCAGCGCCCGCGTGTAGGGGTGCCGGGCCGCCTTGTGCAGGTGCTCGGCGGGGAGATCCTCCACCAGGGAGCCCGCGTACATGACGGCGACGCGGTCGCAGACGGCGGCGGCCAGGGCCAGGTCGTGCGTGATGAACAGCATGGCCAGGCCGCGGGCCGTCCGGGCCTCGTCGATGATCGCCATGACCTCGGCCTGCGTCGTGACGTCGAGCGCCGTCGTCGGCTCGTCGGCGAGCAGCAGGCGCGGGTCGCCGGCGAGCGCGGCCGCGATCATGACGCGCTGGAGCAACCCCCCGGACAGCTCCGGCGGTCGTTGCCGCAACCGGCGTTCCGCGTCGGGGATGCCCACGTCGCGCAGGAGGGCGGTGACCGTGGCCGTGGCGGAGCGCGGCCGGGTGCCGCGCGCGACGAGGCCCTCGGTGAG
The DNA here is from genome assembly GCF_044765445.1 of Streptomyces sp. NPDC102467. NCBI lineage: Bacteria > Bacillati > Actinomycetota > Actinomycetes > Kitasatosporales > Streptomycetaceae > Streptomyces > Streptomyces sp. NPDC102467. The sequence continues at coordinate 247,706 of NZ_JBIWKA010000009.1, read as the reverse complement.
GAAGTCGCCGACCGTGCGCATCGGGTTGATGTGGGCGCGGGGGTCCTGGAACACCATGGCGATGTCCCGCGCCCGCAGTGCGCGCAGCGCGGCGGGCCCCATGGCGGGCACGGAGACGCCGTCGACGCGTATGTCGCCCTCGACGCGGGCGCCGGGCGGCAGCAGCCGCAGCACGGACCGGGCGGTGAGCGACTTGCCCGAGCCGGACTCGCCGACCAGGCCCACCGCCGAACCGGCCGGGACGGAGAGATCGACCTGATGGATGACCGTACGGTCGGCCCCGTCGAGAGGGAGGGTGACGCGCAGATCCTGGATGTCGAGGAGTGTCATCGGTCGTCTCCCAGGAGGCGTCGGGAGAGGCCGTTGCCGAGCAGGGTGCACGCGATGACGAAGACGACGATCACCAGACCCGCGTACAGCGACTGTTCGGCCCGTCCTGCCAGGACGCCCGACGCGCCCTGCGCGACCATCAGCCCCCACTCGGACGTCGGCGGCTGGGCGCCGAGGCCGATGAAGGAGAACGCCGCCACGTCGAGCAGCGTGTACCCGAACGAGACCGTCACCTGCACCAGGACCAGCGGCAGCAGTGCGGGCGTCAGATGCCGCAGACAGATCCGCCACCCGGACATGCCGAGCATGCGCAGCGCCGACACGTACGGCAGATGCACCTCGCGCAGCGCGGCGCCGCGCACCGTGCGGGCCACGTAGGGCAGGTACGCGACGGACAGCGTCACGACCGCCACCCGCAGACCCGCCCCGAAGACAGCCGCTCCGACCACGGCGAGGATCAGACCGGGGAAGCCGAACACCACGTTCAGCAGCCCGGAGACGACCCGGTCGTACCAGCCGCCGAGCCAGGCCGCCGCGATCGTGAGCGCCGTGCCGACGACGCTCGCGGAGACGGTCACGACGGCGGGCGCGAGCAGGCTGAGCCGCGCCCCGAACAGGATCCGGGACAGGATGTCGCGCCCGGTGTCGTCGGTGCCGAGCCAGTGCGCCGCCGAACTTCCCTGGTACACGGCCATCGGGTCGACGGCCTCCGGGTCGTACGGTGCGACGAGCGGGGCGCAGACCGCGAGCACGACCACGAGCGCCACCACGGCCCCGGAGGCGATCAGTACGCCGTTGCCTCGCCTGAACACACGTACCGTGAACGTGAGTTGATACGCCGTCATGCGGCGGCCTCCAGAGGAGTGCGGCGGTCGAGCAGTGCCGTGACCATGTCCACGACGGTGTTCACGCCGATGAAGAGGACGACGCTGATCAGGGCGAGCGCCTGCACCACCGCCAGATCCTGTTTGGCGGCGCTCTGCACGAGGAGCGCCCCGATGCCGTTGACGCCGAAGGCCTGCTCGACGATCGCGCAGCCGGCGATCAGGCCCGCGACGGCCACCCCGGACACCGAGAAGATCGGCGCCGAGGCGTTGCGCAGCACGTGTTTGCGTACGACGAGTCGCTCGGGCAGGCCCCGGCCGCGCGCGGTCTGTACGTGCTCCGATGCGAGTTCGCCGCGCACCGCCGAGCGCGTCACCTGCGCCACGTAGGCGAGCCAGGTCGCGGCGAGTGCGAGCGCGGGCAGGGTGAGGTGTTCCAGGCGGCCGGTGAAGCCCTCGCCGGTGCCGTAGGCGGGGAACAGGTCCCAGCGCACGGACAGCCACCAGATCAGCAGCACCGACATGACGAACGTGGGCACGGCCATGAGCGTCGTGGTCACGACGGTCACCACGGTGTCGCCCCAGCCGCCGCGCAGCGCCGCGAACGTGCCGAGGGCGACGCCCGCCACGATGATGATGACCGCCGCGAACGTCACCAGGAACAGGGTGTTGCCGATGCGGTCACCGACCAGGTGCGCGACCGAGTCCCGGTAGCTGAGGGACTGCCCCAGATCGCCGTGGAACAGGGCGGTCAGCCAGCGCCGGTAGCCCTGCACGAACGGGTCGTCGAGGTGGTACTGGTGATGGATCTCGGCGAGCAGCTTCGCGCTCGGCGGTCTGCCGCCGCCCACCAGCAGGGTCGCCGGGTCGCCCGGCGAGACGAACAGCGCCCCGTACACGGCGACGCTCGCGACGAGCGCGGTCACGGCGAGCGTCGCGGCGCGCCGGGCCATGAAACGCCAGATCATGAGGTCCCCTGCCCGGTGCCGCCGAGATGGGCCGCCCACGGGGAATTGATGTACGCGAAGGAGGCAGGGGTGCCGCTGAGCCGCTTGTTGAGGAAGAGCCGCTCGTACGGGCAGACGATCGGCACGACCGGGAAGTCCTTCGCGTAGAGCGCCTGCGCCGCGGTGAACTCGGTGGCGGCGGCCTCTTCGTCGGTCGTCGCCTTGGCTGCCTGAATATGTGAAGTCACCGCGCTGTTGCGGTAGTTGGTCCAGTTCAACGGGGATTTCGGGTCGGTGAGCATGTCCGCGTAGGAGAGCGGGTCGGGTATCTCGACGTAGCCGAGGACCATGGTGGCGTCGAGGCCCTTGCGCAGCGCCGGGTTGTAGAACATGCCGGACATCTGCGTGGGCTGGAGCTGCCGGATCACGACCTTGAGGCCGATCTTCTTGGCGTCGGCCTGGAGGAACGTCAGTGTCTGCAGGGACTGTTGGTCGCCCGCGCCCATCGCGACGGTGAGGGTGCGCTGCTTCGGGTCGGCCTGCTCGACGAGCTTCTTCGCCTTGGCGACATCCGGCCCCGGCAGCTCGGGCAGCGCGTCGTACCCCTTCGCGTACACGTCCTTGGCCTTGCTGTTCTTCCAGACGAGGGAGGGGATGAAGGTCTTCTGCCGCTGGGCCGCGCCGTCGTACACGTTCTTGACGAGCGCGTCGCGGTCGAGGACGAGGGAGAGCGCGTCGGCGACGCGGCGGTCGGCGAGCGGCGAGGAGGGGCTCGTCGGGGTGAGGAAGACGGTCTGCGCGGACGGACCGTAGTAGAGGTTCCCCTCCTTGGACGTGCGCAGGGCCTTGGCGGCGGTCGACGGGATCTCGAAGCTGCCGTCGATCTGGCCGGACAGCAGGGCGCTGGTCAGCGTCCCGTTGTCGGTGACGAACCGGAACGTGAGCTTCTCGACCTTGGGGCGCAGCGCCGGGTCCCAGTACGCGGTGTTGCGCACGGCGGTGATCGACTCGCCCGACCGCCACCCGCTGAGCTTGAACGGGCCGGTGCACATCAGGCCACCCTTGGCGGTGCCGTAGGAGGTGCCCGCCTTCTTCAGGTACGACGCCTCGCTGACGGCGCCGAACCCGTTCACCAGGTACTTCAGGAACAGTGAGTCCGGGGTGCGGAAGCGGACGGTCACCTGGTGGGAGCTGGTCGCCTTGATGGTGGTGACGTTCGCCAGGACCTGGATGTTGACGCTCTGCGTGGCCGGCACGCGCTGGCGCTCCAGGCTCGCGACGACGTCGTCGGCGGTCATCGGCTTGCCGTCCCAGAACGTGACGCCCCGGCGCAGGTTCAGTACGAGCGTCTTCGGGTCGGGCCGCTTCCAGGAGGTGGCGAGCCCGGGCGCGGTGGAGTAGTCGGCTTTCAGGCGGATCAGCGGGTCGCAGAGATTGGAGGCGACGGTGCTGGGCGAGTAGTCGCCGACCTTCGCCGGGTCGAGCGTGGTCGGCTCGCCCATGGGCAGGTTCCAGGTGACCTCGTCGACGGTGCCGTGAGCGGCGGGCGTCGTGGTGGTGAGCCGCACCGCGCCGGGTGAGGAGTTCGCCGCCGGGTCGCCGCCGCTGGAACAGGACGTGAGCGCGAGCACCGTGGCCAGCGCCGTGAGCGGCAGGGCGGTGCGTCGGGGAGCGTGCATGAGGGTGCTCCTGATCGGGGAGTTCCGAGTGGTGCCGGGTCCTTCGGTGTGGGGGAGTGCGTCGGTGGGGGCGCGCGTGTGTGGAGGTGGTGTTCAGGGCTGCTCGGGCAGGGCGGTGACGACGAGGCGTGAGGGGTGGGCGCCGCCGGTGCGCAGGGTCTGGGTGCTCGGCTTCGGGGCGAGCGTGGTCCACGGGTTCTCGTCGCTGCCCGACGCGGGCAGATAGAGCGGGTAGTCGCTGCTCGCCAGCAGCAGGGCGAGCCGGTGCCCCGGGCGCATCCGGTAACCGGTGTGCCCGAGGTCGACGCGCACCTCGTCGGGCACTTCATCCGTGCGGACGTGGACCTCGCCGCGAGCGACGGGCCGCATCGTCCCGTCCGGGTGGACGTCGACGAGCTTGGCGAACACGTCGAACTCCGCTGCGGTGCTGCTTACTTGAAGGTCGAGGAAGAGCGGGCCCGCGAGGTCGAGCGGCCCGGAGAGTGCGGGGCCGGTGAAGCGGAGCACGTCCTCGCGGGCGGCGAGCAGGGCGAGGTCCGGGTAACTGTGCAGCGTGGCAAAGGAGTTCGGTACGACTGACGGGACGAGGTCCTCCGGGTCGTACGCCCACTGTGCTTGATCCGCTGTCGTCGGCGCGTGCGGTCCGAGGGTGCCGTCCTGCGCGTGGAGCCACCAGGTGTGTTCCACTGCTCCGGGCGGCGGCCACGACACGTCGGTCCGCCACTCGGCGTGCCCCAACTCCCAGCGCACCTTAGGCAGTTCCTGCGCGCGACGGTCACCCTTGAGGAACACGTCGAAGAATTCGAGCGCCGGATCGACATAGCCCGGCAGCATGCGGTCGAGGGCGGCCGTGCTCGCCGCGTGGTCGCTCTCCCCGGTCGCCGGAGCGTCCGCGAGCCGGTAGTTCTCGTGGTCGACCGCCCCGGCCCACAGGTACTGCACGGCGTCCCAGCCGGGGCGCGCGGCGAGCTCCGTGTAGTCCCGCATGTGCGGGGTCACGATGTTGTCGAACCAGCCCACGCAGTGCAGTACGGGCACCGGGCGCGCGTCGAAGGGGTGCCTGCCGCGCGCCGGAAACAGGTCGGTGAAGCGCGGCGCGAGCAGATCGAACCAGGTGGAGCGGGCGCCGATCGCGCGGAACGCCTGCTCGTACTGGTCGATGACGGGGCGGACGGTGCGGTCCGGCTCGTACTCGTACACGCCCTGGTCGACCCAGTAGTGCGCGTAGTACTCGATGCCCTCCAGCCATACGGGCCGGCCGACCGGAGCGCCGCTCTGCGTGGTCGCGTTGAAGTCGACCGTGGTCACCCTGGGGACGATCGCGCGCAGCGCCGGGTGCTGGGAGGCGACCGCGGCCCACTGCGTGAACCCGTAGTACGAGTCGCCGAACATCCCCACGAGCCCGTCCGACCAGGGCTGGTGGACGATCCAGTCGATCGTGTCGTAGCCGTCCTCGGGCTCGCGCAGGAACGGCACGGTCGAGCCCTCGGAGCGGAACTTGCCGCGCACGTCCTGCACGACGACCGCGTAGCCGCGGGCGGTGAACCGGGCGGCGACCTCGTCGAAGTACACGTAGCGGCTGTTCTTGTCGTACGGCAGTCGTACGAGGACGGCGGGCACCGCGGGCTCGGCGGGCACCGCGGGCTCCGCGCGATCGGGGAGGTAGACGTCGGTGGCGAGCCGGACCCCGTCGCGCATCCGCACCCGGAACTCGTGGGCCCTCGCGGGCACAGGAGCCGGGCCGACGTGCTCAAAAGCAAAGGTCATGAGGGTGATCTCCCGTGATTCTCCCGCACGCAGGGATGAACAACGCCGTCATGTAACAGCGTTGTATGACAACATTGTAGCTCCGTGTGAACGGGGTCAACCCATTGCGTTAAGGTCGGCGACATGCCGATCGAGGTAGACGAGACCAGGCGGCTCGACGAGATCGCGGACGCCACCATCCAGGTCGCCCGTGAGCGCGGCGTCCGCTCCGTGACCATCCGGGCGGTGGCCGAACAGCTCGGCGGATCCACCGCGATGGTGACCAACTACATCTCCAGCCGCGCCGCCCTGATGACCAACGCGATGCGCCGCGCCGAGGCCGACTGGGGCCACGAGATGGCCCGCGCTCTGGAAGGCGTCGAAGGCGAGGAGCGGCTGCGCGCGGCCGTCCGCTGGATGTGCACCACCGAGCGGGACGACGAGGTGCTGCGCCGGCTGATGATGGAGATCGCCAGCGCGGGACCCGGCGCGGGTGCCGAGGTCGAGAAGGCGCGGCGGACCACGTCGCGGCGCGGCCGCGAGGAGTTGAGCGCGCTCGCCGGTGAAGGAGGTCTGGGTGGCGGTGAGTTGGCCGGGGACGTGCTCCATCTCCTGCTGCGCGGCTACTGGTTGTCGACGCTGGAGGACCAGGAGAGCTGGACCGCGGAGCGCGGGGAGCGGGCGATCCTGGCCGTCGTGGACCTGCTGCGGGGCTCCGCGGACTGAGTAAGCGGCGGGTGGCTTACGGGGGTTGACAGCGATCGAGGCGGCGGCGCAGTCTGTGCGCGAAATAAAACGCCGTTGTATCACGGCTTTCCGTGCCGCGGCCCGCCCCGAGCGCCGCACATCACCGCTCCTCGTTCCCGTCCCTCATCCCCTCCCGAAGAGGTGCCCCATGGGAAGTCCAGGTCAGCGCGCCGAGCTGTGGCAGTGGTCCGCCACCGAACTCGCCGCCGCCGTGCGCGGCCGGGAGGTCTCCGCCGTCGAGGTCGTCACCTCCTGCCTCGCACGCGTCGAGGAGACGAACCCGGCGACGAACGCGCTCGTGGAGGTTCGCCCCGGCGAGACCCTCGCCGCCGCCCACCGGGCCGACGTGGCCGTCGCCGCGGGAGAGGACCTCGGCCCGCTGCACGGCGTGCCGGTCTCCATCAAGGTCAACACCGAGCAGCAGGGGTACGCCACCACGAACGGCGTGGCCGCCCTCGCCGGGAACCTCGCCGACGAGGACGCCGCCTGCGTCGCGGCCCTGCGCGCGGCGGGCGCGATCCCGCTCGGGCGCAGCAACGTCCCCGCGTTCTCGCTGCGCTGGTTCTCCGGCAACGACCTGCACGGCAGGACCCTCAACCCCTGGGACCACAGCAGGACGCCGGGCGGGTCCAGCGGGGGCGCGGCCGCCGGGATCGCCGACGGGCTCACCCCGCTCGCCCAGGGCAACGACATCGGCGGCTCCATCCGCTTCCCCGCGGCCTGCTGCGGGGTCGTCGGGGTGCGGCCGACCGTCGGCCGGGTCTCCGGCTGGGGGCCGCCCGCCTTCGCGGACACCCCCGACGGGCCCGTGCCGCTGGACTTCCCGCCGACCGTGCACGCGTGCGCCGTGCAGGGGCCGCTCGGCCGGACCGTGGCCGACGCGCGGCTCGCGCTGCACGCCATGACGACACCCGACCTGCGCGACACCGCGGGCGTCCCGGGTGTGCCGGCCCTGCCGGAGCGGGCGCCGGGCGCGGGGCCGGTGCGGGTCACCGTCGTACGCGGCAACGAGGGCGTGAAGAACCATCCGGCGGTCGACGCGGCCGTCGCCGATGCCGCCGCGCGGCTCGACGACGCCGGGTACGAGGTCGACGAGGTGGACGTCGAACCGCTGCTCGCGGAGGCGGCCCGGCTCTGGCTGCTGCTGATCACCGAGGACACCCGGCCGCTGCTGCGCGTCGTGGAGAGGATCGGCGACGACGCGATCCGCACCGCGCTCGCCGGGCACTTCGCGGCGGCCGCCACGGTGTGGGGCGAGCGCCCGGACATCGAGACGTACATCAACGGCTGGGGGCGGCGGGCCACCCTGATCACCCGGCTGCAGCAACTCCTGGGAACGGACCGGCTGTTGCTCACTCCGGTCTGCGCCGAGCCGCCCTTCGAGCAGGATGCCGACCTCGCCGGAGCGCGCCGGTCCGCAGAGCTCTTCCCGGCGATGTGGCCGATGACCGCCGTGCCCGTTCTCGGCTTTCCGGCCGTCACCGTGCCGGTCGCGCTGCACGAGGGGCTGCCGCTCGGGGCGCAGATCATCGGTGGCCGGTTCACGGAGGACCTGGTGCTCGACGCGGCCCAGGCCGTCGAGGGCAGGTCGCCCGTGCTGCGGGCGTGGGCGGCGCCGGGACACCCGGGGCTTTCCGGTTCCGTTTGACGTGGATCACGTCGCGCCCCCCTCCACGTAAGAGATGCGTCAAGGGCAGATACGTCCCCGTATGAGAGGCGTCAACGGGGATCGGATCCGGCCACGACCGGGAGTTTGCTCTAAGCGTCCGAACACTTCATATGTTCGGGCGCTTCGAGTCCGTCCCTGTCCCTTCCGCACCTCATACAGGAGCTCACGATGGCCGACATGGCCTTCGTCGTCACCACGATCGCGGTTTTCGCTCTGGTGGCACTTGTCGCCAAGGGGGTGACCAAGCTGTGACCGCCGAGAACATCGTCGGCCTCGTCGTGGCCGTCGCCCTGCTGGGCTATCTCGTCCTCGCCCTCATCCGCCCGGAGAGGTTCTGAGTACGGATATGAGCCCCATCCTTGCCGGAGCGCTCCAGTTCCTCGCCCTGTTCGCGGCGCTGGCACTGGCCTACCGTCCCCTCGGCGACCACATGGCCCGGGTCTACTCCTCCGAGAAGCATCTGCGGGTGGAGAAGTGGATCTACCGGGGCATCGGCGCCGATCCGAACACCGAGATGCGCTGGACCGCGTATCTGCGCGGCGTCCTCGCCTTCTCGGCCGTGAGCGTCCTGTTCCTCTACCTGCTGCAGCGGCTCCAGGGCTCGCTGCCCGGCTCGCTCGGCTTCACGTCGATCGACCCCGACCAGGCCTTCAACACGGCCGCGTCGTTCGTCGCCAACACCAACTGGCAGTCGTACTACGGCGAACAGGCCATGGGCCACGTCGTGCAGACCGGCGGGCTCGCGGTGCAGAACTTCGTCTCGGCGGCGGTGGGGATCGCCGTGGCGGTCGCCCTCGTCCGGGGCTTCGCCCGCACCCGTACCGGTGAACTGGGTAACTTCTGGGCTGACTTGGTACGCGGAGTCGTCCGCATCCTGATCCCGATCGCGGTCGTCGGGGCCCTCGTCCTGGTCGCCTGCGGCGCCATCCAGAACTTCTCCGGCATCCACTCTGTCGGCCAGTTCATGGGCGGCTCGCAGCAGTGGAACGGCGGCGCCGTCGCCTCCCAGGAAGCCATCAAGGAACTCGGCACCAACGGCGGCGGCTACTTCAACGCCAACTCCGCCCACCCCTTCGAGAATCCCAACGGCTTCACCAACCTCTTCGAGGTCTTCCTGATCCTGGTCATCCCGTTCGCGCTGACCCGCACGTTCGGCAGGATGGTCGGCTCGCTCCGGCAGGGTTACGCGATCCTCGCCACGATGGCGACGATCTGGGTCGCCTTCACCGCGCTGATGATGTGGACCGAGTTCCACCATCACGGCCCCGCGTTCGACCTGGCGGGCGGCGCGATGGAGGGCAAGGAGAATCGGTTCGGCATCGGCGGCTCCTCGATCTTCGCGGTCGCCACGACGCTCACCTCGACCGGCGCGGTGGACTCCTTCCACTCCTCGTACACGGGCCTCGGCGGCGGCATCACGATGCTCGGCATGCAGCTCGGCGAGATCGCGCCGGGCGGTACCGGCTCCGGCCTCTACGGCATGCTGATCATGGCGCTCATCGCGGTGTTCATCGCCGGCCTGATGGTGGGCCGCACCCCCGAGTACCTCGGCAAGAAGATCGGCACCCGCGAGATCAAGCTCGCCGCCTGCTACATCCTGATCACGCCGGCGCTCGTGCTCGTCTTCACGTCGCTCTCGATGGCTCTGCCGACACCGAAGAACTCGATGTTGAACGGGGGCGCGCACGGTTTCTCCGAGATCCTCTACGCGTTCACGTCGGGCGCCAACAACAACGGCTCGGCCTTCGCGGGACTGAGCGCCGACACCAACTGGTTCAACACCACGATCGGCCTCGCGATGCTGCTCGGCCGCTTCCTGCCGATGGTGTTCGTGCTCGCGCTCGCCGGTTCGCTGGGCGAGCAGAAGCCGATCCCGGCCACCGCGGGCACCCTGCGCACCGAGAAGCCGCTCTTCACCGGCCTCCTGGTCGGCACGGTCCTCATCGTCACCGGCCTGACCTACTTCCCGGCGCTCGCGCTCGGGCCGCTCGCGGAGGGACTCGCCTCATGAACGTACGTACGCAGAAACCGAGGGAGGACGGGGCCGGGATGTCCACCGTCACACCCGGCCGGGCGCCGCACCGGTCCGCGCCGGACGGCCACACGTCCGGAGAATCCGGCGGCGGCAAGGTCGGCGGGGGCCTCTTCGACCCGAAGCAGCTGGTCAGGTCGCTCCCCGACGCCTGCCGCAAGCTCGACCCGCGGGTGATGGTGAAGTCCCCGGTCATGTTCGTGGTGCTGGTCGGCTCCGTCCTGACGACGGTGTTCTCCTTCAAGGACCCGTCGGACTGGTTCGGCTGGACCATCAGCGCCTGGCTGTGGCTGACGGTGATCTTCGCCAACCTCGCGGAGGCCGTCGCCGAGGGCCGGGGCAAGGCGCAGGCCGACACCCTGCGCAAGGCCAAGACCGACACGGTGGCGCGGCGCCTGGCGAAGGACGGCAGGACCGAGGAGCGGGTGCCCGGTACGGAGTTGAGGATCGGCGACCTCGTGGTCTGCGAGGCCGGCGACATCATCCCCGGCGACGGTGACGTCGTCGAGGGCGTGGCCTCCGTCGACGAGTCCGCCATCACCGGCGAGTCGGCCCCGGTCATCCGCGAGTCGGGCGGCGACCGCTCGGCCGTCACCGGCGGCACGAAGGTGCTCTCCGACCGCGTCGTCATCAAGATCACGACGAAGCCCGGCGAGACGTTCATCGACCGCATGATCAACCTGGTCGAGGGCGCGGCCCGGCAGAAGACGCCGAACGAGATCGCGCTGAACATCCTGCTCGCGTCGCTGACCATCGTGTTCCTGCTGGCCGTCGCCACGCTGCCGCCGTTCGCGCACTACGCGGGCACCAACCTCGACATGGTCGTCCTGGTCGCGCTGCTCGTCTGCCTCATCCCGACGACCATCGGGGCGCTGCTCTCCGCCATCGGCATCGCGGGCATGGACCGCCTCGTGCAGCGCAACGTACTGGCCATGTCCGGGCGGGCCGTCGAGGCCGCGGGCGATGTGTCCACCCTGCTGCTCGACAAGACCGGCACCATCACCCTCGGCAACCGGCAGGCCGCCGAGTTCGTGCCTGTCCGCGGAGTCACCGAGGCGCAGCTCGCCGACGCGGCCCAGCTCTCGTCGCTGTCCGACGAGACTCCCGAGGGCCGCTCGGTCGTGGTCCTCGCAAAGGAGAAGTACGGGCTCAGAGAGCGTCACCAGGGCGAACTCGTCGGCGCAGGCTGGATCGAGTTCACCGCCCAGACCCGGATGTCGGGCGTGGACGTCGAAGGACGCAGGATCCGCAAGGGCGCGGCCGGTTCGGTCATCGCCTGGGTCGAGCAGCAGGGCGGCACCGTCGCTCCCGACGCCCGCGAGGTGACCGACCGGATCTCGGGGGCCGGTGGCACGCCGCTGCTGGTGGCTCTTGAGGACACCGAGGGCGCCCGCGTGCTCGGCGTCATCCACCTCAAGGACGTCGTCAAGGACGGCATGCGGGAACGGTTCGACGAACTGCGCCGCATGGGCATCAGAACCGTCATGATCACGGGCGACAACCCGCTGACGGCGAAGGCGATCGCGGACGAGGCGGGCGTCGACGACTTCCTCGCGGAGGCCACCCCCGAGGACAAGATGGCCCTCATCAAGCGGGAACAGGCGGGCGGCAAGCTCGTCGCGATGACCGGTGACGGCACCAACGACGCCCCGGCCCTGGCCCAGGCGGACGTCGGCGTCGCGATGAACACCGGCACGTCGGCCGCGAAGGAGGCCGGCAACATGGTCGACCTCGACTCGAACCCGACCAAGCTCATCGAGATCGTCGAGATCGGCAAGCAACTCCTCATCACACGAGGCGCGTTGACGACCTTCTCGATCGCCAACGACGTCGCGAAGTACTTCGCGATCATCCCCGCGCTGTTCGCCGCGGTCTACCCGGGCCTGGACAAGCTCAACATCATGCACCTGTCCTCGCCCGACTCCGCGATCCTGTCCGCGGTCGTCTTCAACGCGCTGATCATCATCGCCCTGGTCCCGCTCGCCCTGAAGGGCGTCAGGTACCGGCCGGTGAGCGCCGACCGGATGCTCCGCCGCAACCTCGGGATCTACGGGCTCGGCGGCCTGGTGGCGCCCTTCATCGGCATCAAGATCATCGACATGATCCTCTCCCTCATCCCCGGAATCGGTTGAGTCATGAACAACTCGGTAGTCAACACGGGCCGGTTGCTGTGGGCGGGCCTGCGGGCCCTGCTCCTCCTCACCGTCGTGTGCGGCGTGATCTACCCGCTCGCGGTGACCGGCGTCGCCCAGGCCGCCTTCCACGGCAAGGCCAACGGCTCGGAGATCACGTCCCAGGGCACAGTGGTCGGTTCGTCCCTCATCGGGCAGACCTACCTCACCAAGGACGGCAAGCCCGACCTGACCTGGTTCCAGCCGCGTCCCTCCAACGGCCTGGGCACCAACAGCATCAACACCCGGTACAAGCTGATCCTGTCCGGCGCCACCAACCTCTCCGGCGACAACAAGGAGCTCATCAAGCAGGTGAAGGACGCTAAGGCCGCTGTCGTCGCGGACAACTCCACGGCGACGTACAAGGTGAAGGCCGCGGACATCCCGGCCGACGCCGTCACCTCCTCCGCCTCGGGCCTCGACCCGCAGATCTCCCCGGACTACGCCGATCTGCAGGTCCACCGCGTCGCGGAGAGGAACCACCTCTCCGTCGCGCAGGTGCACAAGCTCGTCGACGACCACACGGACGGCCGGATCCTCGGCTTCATGGGGGAGCCCGGAGTGAACGTCCTCGAACTCAACTCGGCGCTGCGGGAGTTGACGGCCAAGGGTTGATGGCCTGCGTACTGCTGATGGTCTGACGGAGCCTCCGCACGCTCCGTCAGACCGCGCGCTCAGCGCACCGCGGCCCCAGGACCGAGCGGAATCCCCAGCGCCCACCACGCCAGGAACAGCAGCGTCCACGCCACCGTCATGGCGACCGCCAGCGGCAGGGTGTACGAGGCGAGCGTGCCGATGCCCGCGCTCTTGCGGTAGCGCTGCAGAAAGCCGAGCGCCATCACGAAGTACGGGCTCATCGGCGTGATCGCGGTCGACCCGGAGTCCGCGATGCGGAACAGGGCCTGCGTCGTCTCCGCCGGCACGTGCACCAGCATCAGCATCGGTACGAGGACGGGTGCGGCCAGCGCCCACATCGCCGAGCCGCTGGTGACCATGACGTTGACCAGGGTCAGCAGCACCAGGACCAGCAGGAAGACCACGATGATCGGCATGCCGCTGTGCTGCAGCGCCTCCGCGGCCCGCACCGCCAGCACATCCCCGATGTGCGTCCAGTCGAAGTAGGCGAGGAACTGGGCGATGGCGAAGAAGAGGACGAGCACCGGGGCCATCTGCTTCACGCCGTCGGCCATCAGCCTCGGCACGTCACCGGCCTTGGCGATCGACCCGGAGCGCCGGCCGTACACGATGCCGGTGACCGCGAACAGGCAGGCCACGACGGCTGCGATGCCGTCCAGGAACGGCGACTCGACGATGCTGCCGCCGCCCCCGCGCAGCGGTGACGACGTGGGCAGCAGCGCGGCCACGACCAGCACCAGACCCGCGCCGAGCGCGAGCAGCGCCGCCCGCAGCGCGGACCGCTCGCGCTCGCTCAGCAGCAGCGTCCCCAGGTCCTCGACGTCGGCGTCCGGATCGGGGTCGAGGTCGGGCCTGCGCGACAGGACGTAGCGCGTGACGAGGGTGATGACGGCGGCGAGCAGAAGGGAGGAGACGATGTTGAAGAACCAGTTGGACAGCGGGGACACATACGCGTCGTCGCCGCCCGTGATCTTCGCGGCCGCCGTGGTGATGCCCGCGAAGATCGCGTCGTTCGGCGTGGGCACGGGGCTCGCGTCGTAGCCGGAGGCGATCGACGTGTACGCCACGACGATGCCCAGGATCGGGGAGCGGCCCACGGCACGGAAGGCGAGCCCGCCCAGGGGCACCAGGATGATGTACGCGGCGGCCGACGCGACGTGCGCCACCGTTCCGGCGAACGCCACCGCGAAGACCACCCACGACGCGGGCACACGGGCCACGCCGACCTTCATCGCGGCGGCCAGGAACCCGCTGCGCTCGGCCACGGCGACGCCCATGATGACCACGACGATCGTCGCCATCGGCGGGAACTCGGCGAAGTTCGACACCATCGACGACACCGCCATGGCGAGCCCGTCGCCGCTGAGCAGGTTCTGCACGACGACCGTCTTGCCGTCGGCGGGCGACACGACGGACACGTCGAACCCGGCGAGCACGGCACTGATGACGGCGAGCGCCGCCGACAGGATCCAGAACAGCCAGAAGGGGTGCGGCAGCGCGTTGCCGGCGCGCTCCACGACAGCCAGGGCGCGGATGACGCGGGGCAGTCGCGCCGCCTCGTCGTGTGGTGGTGCCTCTCTCTGTACGGACATGTCGGCGGCTCCAACTAGTGCTTGTCGCGGGGAAGTCGATGGCCCCTGAAGAAGTCCCAGATGACTTCATGGGCCTTGATCGTCTGAGTGGTGCAGCCGCCGCCGCTGTACCCGTCGGCGCCAGGCCAGGTGTGCCCGCCGTCGGTCACCGCGACGTGCGTCACCTCGGTGCCGCCCGCGCAGCCGGTCCACCGCCGCGTCGTGATGTCGGGCTCGGCCACCTCGTCGGGCAGCCGCGTGGCGCACCGGTCGCGCTGCGCCCAGCCGGCCACCCACTCCGGGATCGCGGGCAGACCGCGGTCCTCGTCGCCCTGGTACGGGATGGTGGTGTCGCCTGTGCCGTGGAAGTCGATGACCGGCACGGGCCGTTCCGGGTCGCAGTCCTCGCCGGTCCCGGGGTAGAAGGCCCCGGCGACCGGCGCGACGGCGGCGAACCGGTCCGCCATCCGGCACGCCAACAGCCCCGTGAAACCCGCCCCGTTGGACTTGCCGGTGGCGTACACCCGTCTCGTGTCCACGCAGAGCCGGCTCTCCAGGCTGTCCAGCAGGTCCCCGGTGAAGGCGATGTCGTCCACCCCGGCCGCCGCGTACGGCGCACCCTGCCACGCCTGCCGGTCACCGTCGCCGGTCCCGACGACGCCGTTCGGATACGCGACGACGGCCGGCAGTGTCGACAGCCGGGAGAACGCCTCGGTCCCGGCCCCGGTGTTCCCGCGTCCGTGGTAGGCGACGATCAGCGGCCAGCTCTTGGCGGGGTCGTAGCCGTCGGGCAGATGCAACTGATACGTCCGCTCGCGACCGCCGCTGGTGATCGTCCGCAGCACGCTGGTGCCGGGTTCCTGCGGGGCTGCGCTCCCGCGCCCTTCCGAGGAGGGAGCGCCGGAGGAGAGAGCGCCGGAGGCGGCCAGGGACGGCGTCAACGGTACGGCGACGAGCGCGGCGGCCAGTACGCAGGCACGCCGAAGTAGACCCTTCATGTGCGGCTCCTCAAAGGGGGGTTCGGTGGGGGCTGTGGAGGCGGTCTAGACGTCGAGCCATTCCTCGACGAACGCGCACACGCGCCCGACAACGGCGTCCACGATGGCCCGCCCGTCATCGGCGGTCACGGAAGTCGGGTCCCCGAGGACCCCGTTCGCGCTCAACTCGTCGTACGGCAGGGTCAACGACGGCTGGGAGAAGGTACGGGCGAGGCGGGCGCCGGGCTTGAGTTCGTCGAGGGAGACGGACCCCGCCGCCAGCCGGTCCTGGTGCACCAACTCCGGTGCCAGGTACAGCATTTGGGCCGTCTCGGCCTCTCCGCTGTGCCCGTGCACTTCGCTCACGCCCATCCCGGCCACCACACCGGAGGCGAGCGACGTCACCGGCGACCAGGCGAACCGCACGTCGGGGTCTGCCATGAGCAGGTCCTGGGCGACGGTGGTGAGCGCCGCGTTGTTGCCGCCGTGCCCGGTGAGCACCAGGAACCGGCGCCATCCGTGCCGCCGCAGGCTCCCCACGTACTCGCGCACCACGGCCGCGAACGTGGTCGTCGTCAGCGTCACCGTCCCGGCGAACGCCATGTGGTGCGGCGAGACCCCGACCGGCAGCGGCGGCCCGATGACCACGCGGCCCGCGAGCCGGGCGCCCACCAGGGCGGCGATCCGCTCGGCCCGGATCGTGTCCGTGGCGATCGGCATCCCGGGCCCGTGCTGCTCGTACGCCCCGGCCGGGATGATCACTACGGGCGCCCGGGTGACGGCCTCCGCGGCCTCCTCGGTCGTCAACTCGGCCAGCAGCAACGGCGATCGGGCGCTCACGACAGCTCACCGCCCTCGGGGAACTCGGCAGCCTGGACGGTGTCCCGGATCGCTCCGAGGTGCTCCCGGGTGATCCGCTCGGCGGCGTCCGCGTCCCCGCTCCGCACCGCGTCGAGGATCAGCAGGTGCTCGGCGTGGTCGCGCTCCCGGTCGTTGTAGCGGTGCCGGATCTCGACCTGGTCGCGGGCACGCACCTGGAGCAGCGCCTCGACCGTCTCCTTCAGCAGCGCGTTTCCGCTGGTCGTGGCCAGCGCGACATGGAAGTGCACGGAGCGGCGCAGTGATTCCTCCGGTGGGAACAGCGCGTTGGCCGCCGCGTACTCCAACTGCTCGATCCCTTGCGGGAGCCGACTGCGCGCCGCCTCGGCGGCGACGGCCGGTTCGACGACGAGCCGGGCCTCGACGAGTTCGAGCACGGACTGCCGGGTGCTGCGCGGCAGATGAGGGTTGGCGAGCAGCCGCCGCTCGGCTCCCGGACCGACGTACGTGCCCGAACCGTGCCGGAACTCCACGACCTGCGTGGCCTCCAGACGCCGCAGCGCCTCCCGCACGGTCGGCGTCGTCACCTCGAAACGCCGGGCCAGCTCGCGCGAGGAGGCCAGCACGTCGCCGGGGGAGAGCCGCTCGGTGCGGATGATCTCGACGATGTCGTCCGCCAGGCGTTCGGACAGGGAGGGCTGATCGGCGTAACTCATAAAGTGAATAGATCACTTGATCTCTGGGGGTGTCAACGGTTGTGCACCCACGTGTGTTCTGGGACCGGCTGTCAGTCCTTGCCGGGCCGGTCGAGCACTCCGCGCTCCATCGCCACGACGACCGCCCGCGTCCGGTCGCTGACGTCCAGTTTCGCGAAGACCCGCAGCAGATGCGTCTTCACGGTCGCCTCCCCGATCACGAGCCGCTTGCCGATGTCGGCGTTGGACAGGCCGTCGGCCACCGCCTTGAGGACGTCCACCTCGCGCGCGGTGAGCGCGGCCTGGACCGGGCGGCGCATCTTCGCGACGAGCTTCTGCGCGACGCGCGGGGCGAGCACCGTCTCGCCGCGGGCCGCCGACCGGATCGCGTCGACCAGCTGCTCGCGCGAGGTGTCCTTCAGCAGATAGCCGATCGCGCCGGCCTCCACCGCGTGCTCGATCTCGGTGTCCGTGTCGTACGTGGTCAGGATCAGCACGCGGGTACCGCTCGGGCCCGCGACGATCCGCCGCGTCGCCTCGACACCGTCGAGGACCGGCATGCGCAGGTCCAACAGGGCGACATCGGGAACGAGTTCCTCGACGAGTGTCACGCCCGCCCGGCCGTCGTCGGCCTCCCCGACGACCTCGATACCGGGGTCAGGGGCGAGCAGTGCGACGACGCCGGCGCGCATCACCGTGTGGTCGTCGACCACGACGACCCGCAGCCGGTCCTTGCTCTGGTCCTGGACGGTCATACGAGCTCCTCGTGGCCGGGCGCTGTGATGGGCAGGGAGGCGAGGATCCGGGTGCCGTCGCCGAGCGAGCTGGTGACGGTCAGCTCGCCGCCGAGTTCGGCGAGCCGCTTGCGCATTCCGTCCAGACCGAAGCCGCGGGCCGCGCCGACGTCGAAACCGTGCCCGTCGTCGGTGATCTCCAGATCGATCCCGTACGGGCCGGGCGTCAGCACCACGATCACCGTCGAGGCACGCGCGTGCTTGCGGACGTTGGCGAGGGACTCCTGCGTGCAGCGCAGCAGCGCGATCCGGGTCTGCTGGTCGCAGTCGACGTCCGCGAGATCCGCGTCGACCGCGGTGCCGGTGTCCTCGGCGAACCGGTCGAGGGTGCGCAGCAGGGTCGCGGAGACCGAACCCTGGACCGCGCCGCCCGGCGGTGGTGTCGCCCCGACGAGGGCGCGCGCCTCCGCGAGGTTCTCCCGCGCGGTCTGCTCGATGGACGTCAACTGCTGTGTGGTGCGCGCCGGTTCGGTCTCAAGGCCTGAGCGGGCCGCCTCCGCCAGCACGATGATCGAGGCGAAGCCCTGGGCGAGGGTGTCGTGGATCTCGCGGGCCAGCCGCTCCCGCTCGTCCGTCGCGCCCTGCCGTCGATGGGCTTCCGCCAACTCGGCTTGCGTGTCGGCAAGTTGGTCCGTGAGCTGTTGGGCGCGGGCCTCGCCCTGCTCGCTGATCCGGTGTACGAGGAGGCCGACCCCGGCGCCCACGAGGTACCCGAGAACGACGGACACCGTGTTCCCGGTGAGGAGTTGGGGTTCGGGGTCGCGTCCCGCGGCACTCGCCAGTGCGGTGATGACCGCCGCACCGCCGCTGAAGGAGAGGGCGGCGGCGGGACCGGACGCGTAGACCCAGAAGTGCGGCAACGCCACGATGAACAGGGCGGCGCCGCTGCCCATCACATAGGCGACGGCGCCGAGTCCGACGGTCAGGACCGTCAGATACACCGGCGGCCGCAGGACCGGGTTCGAGGGGAACATCGCCACGGCCGCGTAGGAGAAAGTGAGGACGGCCAGCAGCCCGTACGTCGTGTACTTCGTCCCTCCCGCCGCGTCCGAGACCGCGATGGCGGGCGGCATCAGGCCGCACAGCACCCACACCACCGCGTTCCAGCGGTGCGCGACGGGGACGACGGAGACGGGGGCGGTGGACACGGGGACCGCGGACGCGGGCGCTCCCGGGGTGTCGACGACGGGCTGCCGGCTCGGGTCCATGGTGATCAGCCTACGTTCGCCAGTGGCGGGGCGACCGGCGTCCCGGTCTGCCGCCGCGCCCCGCCCATCCCGCGTGAAGGCCACCAACTCGCGTTGCCGAGCAGCAACATGAGGGCCGGCAGGATCAGTACGCGGATGACGAAGGCGTCGAGCAGCACCGCCACCGCCAGGCTGAAGCCGATCTGCTTCATCTCGATGAAGTGCAGCGACACGAAGCTCGCGAACACCGTGACCATCACGAACGCCGCGCTCGTCACGACGCCCGCCGAACTGCCGACCCCGTCGAGCACGGCCTGCCGCGTCGGCACCCCGCGCAGCGCAGCCTCCCTGATCCGGCTGATCACGAACACCTGGTAGTCCATGGACAGGCCGAACAGGATCACGAAGAGGAACAGCGGTACGCGCGAGCCGATCGTCCCGGTCGAGTCGAAGTCGAGCGGTCCTTCGGCCCAACTCCCTTGGAATGTAAGGGTCAGGATGCCCAGCGACGCCGCGGCCGACAGCAGGTTGAGCACGACGCCGACCAGGCCGAGCACCACCGAGCGGAACGCCCACACGGTCATCGCGAACGTCACGAGCAGCAGCGCCCCGATGATCAGCGGCAGCTTCTCCTTCTGGTGCGCGGGGTAGTCGGCGTAGCGGGCCACGTCACCGGTCACGGCGGAATCGACCTTGCCGCTCAACTTGCCCACGGTGTCCGGGAGATAGCGGTCGCGCAGCCGTTCCAGGGAGTCCTGCGCGGGCGGTGCGCTCACGTAGTGCGGGACGGGCAGTTCGAGCGAACTGACACGGTGGTCGGCGGAGGTGCGCAGGGTGTACGTGCCGGCCAACGCCTGGTCGTCCTTCGTGGCGGTCACGGCGAGCTCGCGCAGCGCGCCCCGCACCTCGTCCGACCGGTCGGCGTCGGCGCGTACGACGACCTGATGCACGGCCTTGACCTCGGGGAACGCCGCGTTGAGCCGGTCGAACGTGGGCATCGACTGTGTCTGCCGCGAGTGCGTCTCGCGGCCCATGTCGGTCAGCTTCATACCGAGCACCGGGGCGGCCAGAGCGAGCAGGGCCACGACCCCGACGGTCAGTACGGCGGTGGGGCGGCGGGCGGTGAGGCGCAGCAGGGCGTTGTGGCGTACGGGCTTCGCCGCGGCGGGGCGCTTCCCGCGGCGGGCCGCCCGGCGCTCGGCCCGTGCCCCGATCTTGACGAGCAGAGCGGGCAGCACCGTCAGGGAGCTGACCACGGCCACCAGCGTCACCACGATCGCCGCGGTGGCGATCGAGGAGAAGATCACGTCGTCGGCGAGGTAGAGCGTCGCACTGGAGACGGCGACCGCGAACCCGGAGAGCACCACGGCCCGGCCGGAGGTGGCGGCGGCCAGCTCCACCAACGCCTGCGAGCTCAACTTCCCTTCCGCACGCGCCCGTTCCTCGCGTTCTCGCTTCAGGTAGAAGAGCGTGTAGTCGACGCCGACGGCAAGGCCGATGAGAAGAATGATGTTGGTGCCGACGCCCGCGTCGGGGAAGACGTGCGAGGCCAGCATCGACAGGCCCACGGACGCGATGATCGAAGTGAGCGCGAGCAGCAGCGGCACGGTGGCCATCGCCACGGAGCGGAAGACGAACAGCAGAGTCAGCAGCGTGATCGGCAGCGCGATCATCTCCGTACGCGACAGATCGCTGCCGCGCAGCTTGTCGACGCCCTGGCTGATGGAGGGGCCGCCGGTCTCCTCGACGCGCAGCCCCGGGTGCGCCTTCTGCGCCGCGGCGGTCTGCGCGCGCAGCGGATCGACGTGCTTCTTGCCGTCGAGCTCGGCGCCCTTCAGGGTGACGTCGACGCGGACCGCCCGGCCGTCCTTCGACCACACGGGCGCGGCCACGGACCGCACCTCGGGCAGCTTGCGCATCCGGGCCGCGACCTCGCGGGCGACGGCGCCGCCCTCGGCGCGGTCAAGCCGGGCGGCGGCGTCGCGATGCTCGACGAGGACCCGTTCGACGGGCCGCTGCGCGAGCCCGCCGTCCCGGGCGATCGCCTCACCGCGCCCGGCCTCGCCGACGCCGAAGTCCGCCGATCCGGCAGGGTTCGAGCCGACGGCGATACCGGCGCCCAGGCAGAGAACGACGAAGAGGAACCAGCCGGTGATCGCCCGCCAGGGATGTCCAGCGCTCCAACGAGCCATATGTTCGGGGTAGTTGGTCATGACGTCCATGCTGGTCGCGGCGGTGTGCCGAGGACAGCAGCGGCCGGTTGAACCTGGCGTCCACCGGTCGGTGGACCCCGGGCGGCGGGGCCGCCGCCGGCCCGCGTCCACGACTCGGACGCGGCCGCGGATAAATGCCACCTACAGCTATTCTCCGTCCGGTACGCGACGAATCGGGAGGCGCCATGAGCGGGACGGACGAGCAGGCGGACAGCACGGGGAGCGGGCGCGTCGTCGCCGCCCTGGACGGCGCGAGCATGCGCCGCCTCACCACCGGCCAGGTCATCCTCGACAGCATCGACTGGACCGTCCACCCCGGTGAGCACTGGGCGCTGCTCGGCCCCAACGGCGCAGGCAAGACCAGCATCCTGCGCCTCGTCGGCGCCACCACGTTCCCCACCACCGGCACGGTCGAGGTTCTCGGTCACCGGCTCGGCCGCGTCGACGTGCGCGAACTACGTGCCCACATCGGCCACGTCTCCACTTCCCAGCGCGTCCCGCAGGACCTCCCGGGCCACACCGTGGTCCTGACCGGCCACACCGGTACGGTCCAGCCGCTCTGGAAGTCGTACGACCACGAAGTGCGCGAGCGCGCCCACGAGTTGCTCGCCGAACTCCAGATCAAGGATCTCGCCGACCGGCCGTACGGGGTCTGCTCGGGCGGCCAGCGCGCCCGCATCCTCATCGCCCGCGCCCTCATGGCGGACCCGGCGCTGCTGCTGCTCGACGAGCCGTTCAACGCGCTCGACCTTCCCTCCCGCGAGGACCTCATCGACACCATGCGTCAACTGGCGGTCAGCCGCCCGGAGTTGGCTACGGTCACCGTCACTCATCACCTGGAGGAGCTCTCCCCGGCGATCAGTCACGCCCTGCTCCTGCGCGAGGGCCGCGTCCTCGCCCGTGGGCCTGTCGAGGAGGTCCTGACGGCCGAGCGCATGACGGCCTGCTTCGGCCGCCCCATCGAGGTCACTCGGCACTCCGGCCGCTGGCTCGCCCGCTCGGGCGGCCACCTCTAGGACGCGGGCGTGAGTGCCGGGTGTACCTGTCGGGTGTGCGGACCGGGTGGGTGTACGTAGCGACACCCCCGGTCCGGGCCGTACGCCCAATGTGCCGCGCGGCCGTCGTCCCTAGCGTCGTAGGCGAGGCGCACGGGGCGCCGGACGAGGGGTCGGCGACATGCGCAACCATCATCGGCAAGGACAGGCACACGAGCACGGCCGCGGCGAGGCGCTCCGTCTCGTCAAGGTCACCAAGACGTACGGCGCGGCGGAGGACGGCGCGGGGGCGGCGGGCGGCACGCAGGCGGCGGGCGGCACCTTGGTCAGGGCGCTCGACGACGTCACCCTCACCCTCCCCACCGGCAGCTTCACGGCCGTGATGGGACCCTCCGGCTCAGGCAAATCGACGCTGCTGCACTGCGCGGCCGGGCTCGACCGGCCCGACAGCGGCCTCGTCGTGGTCGACGGCGAGGAGATGACCGGCGGCCCCGGACCGGCCCGCGGCGAGGCCGCGCTCACCAAGTTCCGCCGCACCCGCGTCGGCTTCGTCTTCCAGCAGTACAACCTGCTGCCCACGCTCACCGTCGCGCAGAACACGGTGCTGCCGCTCCGGCTCGCCGGGCGGCGCGTGAACCGGACCGAAGTCGAGCGGATCCTCTCCGACGTCGGTCTCGGCGACCGGCTCGGGCACACTCCCGACCAGCTCTCCGGCGGGCAGCGCCAGCGCGTCGCCATCGCCCGCGCCCTGGTCACCGAGCCCTCCGTGATCTTCGCGGACGAGCCGACCGGCGCCCTCGACACCCGCAGCGCCCGCGACGTGCTGCGGCTGCTCCAGGAAGCGGTGCGACAGCACGGCAGGACCGTCGTGATGGTGACGCACGACCCGGTCGCGGCCTCGTACGCGGACAGCGTGCAGTTCCTCGCCGACGGCCGCCTCGCCGGGCAGCTGGCGGCCCCGACCGTCGACCAGATCGCCGAACGTCTCGCCCACCTCGGCGACGACACGCTCCTGGAGGCATGAGCCATGTTCACGATGCTCGGACTCGCGGCACGCTCCGTACGGCAGCGTCCCGGCCGCTTCCTCGCCACCTTCCTGTCCGCGTTCCTCGGCGCGGCCGTCATCATGACGTTCAACTCGATGCACGACACGGCGGGCGCGCCCGGCGTCGACAAGACCAGCGCGGACACGCTCACCACCGCGGCGAGCGTCGTCGGCGGCTACGGCACCCTCCTCGTCTTCTTCGCGATCGCATCAACATTGACGGTCAACGTTCGTCAACGTACGGACGAAATCAACCTGTTGCGCACCACAGGCGCCACGCCCGCCCAGATCAAGCGCATGGTCGTGGGCGAAGCCGTGGCCGTCGCGCTCGTGGGCACGCTCCTCGCGATCGGCCCCGCGGTGCTCGGCGGAACCGTCCTGCTCGACGTGTTCAAGGACAGCGGCCAGGTCGCCGACACCGTCGACCACTCCTTCGGTCCGATCGCCCTCATGTCCGGCATCGCCGTCACGCTCCTCGCGGCGGCAGGCGCGGCCTTCCTCGCCGTGCGCCGTGCCACGAACGCGGCCGCGGGCGTACGCCGACGCGGCGGACGTGCCCGGAAATTCGCGTCGTGGGCGGCTCTCCTGGCCGGCGCGCTCGCCGTGTCGAGCACCTTCGCCATGAAGGCCACCGACGCGGCCCTGATGGCGGCTCCCGCCTACGGGGCGATCCTGCTCTCCGTCGGCTTCGCCCTCGTCTCGACGAGCCTGCTGCGCACCGTCCTGGGCCGCGTGGAGCCCCTCCTCACCGCCCTCACCGGAGTGAGCGGCTACCTGACCGTGCGGAACATGCGCCGTCGGGCGCCCGAACTCTCCGGCATTCTCATGCCGTTGATCCTCTTCACGGGCATGGCCACCGCGACGCTGTACATGCAGGCCGTCGAGAACGACGCGATCAAGGCGTCCGGGTTGACCCGATCAATAGAGGACAAGAACCTCGAGACGCTCAACTTCACCGTGGTCGGCATCATCGTCGTCTTCGCCTGCGTCATGCTGATCAACTCTCTGTACGCCGCCACGGCCTACCGCGTCCGTGAGTTCGGGCAGCAGCGGCTGGCCGGGGCCACCCCCGCCCAGGTGCTCGCGACGGTCGCGGTGGAAGGCGTCGTCCTGACCGTCACGGGCGTGTTCTTCGGCACACTCGCGGCGCTCGCGGGCATCCTCCCGTTCACCGCCGTCCGCACCGATGGAACGCTGCCCGAAGGGGGCCCCGGCATCTGGATCACGGTGGTGGCCATAGCCGCCGCGGCCACCTTGGTCACCAGCCTGGCCACCGCGCGCCGCGGCGTCCGGGTGCCCGCGGTGGAGGCCGTCGACCTCGCCGCGTGAGACTCCCGTCCGTGTCGGTGTTGGGCTGAACGGGTGACATGGCGTAAGAATTGATCGGTGCAGACAACAGTGCGAGCCCGGACGGGGTGGGAGCAGTGAACGGCCACGACGTCACTGACGAACAGTGGGAAGGGCTCGCCCAGGTAGTACCGCTGCGCAGCCGCAACGAATGGCCGTCGGCTGTCGGCCACCGGGCGCTTCCCGAACCCGAGACCGAGCCGCGCCGCCGCTTCGTCGTCCTGCGTGTCAACGTCTTCGGTGACGCGCGCGACGTCGCCGAGACGGTCATGACCGGCATTCCGGTGCTGCTCGACCTGTCCGGCGCCGAGACCGAAGTGGCCAAGCGCGTCCTGGACTTCAGCAGCGGTGTCGTCATGGGCCTCGGCTGCGGCATGCACCGCGTCGACCGCAACGTCTTCCTTCTGGCTCCACCCGGAACAGAGGTCCAGGGGCTGGTGGCGGGAGCCGGCGCCCTCTCCTGACCCGTGGCTCCGGTGGCAAGCCCGGAAGGCATAGTCCCCCGATCGTAGGAAGGTCGCGGGGATGAACGGTTCTGCCGCCGACGGGCGGCCTACGTTCGCCGCATGACCGTGCTCCACCGGGGCGCGCCCCCGCTGCCCCCGAGCGTGTCCCCGGACCGACCGCGCGTAACCGAACTGCGGCTCTCGGCCTTCGGCCGCCACCGCGGCCTGACCTTCTCCCTCGGCCCGTTCACCGTGCTGACCGGGCCGAGCGGCAGCGGCAAGACCAGCGCGCTGCGCGCACTCGAGGCGCTCGCCGGACTCGCCGGTGGAGCGAGCCTGGCGGACGTCTTCCCCGATCCGCGGCGGTACGTCCCCGAACGCGCCAGGCCGGACGCACAGCACCGCCGCGGGTTCCACCTCGGCTGCACCGTCGAGGGACCGGCCGGACCCGTCCGGCTCGACCTCGCCGTACAGGCCGAGCCCGAACTGCGCGTCGTGGGCGAGCGGTTGACCGGCCCCGGCATCACCTACCTGGAGACCGCGCTGCGCGACCCCGGCCGCCGCCACGTCCAGGCCGCCTGGCACACCGCCGGATCGGTGCCCGTGACGCGCGCCCCGCTCCCCGACGACCTGCTCGGCACGGCGCTGCTCCCGCTGCGCGTCGCCGGCCGGACGGAAGGGCAGCGCCAGGTCCTCGCCGCCGCAGAGCAGGTCGTGGTCGGGCTGCGCTCGGTGTTCGCCTGCGACCCGGACCCGGCCCGCATGCGCGCCCCGGTGCGGACACACACCGACCGGCTCTTCACCGGCTGCGAGAACCTCGCCTCGGTGCTGCGCCGCACCCGCGCCGAATGCGGCACCCGGCACTCCCTCCTCGTCGCCGCGGCCAGGGCCGGGCTCGCGGGGCCGGTGGCGGACGTGCTCGCCGAGCGGACGCCGACCGGTGCCGTACGCGCCGTCGTGGACCGCGGTGACGGGCCACGCACCCCCGTCGAGCGGCTCGCCGACGGCGAGTTGCGCTATCTGGCCCTCGCCCTCGTCCTGCTCACCGGGCCCCGCGTCCTGGAGGTCGACACGGCGGCCGAGGTCCCCGAGGCGTACCAGAACCTCACTGTGCTCGCGGACGGCCTGGACCGTGGGCTCGACCCGGCCCAGAGCACCGAACTCGTCGCGCTGGCGAGCCGGATGTGCGCCCGCGGCCACATCCGGCTCGTCGCCACGGTGGGCGAGGACGGCCCCGCGGTCCGGGCGGCGCGGGAGCACGGCGCGACGGTGGTAGACCTGGAGACGTGACGGACGGAAACAACAGCAATCAGGCCCTGGGCCAGGGCGCCTCGGACGAGGGCCGGGCGCCCGTTCTCGACGTGGCGGGTCTGCAGACCCGGCTCGCGCGCTTCGCGGACGCCCGGGACTGGGGGCCCTTCCATACCCCGAAGAATCTGGCCGCGGCGCTCAGCGTGGAGGCATCCGAACTGGTCGAGATCTTCCAGTGGTTGACCCCCGAGCAGTCGGCCCGCGTGATGGACGACGCGGAGTCGGCGCACCGGGTCGAGGACGAGGTCGCCGACGTTCTCGCGTACCTGCTGCAACTGTGCGAGGTGCTCGGCATCGACGCGCTGGCCGCCCTCGCGGCGAAGATCGACCGGAACGAGAGCCGCTTTCCCGTGCCGGGCGCGTAGAGGACGCATAGATGACGTACGGACGGACCCCTGATCCGCCGACCCGCGATCACAGATCGTCACTCTCCGGAGTCATGGAATTATCCAGAACGGACTCTGTGTCCACAGATTTCGGGCTTCCTCTGGCTTTTCGTCTCGCAGACCCTCACTCTGGGTAGTGGACAAGGGAGTTCGATTAAGGATGGACGGGGACGCGGATGGATGCGGTGCGGCTCACCGGGGTCGGCCGACGGGCCTTGGCACAGAGCCAGGACGCGCCGGACATCATGAGGGAGGCGTGGCAGGCGCAGGCATTGGCCCAGGCGATCGGCGTTCGGCTCGCGCTGCTGGGGCCGCCGGAGTTACGGGGCGAGGCGCGCGGCCTGACCGAGGCGGGGGCGCGCGGCAGCGGCGGCTCGGCGGTCCCGGTGGTGGGCGCGGGCGGGATACGGGCGGCGCAGCTGACCGAACTGGGTGATGTGCAGGCGGCGTTGCGCGGCCTCGGCGCCCTGCTCGGCGATGTCGGTATCGCGCTCGTCGCGGTGGCGAGCGCGTCCTTCGAGGAGGGGGCTTATTGGCAGTGCATGGACGCGATCGACGCGGCGGACGAGTCCAGGGACCGGGTCCTGGAAATACTGCGGCGACTTCCGCAGTGGGACAGCCGCCCGCGCAGGCCCGAGGCGGAGCCCGGCTCGGACTCGGCGGCCTGACCAGGAGTGCGGCGGCTTCACCGGAGCGGAGGGGTGTCAGCAGAGCAGAAGGGTGTCAGCAGAGCAGAAGGCGTCAGCGGGTCGGCACCGCCGCACCATCGCCACCGTCCGTCAGGCGTCCTCTGGGTCCGGCCGCGAGGTGCCGGGGGACCGCTGGATGTCGAGGGGGGACTGCTGGAGATCCGCGTCGAGTCGCGACAGATCGGCGTTGAGCGCCGCCATCAGCTCCTCCATCTGCTGCAGCAGACCCGTCGGTGCACCTTGCTGCTCCGGCACGGTCGTCTCGTGCAGCGTCGTCTCGTGCAGCGATGCCTCGTGCACAGGCATCTCGTGCACAGGCATCTCGTGCACAGGCATCTCGTGCACGGGCATCTCGTGCACGGGCGTCTCGTGCACGGCCTGTTCAGGCACGGCTTCCTGGGACATGACGGCCTCCTCGGCCTTCGCCCCTCCCGCGGGGGGACGGGCTGTCGACGCAAGTGACGCCCGGCAGCGACCGCCGGCGCGGGTGCCGGGCGGTCCGGCTCCGCCCCGGCCAACGATCACGCGAGGCGCCGGGTCACTGGGGCGGTCCGCCGTCGGGCCTCGATGGACGCGTTTTCACCCGACCGTGGGAGCGAGGGACAAGCAGGGCCAGTGGGGTTGACGCACGGTCGCACGCGCGGACGTGCAGGATGGAGGTATGGATCTTCGAATCTTCACGGAGCCCCAGCAAGGGGCCACCTACGACACGCTTCTGACCGTGGCCAAGGCGACCGAGGACCTCGGCTTTGACGCGTTCTTCCGCTCGGACCACTACCTGCGCATGGGGTCCTCCGACGGGTTGCCCGGCCCGACGGACGCCTGGATCACGCTGGCCGGTCTCGCCCGGGAGACCCGGCGGATCCGGCTCGGCACGCTGATGACAGCGGGCACGTTCCGGCTGCCGGGCGTGCTCGCGATCCAGGTGGCGCAGGTCGACCAGATGTCGGGCGGCCGGGTCGAACTCGGTCTTGGCACGGGCTGGTTCGAGGAGGAGCACAAGGCGTACGGGATCCCGTTCCCGAAGGAGAAGTTCGCCCGCCTGGAGGAGCAGCTGGCGATCGTCACCGGGCTGTGGTCCACCGAGATCGGCACCTCGTTCAGCTACGACGGCACGTACTACCAGCTGACCGACTCCCCGGCGCTGCCCAAGCCGGCGCAGGGCAAGGTGCCGGTGCTGATCGGCGGGCACGGGGCGACGCGCACGCCGCGGCTGGCCGCGCGGTACGCGGACGAGTTCAACATCCCGTTCGCGTCGATCGAGGACAGCGAGCGGCAGTTCGGCCGCGTCCGGGCGGCGGCCGAGCAGGCCGGGCGCGCGGGCGGCGATCTGGTGTACTCGAACGCCCTGGTGGTGTGTGTCGGCAAGGACGACGAGGAGGTGAAGCGCAGGGCGGAGAAGATCGGCAGGGATGCCGAGGAACTGAAGGCCAACGGGCTTGCGGGGTCCCCGGCCGAGGTGGTCGACAAGCTCGGCCGGTACGCGGCGATCGGCTCGCGGCGCGTCTACCTCCAGATCCTCGACCTCGACGATCTCGACCACCTGGAGCTGATCTCCTCGCAGGTGCAGTCGCAGCTGTAGGGCGACCGGGCACGAGGTCCCGCGTGTGGCGAAAAGCGCTGGCCAGGGGCCGTGCCGGCGCGGGACACTCGGCTTGTGTTTCTGACGATCAGCACGACCGGCACCCCGGAACGCCCCGCGACCGACCTCGGATTCCTGCTGCACAAGCATCCCGAGAGCGCGCAGGAGTTCTCCACCTCCTACGGCACCGCGCACGTCCTCTACCCCGAGGCGAGCGCGGAGCGCTGCACGGCCGCGTTGCTCCTGGAGGTCGATCCGGTGGCGCTGGTCCGGCGCGGCAAGGGCAAGGGCCGGGGCGGTGCTCCCGACGCGGCGCTCGCGCAGTATGTGAACGACCGGCCGTACGCCGCGTCGTCGCTGCTCGCCGTGGCGCTGAGCAGCGTGTTCTCCAGCGCGCTGCGCGGGGTCTGCACGGCGCGCCCCGAGCGCGCCGAGGAGGCTCTGCCGCTGCGGATCGAGGTGCCCGCGGTGCCCGCGCGGGGCGGCCCCGACCTCGTACAGAAGCTGTTCGAGCCGCTCGGCTGGGCCGTGGAGGCCGAGTCCGTGCCGCTGGACGAGAAGTTCCCGGAGTGGGGGGCGTCGCGGTACGTACGGCTCGTCCTGGAGGGCGAGTTGCGGCTGGCGCAGGCGCTGCGGCACCTGTATGTGCTGCTGCCGGTCCTCGACGACGCCAAGCACTACTGGGTGTCGGCCGACGAGGTCGACAAGCTGCTGCGCGCGGGCGACGGCTGGCTGGCCGAGCACCCCGAGCAGAAGCTGATCACCAGCCGGTACCTCTCGCGGCGCTGGTCGCTGACCCGGCAGGCGACGGAGCGGCTCGAACTGGTGCGGCTCGCGGACGCCGACGACGTGCAGGTCGAGAACCTCGACAATGCCGTCGGCGCCGACGACGAGCAGAGCGGTTCCGAGGAGCGGCCGGTGCCGCTGGTCGTACAGCGACGCGAGGCGATCCTCGACGCGCTGCACGCGTCCGGTGCGGCGCGGGTGCTCGATCTCGGATGCGGGCAGGGCCAGTTGGTGCAGGCGCTGCTCAAGGACGTGCGGTTCAGCGAGATCGTGGGCGTCGACGTGTCCGTGCGGGCGCTCACCATCGCCGCCCGGCGGCTCAAGCTGGACCGGATGGGGGAGCGGCAGGCCGCGCGCGTGCAGCTGTTCCAGGGCTCGCTCGCGTACACCGACAAGCGGCTCAAGGGGTACGACGCGGCGGTGCTCAGTGAAGTCGTCGAGCACCTCGACCTGCCGCGCCTGCCCGCTCTCGAGTACGCGGTGTTCGGGTCGGCGCGGCCCCGCACCGTCCTCGTGACCACGCCGAACGTCGAGTACAACGTGCGCTGGGAGACGCTGCCCGCCGGACACGTCCGGCACGGCGACCACCGGTTCGAGTGGACCCGTGCGGAGTTCCGCGACTGGGCGGAGCGCGTTGCCGGACGGCACGGCTACCAGGTGCGGTACGTGGCGGTCGGGCCCGACGACGCCGAGGTGGGCCCGCCCACACAGATGGCCGTCTTCACCCTGGCCGAGCAGACGAACCCGGGCGCGAACCCCGAGAAGGAGGAGAAGGCGGCATGACCGACACCGAGAAGAGCGGCGCGCGCACGCTGTCCGTCACCGACCTCTCCCTCGTCGTACTGATCGGCGCGTCGGGCTCGGGCAAGTCCACGTTCGCACGCGCCCATTTCGGGCCCACCGAGACCATCTCCAGCGACTTCTGCCGGGGCCTGGTCGCCGACGACGAGAACGACCAGAGTGCCAGCCGCGACGCGTTCGACGTGCTGCACTACATCGCGGGCAAGCGGCTCGCCGCCGGCCGGCTCACCGTCGTGGACGCGACCAACGTCCAGCCGGAGGGGCGCAAGCAGTTGGTCGAGCTGGCACGCGAGTACGACGTGCTGCCGATCGCCGTCGTCCTCGACGTACCGGAGGACGTGTGCGCCGCGCGGAACGCGGCACGCACCGACCGCGCCGACATGCCGCGCCGCGTCATCACCCGCCACACCCGCGAACTCCACCGCTCCCTGCGGTATTTGGAGCGCGAAGGCTTCCGCAAGGTGCACGTGCTGCGCGGCGTGGCGGAGGTCGAGGGCGCGAGCGTCGTACGCGAGAAGCGGTTCAACGACCTCACGCACCTCACCGGGCCGTTCGACATCGTCGGCGACATCCACGGCTGCGCGAGCGAACTGGAGTCACTGCTCGCCAAGTTGGGTTACGAGGACGGCGTGCACCCCGAGGGGCGCACCGCGGTCTTCGTCGGCGACCTCGTCGACCGCGGGCCCGACACCCCGGGCGTGCTGCGCCGCGTCATGGGGATGGTGAGGGCCGGCACCGCGTTGTGCGTGCCCGGCAACCATGAGAACAAGCTGGAGCGCTGGCTCAAGGGCAGGAACGTGCAGCACACGCACGGACTCGCCGAGACCGTCGCGCAGTTGGGGAACGAGAGCGAGGAGTTCCACGAAGAGGTGCGCGCGTTCGTGCGCGGCCTGGTCAGCCACTACGTCCTCGACGGCGGCAAGCTCGTCGTGTGCCACGCCGGGCTGCCCGAGAAGTACCACGGGCGGACCTCGGGGCGGGTGCGCTCGCACGCGTTGTACGGGGAGACGACCGGCGAGACCGACGCGTTCGGGCTGCCCGTGCGCTACCCGTGGGCCGAGGACTACCGGGGCAGGGCGGCCGTGGTCTACGGCCACACCCCGGTCCCTACGGCGACCTGGCTCAACAACACGATCTGCCTGGACACCGGCGCCGTGTTCGGCGGCAAGCTGACCGCGCTGCGCTGGCCGGAGCGCGAACTCGTCGACGTGACCGCCGAGCAGGTCTGGTACGAGCCGGTCAGGCCGCTCGCGTCCGAGGCGCCCGGCGGGCACGAGGGCCGGCCGCTCGACCTGGCCGACGTGCACGGCCGCCGGATCGTGGAGACCCGGCACACCGGCCGGGTCACCGTCCGCGAGGAGAACGCGGCGGCGGCGCTGGAGGTCATGAGCCGGTTCGCGGTCGACCCGCGCCTGGTGCCGTATCTGCCGCCGACGATGGCGCCCACCGCCACGTCGTCGCAGGACGGCTACCTGGAGCACCCGGCCGAGGCGTTCGCCCAGTACGCCGCCGACGGCGTGGCCCGCGTCGTGTGCGAGGAGAAGCACATGGGGTCGCGAGCCGTGGCGCTCGTCTGCAAGGACGCGGACGCGGCGCGCGAGCGGTTCGGCGTCGAGGACGGCGCGGTGACGGGCTCCCTCTACACCCGCACCGGACGCCCGTTCTTCGACAGCCGGGAGACGACCGAGGAGGTGCTCGGCCGGATCCGGGACGCGGCGACCGCGGCCGGGCTGTGGGCCGAGCTCGACACCAACTGGATCCTGCTGGACGCCGAGTTGATGCCGTGGTCCCTCAAGGCGTCGGGGCTGCTGCGCTCGCAGTACGCGGCGGTCGGCGCCGCCTCCGGGGCCGTGTTCCCCAGCGTGCTCGGCGCACTGGAGACGGCGGCCGCGCGCGGGGTCGACGTGGCCGGGCTGCTGGCGCGCCAGCGCGGGCGGGCCACGGACGCCGCCGCGTTCACGGACGCGTACCGGCGCTACTGCTGGAGCACGGACGGCCTCGACGGGGTGCGGCTCGCGCCGTTCCAGATACTCGCCGCGCAGGGCCGCTCGCTGGCCGCGCTGCCGCACGACGAACAGCTCGGGCTCATCGACCGGATGGTCGAGCACGACGGGAGCGGGCTGCTGCGGACGACACGGCGCCTGTACGTGGACACCGCGGACCCGGAGTCGGTGCGATCAGGCGTGGACTGGTGGCTGGAGATGACCGGGCGCGGCGGCGAGGGCATGGTCGTCAAGCCCGTCGGGGCGCTGGTCAGGGACGAGAAGGGGCGGCTCGTGCAGCCCGGCGTCAAGTGCCGGGGGCGTGAGTACCTGCGGATCATCTACGGGCCCGAGTACACGCGTCCGGAGAACCTGGAGAAGCTGCGGCAGCGGTTCCTCGGGCACAAGCGGAGTCTTGCCATCCGGGAGTACGGCCTTGGCCTGGAGGCGCTGGACCGGCTCGGGGAGGGGGAGCCGTTGTGGCGGGTGCACGAGGCTGTGTTCGCGGTGCTGGCGCTTGAGTCGGAGCCGGTCGACCCCCGGCTCTGACGCGTTCGGCTCGGGCCCGTCGCAGGCGCCGACGCGCCGTTACCGGTTGCGGCGTTGGCGCGGGCGCGGCGCCGTCGTGGTTGCCCGCGCAGTTCCCCGCGCCCCTGAGAGGCGCACTGCGTGCGCGGGCTCAGGGGCGCGGGAGCGGAACGCAGCGCATAAGAAGATGCGCCGGGGAAAGATGACGCCATGGGATTCCACGTCGACTCCGAGACCGGGCGGCTGCGCCGCGTCATTCTGCATCGGCCCGATCTGGAGCTGAAGCGGCTCACGCCCAGCAACAAGGACCAGCTCCTCTTCGACGACGTGCTGTGGGTGCGGCGCGCCCGGCAGGAGCACGACGGGTTCGCCGACGTGCTGCGCGACCGGGGCGTCACCGTGCATCTCTTCGGCGATCTGCTCACCGAGACGCTCGAGGGCGACGCGGCCCGCTCCCTCGTCCTGGACCGCGTCTTCGACGAGAAGGAGTACGGCCCGCTGGCCACGGGAGCGCTGCGGGCCGCCTTCGAGACGCTGCCGGCGCAGGAGCTGGCCGAGGCGCTCATCGGCGGGATGACCAAGCGCGAGTTCCTCGACCGGCACGCCGAGCCGACGTCCGTCCGTTTCCATGTCATGGAGCTCGACGACTTCCTGCTCGGCCCGCTGCCCAATCACCTGTTCACGCGCGACACCTCTGCCTGGATCTACGACGGCGTCTCCATCAACGCCATGCGGTGGCCGGCCCGGCAGCGGGAGACCGTGCACTTCGAGGCGATCTACCGGCACCATCCCCTCTTCCGCGACGCGGGCTTCCACGAGTGGTCCGAAGGGCAGGCCGACTACCCGTCGACCATCGAGGGCGGTGACGTGCTCGTCATCGGACAGGGCGCCGTGCTGATCGGGATGAGCGAACGCACCACCCCACAGGCCGTGGAGATGCTCGCCCACAAGCTGTTCGCGGCGGGCTCGGCGCGGACCATCGTCGCGCTCGACATGCCGAAGCGGCGGGCCTTCATGCACCTGGACACCGTGATGACGATGGTCGACGGCGACACGTTCACGCAGTACGCGGGGCTCGGCATGCTGCGCTCGTACACCATCGAACCGGGCGGCTCCGCAACGGAGTTGAAGGTCACCGACCATCCGCCGGAGCACATGCACCGGGCCATCGCCGCCGCGCTCGGGCTGAGCGGGATCAGGGTCCTGACCACCACCCAGGACGTGCACGCCGCCGAGCGCGAGCAGTGGGACGACGGCTGCAACGTCCTGGCCGTGGAGCCCGGCGTCGTGGTGGCGTACGAACGGAACGCGACCACGAACACGTATCTGCGCAAGCAGGGCATCGAAGTGATCGAGATTCCCGGCAGCGAGCTGGGCCGGGGGCGGGGCGGGCCGCGGTGCATGAGCTGCCCGGTCGAACGGGATCCGGTGCCGCACCCGATGTGACCCCCTGCACCGGCAGGTCCGTAGCCGTCGTGACCGTATAGAAATGTGAGAGGTCGTATATACTTCCACTGTTCTCATGTTCTGCCCCGTCGTATCCCAGGAGCGCCCCATGGCGACTGACCAGCGTCCCGACCTCACCGGCCGCCACTTCCTCAAGGAGGTGGACTTCACGGCCGAGGAGTTCCGTGCCCTGGTCGACCTGGCCGCGGAGCTGAAGGCCGCCAAGAAGGCGGGCACCGAGACGCAGCGGCTGCGCGGTAAGAACGTCGCCCTGATATTCGAGAAGGCGTCGACGCGTACGCGCTGCTCCTTCGAGGTGGCCGCCGCGGACCAGGGCGCCGCCACGACGTACATCGACCCGGCAGGCTCGCACATCGGCAAGAAGGAGTCGAGCAAGGACACCGCCCGGGTGCTCGGCCGGATGTTCGACGCCATCGAGTTCCGGGGTGACGCGCAGGGCACCGTCGAGACGCTCGCCGCATACGCGGGCGTCCCCGTCTACAACGGGCTGACGGACGACTGGCACCCCACCCAGATGCTCGCCGACGTGCTCACGATGACCGAGCACAGCGACAAGCCGCTGACCGACATGGTCTTCGCCTACCTCGGTGACGCCCGGTTCAACATGGGCAACTCGTACCTGGTCACCGGCGCCCTGCTGGGCATGGACGTCCGGATCGTCGCGCCGAAGTCGTACTGGCCCGCGGACTCGGTCGTCGCCAAGGCGCGTGAGCTCGCCGCCGGGAGCGGGGCCCGCATCACGCTCACCGAGTCGGTCGAGGAAGGCGTCGTGGGCGCCGACTTCGTCGTCACGGACGTCTGGGTGTCCATGGGGGAGCCCGAGGAGGTGTGGGACGAGCGCATCAAGTCGCTCACGCCGTACGCGGTGACCATGGACGTGCTGCGCGCCACGGGGAACGCGGACGTGAAGTTCCTGCACTGCCTGCCCGCCTTCCACGACCTGGGTACCAAGGTCGGCCGCGAGATACACGCGAAGTACGGCCTGGACTCCCTGGAGGTCACCGACGAGGTCTTCGAGTCGGCGCACTCCGTAGTCTTCGACGAGGCCGAGAACC
This sequence comes from Streptomyces sp. NPDC102467, assembly GCF_044765445.1. Lineage (NCBI taxonomy): Bacteria > Bacillati > Actinomycetota > Actinomycetes > Kitasatosporales > Streptomycetaceae > Streptomyces > Streptomyces sp. NPDC102467. The sequence goes on along the minus strand of NZ_JBIWKA010000009.1, from coordinate 212,249 downwards.
GGATGCACACCATCAAGGCCGTCATGGTCGCCACCCTCGGCGAGAAGTAACAAACTGGCTCGGCCAGAAGTGACAAACTGCTCGAACAGGTGCTGAACCGCTCGAAGTGGCAGTAACTGGCTCGAATCAGTAGCAACCGTTCAAACTGGTGGACCGGAACACCTTCTCCGGCCACACCGGCCCGCGGCACACCCCGCCGCACCGCACGCACCACAAGAAAAGAGCACCACCCCATGTCGCCGTCGCCGACCCCCACCGGCCTGCGCATCAAGTCCCCCGAGTCCCTTCTCGCCGAGTCGGGCGCCGACCTGGAGGGGCATGGCCTCAAACGCACGATGGGGCTCTTCCAGCTCGTCTGCTTCGGGGTCGGCGCGATCGTCGGCACCGGCATCTTCGTCGGCCTCTCCGACACGGTCGCGGAGGCGGGCCCCGCCGTCCTCGTCTCGTTCGTGCTCGCCGGGATCACCTGCATCTTCACGGCGTTCTCGTTCGCCGAGCTGGGCGGCGCGATCCCGGTCTCCGGATCCTCGTACTCGTTCGCCTACGCGACCCTCGGCGAGCGCGTCGCGTTCCTCGTCGGCTGGTGCCTGCTCCTGGAGTACGGCGTCTCGGTCTCGGCCGTCGCCGTCGGCTGGAGCCAGTATCTGAACGAGCTGCTCGACAGCCTCTTCGGTCGGCAGTTGCCCGCAGCGCTGTCCGCCGGACCCGGTGACGGCGGCGTCGTGAACCTGCCCGCCGTGATCGTGATCCTGATGGCCGCCACGCTCCTGGTGCGCGGCATCCGCGAGAGCGCGCGGGCCACCGCGGCCATGGCGATCCTCAAGATCGGCATCCTGATCGCGTTCTGCGCGATCGGCTTCAGCGCCTTCGAGGCGGGCCATCTGACGCCGTTCATGTCCGCGGGCATCAGCGGCGTCACCTCGGGTGCTTCCCTCGCCTTCTTCTCGTACATCGGCTTCGACGCGATCACCACGGCCGGCGAGGAGGTCAAGAACCCGCGGCGGAACATTCCGATCGCGATCATGATCTGCATCGGCCTCGTGACGCTGCTCTACTGCGCGGTCGCCGTCGCGGCCATCGGCGCGCTCGGCGCGGACGCCGTCGGGGACAAGCCCGCCGCGCTCTCGCTCGTCGTCAACCAGGTCACGGACTCCACCGTCGGCGGCGGCATCATCGCGTTCGGCGCGGTCGTCGCCATCGCGTCCGTCGTGCTCGCGGTGATGTACGGGCAGACGCGCATCCTGATGTCGATGTCCCGGGACGGACTGATCCCGCGGATCTTCGAGCGGGTCTCCCCGAAGACGTCGACGCCCGTCGCCAACACCTGGATCGTCGCGCTCGTCTTCGCGGTCCCTGCGGCCTTCTCCTCGCTCGACGCCGTGGTCAATCTGACCACCATCGGCACGCTCGCCACCATGGCCGTCGTCAATGTCGCCGTCGTCGCCCTGCGCCGCTCGCACCCCGGGCTCACGCGTTCCTTCCGGGTGCCGCTGTACCCGCTCAGCCCGGTGCTCGGTGTGGCGATGTGCCTGTATCTGATCTGGGGGACGGGCTGGACGACGTGGGTCCAGTTCGCGGCGTTCCTCGTCGTGGGCGCGCTGGTCTACGCGTTCTACGGCCGCCGGCACTCGCGCCTGGGCGGGGCTACAGCTCCGACGCCGGACGCTGGCGCGGCACCGCGGGAAGGGTGAACCAGACCGCCTTGCCGGACTCGGTGGGGCGGTGCCCGCACGACGAGCTGAGCATGCGGATGAGCAGCAGGCCGCGGCCGTGCTCCTGCCAGGGGTCGGGCATCTCGGAGTCGCCCGGGTTGGTGAGATCCGCGGGCGGCGCCGGGTCCGGGTCGTGCACCTCGACCTGGCAGCCGGTCTCCAGAAGCTCCACCACCAGCTCGATCGGGGTGTCGCCCGTCGTGTGCTCCACCGCGTTCGCCACCAGCTCCGCCGTGAGCAGCTCGGCCGTGTCCGTGTCGGTCGCCGGCGACTCGATCTCGGCCAGCGCGGTGCGCACGAGGGCACGTGCGACCGGCACAGCGGCGGCCGTGTGCGGCAGGGCAAGACGCCACGACGTGGGAGTGGGGGGACCGGAAGGTGGGGGCAAGGCGAGTCCTGAGTGGGGTGGCTCGGGAGCGGCTGAAGGGCGCGGGGTGAGAGGAGCGGGCTGAAGGGACCGGGCTGGAGGGCGACAGGTCCCAGGGTTGCCGGTCCAGGGATTGCCGTCCTGCTTTCAACCTTATGAATGGTACGGCGTGCGCCGATAGAGGCTCCCGGTGGTGTTCCTCGGGACATTGGTCCCTATGGGCGGACGCGGGGCTTATGCCGGGCCCTGAATTCGGGTTATCGCGCCCTGCTGACGGCGGTCACAAAGCGGTGATAACTTCGAGAGGTAGCCGCCGCGCACGCCCGTAGGAGGCAGCACGCGTATGAGTCCCTTCACCGGCTCCACCCCGCGCACCGAGACCTGGCGCCATCTGTCCTACGCCGTGGACGAGGGCGGGGTCGCGACCATCACGCTCGCCCGGCCCGAGAAGCTCAACGCCCTCACCTTCGGCGCCTACGCCGACCTGCGCGACCTGCTCGCCGAGCTGGCCCGCGAGAAGACGGTGCGCGCCCTCGTCCTCACCGGGCAGGGGCGCGGCTTCTGCTCCGGCGGTGATGTCGACGAGATCATCGGCGCCACCCTCTCCATGGACACCGCCCAGCTGCTCGACTTCAACCGGATGACGGGCCAGGTGGTGCGGGCGGTCAGGGAGGCGCCGTTCCCCGTGATCGCGGCCGTGCACGGGGTCGCGGCGGGCGCGGGCGCCGTGCTCGCCCTGGCCGCCGACTTCCGGGTCGCCGACCCGAGCGCCCGCTTCGCGTTCCTCTTCACCAAGGTCGGCCTCTCCGGCGGCGACATGGGCGCGGCCTACCTGCTGCCGCGCATCGTCGGCCTCGGCCACGCCACCCGGCTGCTGATGCTCGGCGATGCCGTCCGCGCCCCCGAAGCCGAACGCATCGGTCTCATCAGCGAGTTGACCGAGGAGGGCCGGGCCGACGAGGCGGCCCTCGCCCTCGCGCGGCGCCTCGCCGAAGGCCCCGCGCTCGCGTACGCACAGACGAAGGCGCTGCTCACCGCCGAGCTCGACATGCCCCTCGCGGCGGCCGTGGAGATGGACGCGGCGACGCAGGCGCTGCTCATGAACGGCGAGGACTACGCCGAGTTCCACGCCGCCTTCACCGAGAAGCGCGCACCCAAGTGGCAGGGGAGGTGAGTCCACGGTGAGTACGCGGGCGACCACGCGCGCACAGCGCATCGCCGTCATCGGCGGCGGTCCGGGCGGCCTGTACGCGGCCGCGCTCCTCAAGCGTCTCACCCCGGACCGAGAGATCACGGTCTGGGAGCGCAACGCCCCGCTCGACACGTTCGGCTTCGGCGTCGTCCTGTCGGATGAGACCCTCGGCGGCATCGAGCACGCCGACCCGGCCGTGTACGCGGCCCTGCGGGAGGAGTTCGTGCGCTGGGACGACATCGACGTGGTGCACCGGGGCGTGCGCCACACCTCGGGAGGCCATGGTTTCGCGGCCCTCGGCCGCCGCCGGCTCCTGGAGATACTGCAGGACCGCTGCCGCCGGCTCGGCGTCGACCTGCGCTTTTGCACCGAGGCGCCACCGGTCGCCGAACTCCGTGCGGCGCACGACCTCGTCATCGCCGCCGACGGGGTGCACAGCCGGACGCGTGAGACGTACGCCGACGCGTTCGGCCCGCACGTGGAGGAGCACCGCAACCGCTACGTCTGGCTCGCCGCCGACTTCGCCTTCGACGCGTTCCGCTTCGAGATCGCGGAGACCGAGCACGGGGTGATGCAGTTGCACGGCTACCCGTACAGCGCCCACGAGTCCACGGTCATCGTCGAGATGCGGGAAGAGGTGTGGCGGGCGGCGGGCCTCGCGGACCTGGACGTGCGCGAGACGATCGAGCGCGCCGCCAAGGTCTTCACCGACGCCCTGGGCGGCCGCTCGTTGCGGTCCAACAACTCGTCCTGGCTGACCTTCCGAACCGTCACCAACGACCGCTGGTCGCACGGCAATTGCGTCCTGATCGGGGACGCCGCGCACACCGCTCACTTCTCCATCGGCTCCGGCACCAAACTCGCCGTGGAGGACGCGCTCGCGCTCGCCGCGTGTCTGCACGAACACCCCACGACCGAGGGGGCGTTGGAGGCGTACGAGGCGGAGCGCAGGCCCGTCGTCGCCTCCACGCAGCGCGCGGCGCGGGCCAGCCTGGAGTGGTTCGAGGATCTGCCGCGCCATCTCGGGCAGCCGTCACGGCAGTTCGCCTTCAACCTCCTCACGCGCAGCCGCCGGGTCACGCACGACAATCTCCGGCTGCGCGATGCCCGCTTCACGGCGGCGGTCGAGGAGGAGTTCGGCTGTCCGGCGGACACGCCCCCGATGTTCACGCCGTTCGCGCTGCGGGGGCTGCGCCTGCGCAACCGGGTCGTGGTCTCCCCGATGGACATGTACTCGGCCGTGGACGGTGTCCCCGGCGACTTCCACCTCGTCCATCTCGGGGCGCGGGCGCTGGGCGGGGCGGGCCTGGTCATGACGGAGATGGTGTGCGTCAGCGCCGAGGGCCGCATCACTCCGGGCTGCGCGGGCCTCTACACGGCCGAACAGGCGGATGCCTGGGGGCGGATCACGGAGTTCGTGCACGCCCGGGCACCCGGCACGGCGATCGGTGTCCAGCTCGGGCACGCGGGCCGCAAGGGTTCCACCCGGCTCATGTGGGAGGGCATGGACGAGCCACTTCCCGTGCCGGAGGACAACTGGCCGCTGGTGGCGGCGTCTCCGGTCCCCTACACGCCGGGCAGTCAGACGCCACATGAACTGACGCCCAGTGAGATGGGCACTGTCCGTGCAGAGTTCGTCGCTGCGGCGCGGCGTGCGGCGGACTCCGGCTTCGACCTGCTGGAGCTGCACTGCGCGCACGGCTACTTGCTGTCCGGGTTCCTGTCACCGCTGACGAACCGGCGTACGGACGCGTACGGGGGTTCCCTGGACGGTCGGCTCAGGTTCCCCCTGGAAGTGTTCGACGCGGTGCGCGGTGTGTGGCCCGGCGACCGCCCCATGACCGTGCGGATCTCCGCGACGGACTGGGCCGAGGGCGGCACGAGCGCCGAGGACGCGGTGGCGATCGCGCGGGCGTTCGCCGCGCACGGGGCCGACGCGATCGATGTGTCGACGGGACAGGTCGTGGCCGAGGAACGACCCGCGTACGGGCGCTCCTACCAGGTGCCGTACGCCGACCGGATCCGGAACGAGGCCGGCATCCCGGTGATCTCGGTCGGGGCGATCTCGTCCTGGGACGACGTCAACTCCCTGATCCTGGCGGGCCGTACGGACCTGTGCGCACTGGCCCGCCCGCACCTGTATGACCCGAACTGGACGCTGCACGCCGCCGCGGAGCAGGGGTATGCGGGGCCGGGGGTGGTGTGGCCCGAGCAGTATCGGGCCGGGAGCCGCCGCCCCCAGACGGGCCGTCTGGACGCACCCCGGCCACGGTTGTCCTTGCCTGGGTAGGTACGGGCCATGCGACTGCCAGGTGCGGTTGCTCGGTGGCTGCGGGCCGGTGGGGCTTCTCGCGCAGTTCCCCGCGCCCCTGAGAGGCGCACTTCGTGCGGCCTCTCAGCCTGGAGATGCGGCGAAGCCGCATGCCTTCAGGGGCGCGGGGAACTGCGCGACCAGCCACGACGAAACCGTCAGTGGGCAACCGGTCTCAGCGAGGCACTTCGGCCATCCCAGCCGTGAGCGTCGTCCCGTCCGACGGGTCGATCAGCAAGAACGCCCCGGTCCACCGGATCTCCGCGTAATCGTCGACGACAACCGGCTCGGCCGTGCGCAGTACCACCCGGCCCAGATCGTTCGCCGTCAACTGATCCGCCCCGTCGAGCGACTTGACGAGGGCCTGCACCGTGCGCGTGGTGTGCCGCAGCAGGACTCGGTCTCCGACCCTCAGGGGCTTGTCCGCCAGGTGGCAGACGGATCCCCGTACGTCCTGCGTGACCGTCGGTGCGGACGGGCCGGTCGGGGCGAGCAGGTCGCCGCGGGACACGTCCACTTCGTCGGACAGGCGTACCGTCAGAGACGACCCGGCCCACGCCGTGTCCACCGCCGTGCCCAGGATGTCGAGGGCCGCGATCGTCGACGTACGCCCTGAAGGGTGCACGGTCACGGCGTCGCCCACTCGTAGCGTGCCGGACATCAACTGGCCTGCGTAGTAGCGGGATTCGCCGTGTCGGATGACGTACTGGACCGGGAACCGGGCCGGGGCGTCGGGCGGGGCGGCCGCGACCGGCACCGTCTCCAGGTGTTCGAGCACGGTCGGGCCGCCGTACCAGTCCATGTGCGCGGACACTTCGACCACGTTGTCGCCGGCCAGCGCGGAGACCGGGATCGCCGTGACGCGCGGGACGCCGAGTTCCGTGGCGTACGCGGTGAACTCCTCGGCGATCGCCGCGAAGACGGACTCCTCGTAGCCGGCCAGGTCCATCTTGTTCACGGCGAGGACGAGGTGCGGGACGCGCAGGAGGGCGGCGATGGCCGCATGCCTGCGGGTCTGGTCGACGACGCCGTGGCGCGCGTCCACGAGGATGATCGTCAGCTCGGCGGTGGAGGCGCCGGTGACCATGTTGCGGGTGTACTGCACGTGACCGGGGGTGTCGGCGAGGATGAAGCGGCGGCGCGGGGTGGCGAAGTAGCGGTAGGCCACGTCGATGGTGATGCCCTGTTCGCGCTCGGCGCGCAGGCCGTCCGTGAGGAGGGCCAGGTCCGGGGTGCCGGTGCGGGAGATCGACTCCAGCTGGTCGGTGAGCACCGACTTGGAGTCGTGCAGCAGACGGCCCACGAGCGTGGACTTGCCGTCGTCGACGGAGCCGGCCGTGGCAAGCCGCAACGTGTCGGCCCCGGCAGCAGTGGTGGTGGTGCTCATGGTCAGAAGTACCCTTCGCGCTTACGGTCTTCCATCGCGGCCTCGGACATCTTGTCGTCGGCGCGGGTGGCGCCCCGCTCGGTGAGGCGGGACGCCGCGATCTCGGCGATGACCTGCTCCAGCGTCTCCGCGTCGGAGTCGACGGCGCCGGTGCAGGACATGTCGCCGACGGTGCGGTAGCGGACCTGGCGCTTCTGCGGTGTCTCGCCGTCCTTCGGGCCGCCCCACTCGCCGGCCGTCAGCCACATGCCGTGGCGGCTGAACACCTCGCGGCGGTGCGCGAAGTAGATCGACGGCAGCGCTATGCGTTCGCGGGCGATGTACTGCCACACGTCCAGCTCGGTCCAGTTGGAGAGCGGGAAGACACGGACGTGCTCGCCCGGCGCGTGGCGGCCGTTGTACAGCTGCCACAGCTCGGGGCGCTGGCGGCGCGGGTCCCACTGGGAGAACTCGTCGCGCAGGGAGAAGACGCGCTCCTTGGCCCGCGCCTTCTCCTCGTCGCGCCGCCCGCCGCCGAACACCGCATCGAACCGCTCCGCCCGGATCCTCTCCGTGAGCGGGAGGGTCTGGAGGGGGTTGCGGGTTCCGTCCGGACGTTCGCGCAGCACACCTCTGTCTATGTACTCCTGCACGGACGCCACATGGAGGGTGAGCCCATGTGCGTCGACCACCCGGTCCCGGTGGGCGAGGACCTCGGGGAAGTTGTGCCCCGTGTCGACGTGCAGAAGAGGGAAGGGCACGGGGGCCGGCGCGAACGCCTTCAGCGCCAGATGCAGCATCAGGATCGAGTCCTTGCCGCCGGAGAAGAGGAGCACCGGCCGCTCGAACTCGCCCGCCACCTCGCGGAAGATGTGCACCGCCTCGGACTCCAGCACGTCCAGGTGGCTCAGAGCGCCGGAGGAAGCAGACGTACTCATACCAGGCCCCTCGCCGCCATCACCGCGTGCACCGACGCCGCCGACTCCCGCGGCGTCTGGGCTTGCGTCTCCAGGAACAGATCGGGGGAGACCGGCGCCTCGTACGGATCGTCCACGCCGGTCAGACCCTTCAACGCGCCCGCCGCCTGACGGGCGTACAGGCCCTTCACGTCGCGTTCGCTGCACACTTCCAGCGGGGTGGCGACATGGATCTCGAAGTACGGGGTGGAGCTGGAGGCATGGCGTTTGCGCACCGCCTCGCGGCTGTCCGCGTACGGGGCGATGACGGGTACGACGGCGAACACGCCGTTGCGGGCGAGGACTTCGGCGACCAGGCCGATGCGCTGCACGTTCGTGTTGCGGTCCTCGCGGCTGAAGCCGAGGCCCGCCGAGAGGAAGCGGCGGATCTCGTCGCCGTCGAGCACCTCGACGCGGTGTCCCTCCGTGCGCAGTCGCCCGGCGAGGGCGCGCGCCACGGTCGTCTTGCCCGAACTGGGCAGCCCCGTCAGCCAGATCGTGGCTCCCTGGGCGCGGCCTTGTGGGGGCCGGGCCGTCGTGGCCGTTGTCATACGTGCTGTCCTTCCGCGGCGCCGGACGCGGGCCGCTTGCCATCGGGGGTGGTCAGTTCGGTGAAGAGGGCCTCCCAGCGCGGGTGCACCGCGTCGGGCCCGTAGGCCGCCGCCGTCAGGAGCGCCGCCGTGCCCATCTCCGCCCGCAGGTCGCGGTCGCCCATCAGGCGGCCGAGCGCGTCGGCGAGGGCATCGGGGTCCTGCTCCGGCACGAGCAGCCCGTCCACGCCGTGCGTCAGCACGTCCGACGGTCCCGTCGGGCAGTCGAAGGAGACCACTGGGAGCGCGTGGCTCATCGCCTCGATCATCACCATCGGCAGCCCCTCGAAGCGCGAACTCAGCACGTACAGGGAGGACTTGGCGAGTTCGTCGTCGAGCCGGTCGGTGTGGCCCATCAGGAGGACGTGGTTGTAGAGGTGATGCTCCTCGATGAGCGCCCGCAACTGCGCCTTCTTCTCGCCGCTGCCGTAGATCCGCAACTGCCAGTCGGGGTGGGCCCCGACGAGCTTGGCCCACGCGGGGATCAGCAGGTCGAAGCCCTTCTGCGGGAAGAGCCGGCCGGCCGCGACGACGATTTTGGAGCTGTGGTTCGCGAGGGTCTGGTCCAGCGAGTGCACGGCGTTCGGGATGCGGACGACGCGGGTGCCGGGGAGCAGCCGCGCGTACTCGCCGCGGTCCCGCTCCGTGAGCACCGCGACCACGGCGAACCGCTCGTAGGTCTCGACGATGCGTTTCTGCACGTCGGGCCGGTGCGTGCCGTGGTTCATGTGCTCCTGGGCCACCCGCACGACGCCGTTGGTGGCGTGCGCGGCGGACAGGAAGTTCAGGGCGGGGCGGGTCGTGACGAGCACCCCGTCGGTGAGCGAGCGCAGATAGGCGCCGAGGGCCAGTTCGAGGCGCCGGTCGAAGAACCGGTAGCCGAACTCGCCGCTGGGGATCTCCCGCGCGGGGCGGTCGATCCGCTTGTCGCGCCTGCGCGCCCGCCACCAGCCGACGAGGCCGCGCTCCCCGACCCGGACCGGCTCCTCGGCCGGGACCGGCTCCTCGCGCAGGTCGACGACCGTGGTCACCGGTACGCGCTCGTCCAGCGGGAATTGCAGGGCGTCCCGCCGCCGCACCGCGCTGACGATCTCCACGTCCCAGCCCGCCGCCACCAGGGAGTTGGCCTGGTTGAAGACCGTACGGATGGTGCCGCCGCGGCCGTAGGCGTGCAGCAGCAGATAACGAATCCTCGGAGAACTCATGAGCGGCTCCCCAGAGATGAGCGGCTCTCCAGAGACGCGCGGCACTCCAGCGACAGGTTGTCCTCGACCGTGAAGTACGGCCGTACGTCGAAGCCCGCGCCCGGCACCGCCTGCCGCGGGTAGACGAGTACGGCCTTCTTGCCACGGATGTCGTCGAGCTTGCGGCCGACGCGCAGCTTCAGGCGGCCGCCGTCCGTGAGATGCAGATCCCACTGATCGGTACCGGTGAAGCCGTCGTACGCGGCGAGGTCGGCGACGTCCCACTCGCACGCGTAGCGGTCGCCGTCCAGGTCTGCGCCGTAACGCAGGACGTGGTCGGTGCGCGAACGGCGGGTCAGCAGCAGCCGCCAGCCGTCACCGGCGCCCGTGCCCGCGGACAGGCCGTCCAAGCCGTACAGGCGGCCGACGACCCTGATCCGCCCGTCGCGCGGCCACACCTGCTCGACCTCGGCCTGCGGCTTCACTTGAGGTACCCCCAGGCCTTGCACATGGGCCGCAGGAGCTCGGGGATCTCGTCGTCCGCCGGCAGTGCCCGGCCCTGCTGCACGCTGCCGGTGCGGATCTTGTCGCGCCAGTCGCCGAGACCTTTCTGGATCTGCGTCTCGTCGCGCTTGCCGTACTCCAGCATCGACGGCTCGAAGTCCACGCCGAGGAAGTCGCACAGCCCGCGCAGCTTCTTCTCAGGGTCCTCGGTGAGCTCCTCGTAGCGCACGGTGTGCCCGCCGGTGAGGCCCTTGCGGGCGTGGTCGACGGCCTTCATGTAGCGCAGCGCGTCGGCGCACGCCTCCTCGTACGTCCGCTTCTCCGGGTCGCCCTCGTGCCAGGACCGGGCGATGGAGACCGGGTGGCGCAGCAGGAAGACGAACCGGGCGTCGGGCCAGCAGTCCCGGATCCGCCCGTAGACGAAGGCGTTGCTGGGCGTCTTCTCGACGAGGAACTCCTTGCCGGACCTGGTGAGTTCACGGTGCAGGACGCGGTCCCACAACAGGTGCTCCAGATCGCCGCGGCCCAGGTCCAGGGCGTCCATGGCCCGTTCGGACAGCTTGCTGCCGTAGCCGACTTCCAGGCGGCGGATGTGCAGTTCGTGCGGGGCGTGCAGGCGCGGGTGCGCGTCGAGCAGCATCCGCAGCAGGGTCGAGCCCGAACGCACCGGAGACATGATGAAGACCGGCCGCCGCAGCAGCCGGTCGGTCGCGGGGTCGCCGGTACATCGGTACTCGGGCGCCGGCCGTTTCGCGGGTTTCGGTGCCGTGGCCGGCGGGGGCGTCACATGCGGTGCGCTCCCTGCCCGGCGGACCTGGAGTCCCGTGGCCGCGGACAGGGCCCGGTTCAGATTGCGCTTCAGGCTCATGCGGCCCGACGCTAAAGGCGCATTCTGAGAAGAGGGATGGAGAAAGCTGAGGGTTCCCTTAGCACCCTTTCATGTGGTGGGGATCACTCCGGCTGTTTTCTTTGTACGGCGTTCACCGTCGGTCGGCGTTCACGAAGTGGGCGCCGGCCTCGCGCAGCCGCTCGTGCAGCGCCCGGAAGACCTCCGCCGACCGCAGCCCGGGCCAGCCCGACGGCAGCAGCCGGGTCGGCAGCCCCGGGTCCGCGTAGGGCAGGTGCCGCCACGAATCCAGGGCCAGCAGGTAGTCGCGGTACGCCTCCTGCGGCGGGGTGCCGGCGCGCGCTTCCCAGCTCCGCAGTACCGGCGCGTGCTCGTCGAGGAACGCCTCGTGCAGCTCGGCCAGCGCGGCCAGGTCCCACCAGCGGCCCACCGCGTCGGCCGTCGCCGCGAATCCCAGGTGCTCGCCGCGGAACAGGTCGACGTACCCGGCGCAGCCGATCCGCTCCAGCGTGTGCCGCGTCTCCTCGTACAGCCCGGCGGGCGCCAGCCACACGCCGGGCGCGGCCGTGCCGAAGCCGAGCCCGGCGAGCGTGGAGCGCAGCACGTGCCGCTTGGCCCGCTGCGACTCGGGCACGGAGAACACCGCGAGCACCCAGCCGTCGGCCGTCGGCGCGCCGTCGAAAGCCCCGTAGACGCGCCGGTCACCGTCGGCGAGGAGCTGGCGCGCGTCGTCCGACAGGGCGTACCCGGCGGCTCCCGAGGCGCTGCGCGCGGGCAGCAGCAGGCCGCGCCGCTTCAGCCGGGACACCGCCGAGCGCACCGCGGGCGCGTCGACCCCGGCGGCGCCGAGCAGCCGGATCAGCTCGGCGACCGGTACGGGCCCGGGGAAGCCGCGCCCGTAGGCGCCGTACAGCGTGACGATGAGGGAGCGCGGGGTGTGGGCCTGGCCGGTGGGCGAGGGCTGCTGCTCGGACACGTGGTCACTGTACGGTTCCGGGTTCGCGCAGCCGGAACCGCTGGAGCTTCCCGGTGGCGGTCCGCGGCAGCGCGTCCAGGAACACGATCTCGCGCGGGCACTTGTACGGCACCAGCTCCGCCTTCACGAACTCCCGCAGCGCGTCCGGGTCCCGCCGCGCCCCGGCGCGCAGCACCACGCAGGCGACCGCGATCTGGCCGCGCGTCGCGTCGGGTCTGCCGACGACCGCCGCCTCCGTCACGTCCGGGTGCCGCAGCAGCGCGTCCTCCACCTCGGGACCCGCGATGTTGTACCCGGCGGAAATGATCATGTCGTCGGCGCGGGCGACGTACCGGAAGTATCCGTCGGGCTCGCGGACGTAGGTGTCCCCGGTGACGTTCCAGCCGTGGCGCACGTACGTCGTCTGCCGCTCGTCGGCGAGATAGCGGCAGCCGACCGGGCCGCGGACGGCGAGCAAGCCGGGTTCCCCGTCCGGGAGTTCGGCCCCGTCGTCGTCGATGATGCGCGCATGCCAGCCGGGCACAGGGAGCCCGGTGGTGCCCGGCCGGATCGCGTCGTCCGCGGCGGAGACGAAGATGTGCAGCAGTTCGGTCGCGCCGATGCCGTTGATGACGCGCAGCCCGGTGGCGTCGTGCCAGGCGTGCCAGGCGGCGGCGGGCAGGTTCTCCCCGGCGGAGACGCAGCGCCGCAGACTCGTCACGTCGTACGTGTCCCAGGACGGATCCGCGAGCATCGTCCGGTACGCCGTCGGCGCCGTGAACAGGACCGACACCCGGTGTGCTGCGATGGCGGGCAGCAGCTGGCGCGGGCCCGCCTGTTCGAGCAGCAGCGCCGAGGCGCCCGCGCGCAGCGGGAACACCACGAGCCCGCCGAGCCCGAAGGTGAAGCCGAGCGGCGGACTGCCGGTGAACACGTCGTCCGGCGTCGCCTTCAGGACGTGCTGCCCGAACGTGTCGGCGATCGCGAGGACATCCCGGTGAAAGTGCATGCACCCCTTGGGCCGCCCGGTCGTCCCCGAGGTGAAGGCGATCAGGGCGACGTCGTCGTCGGCGGTCGGCACGGCCTCGTAGGACGCCGATTTCGAGGCCGCGAGGCGCGTCAGATCGTCGGGCCCGTCGCCGCCGAACGGGGTGATCCGCAGCTCCGGCGCGTCCGCCTTCGCCAGATCGTCGACCGACCGGGCGTCGCACAGCGCGTGCCGCACCCGCGCGATCTCGCACATCGTGGCCAGCTCGGCAGGACGCGCCTGCGCGAGCACGGTCACGGCGATGCCGCCCGCCTTCATCACGGCGAGCCAACAGGCCGCCAGATAAGGCGTGGTGGGGCCGCGCAGCAGCACCCGGTTGCCGGGCACGACGCCGAGGTCATCGGTCAGCACGTGCGCGATCCGGTCTACGGTGCCCTGCAACTCGCCGTACGACCACGTGGGCCGGCCGGGGGAGTGGAACGCGGGCCGGTCCGCGCCGAACCGCCGCACGGTCGCGTCGAGCAGTTCCGCGCCGCAGTTGAGCCGCGCCGGGTAGCGCAGCCCCGGCAGGTCGAAAGTGAGGCCGGGCCACAGCGCCGCGGGCGGCAGGTGGTCGCGCGCGAACGTGTCGGTGTGGGCGGACGGGTGCAGGGACTGCGGGGTCTGTGGCCTCATCGTGGAGCGCCCCCTTGCCGTGGCGTGGTCGCGCATCGAGCGTATCGTGATGGTGACGACAGTCAACGGGGCGCGATACGGTTCGCGGAGTCGAGGGTCCATCGCAGGGGCCCCAGGGGCGACCGGCCGCCGTCGCCCTCGTGAGAGGAGCTCCGGCGTATGGGCACATTCTCGCTCGCACCCGACCGACTCGCCTGGTGCGCCGAGCTGCGCGAACTCGCCGGGCGGCGCCTCGCCCCGCTCGCCGAGCAGGGCGAGCCGGGCCGCGTCAACCGCCCGCTCATCGCCGAACTGGGTCAACTCGGCCTGTTGGAGCGTCTGTTCACCTCCGGCGCGCTCGACCTCTGCCTGATGCGCGAGTCCCTCGCCCGGGTCTGCACCGAGGCCGAGACCGCCCTCGCCCTCCAGGGGCTCGGGGCGCACCCCGTGCACGCGTACGGCACGAAGGAGCAGCGCGAGCGCTGGCTGCCGGAGGTGGGCGCGGGCCGCGCGGTCGCCGCGTTCGCACTCAGTGAACCGGGCGCGGGCTCCGACGCGGCGGCCCTCGCGCTGCGCGCCGACGGCGACGGCGGAGCCGGCCGGGGCTGGCGCCTGACCGGCGAGAAGTGCTGGATCTCGAACGCCCCCGAGGCCGACTGCTACACCGTCTTCGCGCGGACGGACCCGGACCCGGCCGCGGGCGCCCGCGGCGTCACCGCGTTCCTGGTCCCCGCCGACCGCCCCGGCCTGTCCGGCGACCACCTCGACATGCTCTCCCCGCACCCCATCGGCTCCCTCGCCTTCGACGGCGTACCGGTGGGACCCGCCGACGTGCTCGGCGAGGTCGGTGGCGGATTCCGGGTCGCCATGAACACCCTGAACCTGTTCCGGCCCAGCGTCGGCGCGTTCGCCGTCGGCATGGCCCAGGCGGCCCTCGACGCGACCCTCGCGCACACCGCGCAACGCGAGGCGTTCGGCGGCCCGTTGAAGGACCTCCAGGCCGTCGCCCACCAGGTCGCCGACATGGCGCTACGCGTCGAGTCGGCCCGCCTCATGGTGTACGCGGCAGCGGCGGCGTACGACGAGGGCGCCGAAGGTGTGCCCCGGCGGGCGGCGATGGCCAAGCTCCTTGCGACCGAGACGGCCCAGCAAGTCGTCGACACGGCCGTGCAGTTGCACGGAGCGCGGGCGCTGCAACGCGGCCACCTCCTGGAGCACCTGTACCGCGAGGTGCGGGCGCCGCGCATCTACGAGGGCGCGACCGAAGTCCAACGAGCCGTCATCGCCCGCGAGTTGTACAAGACGGAGGCATCCCGATGAGCTCGCCACAGAACCCGCCGCACAAGGGCCCCGAGCGGCTGAACCCGCCCGAACTCTCCCCGCCCACCGGCTTCTCGCACGCCGTCGTCGCCACCGGCAGCCGGCTGGTCCTGCTGGCCGGTCAGACGTCCCTGGACGGCGACGGCAGGATCACCGGCGGCACGCTGCCCGAGCAGTTCGCGCGGGCCCTGACGAACCTGCTCACCGCCCTGCGGCACGCGGGCGGCACCCCGGCCGACCTCGCGCGCGTCACGGTCTACACGACGGACGTGCCGCGATACCGTGCCGACGCGCGCGAACTCGGCCGCATCTGGCGCGAGTTGGCCGGCCGGGACTACCCGGCGATGGCGGTGATCGGGGTGGCCCGCCTCTGGGACGAAGAGGCCCTGGTCGAACTCGACGGCACAGCGGTCCTCCCCTAGGGAGCGGGGCATAGGCTCGGGCGCATGACGCAACAGGCCGAACTCTCCGTAGGTCCGATCGCGTACGACGACACGGGCGGCGACGGCACGCCCGTGGTCCTGCTGCACGGGCTCGCCCAGGACGGCACGGTGTGGCGGCACGTCGTGGACGAACTCGGCGCGTCCGTGCGCTGCGTCGTCCCGACCCTCCCGTACGGCAGCCACCGCACACCGCTGCGGCCCGGCGCCCAACTCTCGCCCCACACCATGGCGTTGCTCATCGGCGAGTTCGCCGACACCCTGAAGCTCGGCGACGACACCGTGTTCGTGGAGAACGACGGGGGCCGCCTCCAGCAGCTCGTCGCCGCGCGGCCCGAGCGCGTGGGCCGCCTGGTCATCGCGGGCTGCGAGGCCTTCGACAACTATCCGCCGGGCCCCGGCGGCAAGCTTCTCGACGCGGCGTCCCGGGTCCCCGGCGGCCTCGCACTCCTCGCCCAGGTCCTCTCGGTGCGCCCGCTGCGCCGGATGCCGGGCACGGGGTACGCGGCGATGTCCCACCGGCCCGTCCCGCACGACCTGATCGACCGCTGGGTCGAGCCCCTGCGCAAGGACCCGGTGGCCCGCGCCACCCTTCAGCACTACCTCCGCGCGAGCGTGAAGTCGGAGATGATGGAGGCGGCCGACGCCCTGCGCACGTACGACCGTCCTGCCCTCGTCGTCTGGGGCAGGCAGGACAAGATGATGCCGCCCGCCCACGGCCGTCGGCTCGCCGAACTGCTGCCGCAGGGACGCCTGGTGGAGCTGGACGAGTGCGGCACGCTCATCCCGCTGGACCAGCCGCGCGCCCTGGCGAAGGCGATCCGCGAGTTCGCCTCAGACCCCGTCGCCGACTAGAGCGAACGAGGCGACGTCCCGCCCCGACATCCCCGACGTGATCCACCAGTGCGTGGGCTGTCGCCCGTACAGGTCGGACGTCGTCCCGGCCGCCCACCCCATGACCAGCTCGTCCCATCCGTCCGCGTCGAAGTCGGCGGCGGCGTACGGCCGGGCGGGACGCTCCTTCGCCGGGGTCTTCCTGCCGTCCAGGCGGGCGGGGCCCCGGCGCAGCACGGTGCGCCGCTCGGACCCGTCGATCAGCGTGGCGCCGTCGTCCGTGGCGACGAGGATGCCGTCGCGGCCGTCGCCGTCCGGGTCGGCGGCGAGGTACCCGCCGATGTCGGAGCCGGCGGTTGCGCCCGCCGGCAGCCGGTATGTCGACGGAGTGCCCCCGGCGCCCGGGTACACGGACAGCGAACCCTCGACGTCCGGTGCCTCCGTCTCGTACCCCGGCTCGTCGTTGCGGCTGCCGTTGTCGCCGATGGCGAGATCGCGTTTTCCGTCGCCGTCGAAGTCCCCGAAGGCGTACGCGTTCCCCTTGCGGACTTCTCGTCCTGTACGGGTGCGCGGATCGGCGTAGAGCGTGCCGGGCGTCTGCTCGCCGTCGTCCATGTGGTGAATGAGGAGCGCCGTGACCTTCGGCTTCCCGTCCGGATCGAGGGCGTCGGCGTACAGCGTCCCGTCGGCGCCGGGCAGGGTGCCGCTGCGCGCCGGGGCGCCGGACCGGGTGAACGGGCCGTACAGGATCCACACGGTCCCCGTGTCACGGGAGACCCCGGCCACGTCGGGGTGCCCGTCCCCGTCGAAGTCCCCGCGCACATCGATACCGATGCCCGACTGCGAGATGCCGGAGGGAAGTCGCAGCGGTGTCGCCTTCGTGCCGCCCCCGCCGGGGCCGGTCGGCGAACCCCACGCGATGTACGGCGCGCTGCGCGCCATCGAGATCCCGGCGGTCTCCACCGTGCCGTCGGCGGCCGGCGCGACGAAGTCGGGGAACCCGTCGCCGTCCAGGTCGGCGACGGTCACCGCGTCCGCGGCGACGTTGTCGTCGTCGCCGCCCGACGCGGTGTCGGCCGGCAGTCCGAGGTCGCCGCGTCCGTACACCGCCCGGGTCGAGGGATCGAGCCCGTGCGCGGACCCGAACACGACGCCGACCCGGTCGTGCTGGATCCCGGGCCCGTCGTCGGGGTCGGAGCGGGGCGTCACCGGCACGACGAGGTCCCGGTATCCGTCGCCGTTGACGTCGTCGGGATCCTTGGCCCCCTTCCCCGCGGCCGGGGCGTGACTGGCCTTCGGCTCCCGCGGCACGGAACTGCCCTGCGACGCGGCCGACTTGCCCCCATCGGACGCGCCGCCGCCCCCGCACCCGGCGAGCAGGGCGAGGGCGGCGCAGAAGGCAAGGGCGGCGGGGGCGCGGTGGTACCTCATGGGGCCCACCCTCACATCCCGCGTGATCAGCTGTCGCGGGGGTGCTGCGTCCGCGGCGTCAGCTGTCGCGGAACCCTTACATTCCGTGCGATCAGATGTCCCGGAACGTCTCGATCTGCGCGCCCACGGAGTTGAGCCGCTCCGCCAGATCCTCGTAACCGCGGTTGATGACGTACACGTTGCGCAGCACCGAGGTGCCCTCGGCCGCCATCATCGCGAGGAGCACGACGACGGCCGGGCGCAGCGCGGGCGGGCACATCATCTCGGCGGCCCGCCAGCGGGTCGGGCCCTCGACCAGGACCCGGTGCGGGTCGAGGAGTTGGAGGCGGCCGCCGAGCCGGTTGAGGTCGGTGAGGTAGATCGCGCGGTTGTCGTAGACCCAGTCGTGGATCAGGGTCTTGCCCTGGGCGGCCGCCGCGATCGCCGCGAAGAACGGGACGTTGTCGATGTTCAGGCCCGGGAACGGCATCGGGTGGATCTTGTCGATCGGCGCCTCCAGCTTGGAGGGGCGGACCGTGAGGTCGACGAGACGCGTGCGCCCGTTGTCGGCGACGTACTCGGCCGTGCGGTCGTGGTCGAGCCCCATCTCCTCCAGGACGGCCAGCTCGATCTCCAGGAACTCGATCGGTACCCGGCGCACGGTCAGCTCGGACTCGGTGACCACGGCCGCGGCCAGCAGGCTCATCGCCTCGACCGGGTCCTCGGACGGCGAGTAGTCGACATCCACGTCGATCTGCGGCACGCCGTGCACGGTCAGGGTCGTCGTGCCGATGCCGTCGACCCGGACGCCCAGCGCCTCCAGGAAGAAGCACAGGTCCTGGACCATGTAGTTGGACGAGGCGTTGCGGATCACCGTGGTGCCGTCGTGCCGGGCGGCGGCCAGCAGCGCGTTCTCCGTCACGGTGTCACCGCGCTCGGTCAGCACGATCGGCCGGTCCGGCGAGACGTCCGCCTGCACCTCGGCGTGGTAGAGGCCCTCGGTGGCCGTGATGTCCAGGCCGAACCGGCGCAGCGCGATCATGTGCGGCTCGATCGTGCGGGTGCCGAGGTCGCAGCCGCCCGCGTACGGCAGCTTGAAGCGGTCCATGCGGTGCAGCAGCGGGCCGAGGAACATGATGATCGAGCGGGTGCGGCGGGCCGCCACCTCGTCGATGGCGCCCATGTCCAGCTGCGCGGGCGGCACGATCTCCAGATCCACCCCGTCGTTGACCCAGCGGGTGCGCACGCCGATGGAGTTGAGCACCTCGAGGAGCCGGTACACCTCTTCGATCCGGGCGACGCGGCGCAGCACCGTGCGCCCCCGGTTCAGCAGGGACGCGCACAGCAGCGCCACGCACGCGTTCTTGCTCGTCTTCACGTCGATCGAACCGGACAGCCGGCGCCCGCCGACCACCCGCAGGTGCATCGGTCCGGCGTAGCCGAGGGAGACGATCTCGCTGTCCAGGGCTTCGCCGATCCGGGCGATCATCTCAAGGCTGATGTTTTGATTACCGCGCTCGATGCGGTTCACAGCGCTCTGGCTGGTGCCGAGCGCTTCGGCCAGCTGCGTCTGCGTCCAGCCCCGGTGCTGGCGGGCGTCGCGGATGAGCTTGCCGATACGTACGAGGTAGTCGTCTGCCATGGCGGCAGGCTATCTCAGATATGAGATGACGCATGTCGGGTGGTCCGGGCGGGCGCCCCTTCCTGAAGGCATGTCGACGGCGACCTCAGCGCCGCTTCGCCGTATGGGTCCGACGCCACCCGAAGGGGCCCGGCAGGTCCATGGAGGTCGTGCGGCGACCGGTGCTGCTGTGCGTGTGCCGGGGCCCGTGCGAACCGCCGCCCGTCGTGATCGACCACGACTTGCGGTTGATGTTGAGACGTACTCCCGGCAGGATCCGGAAGCTCTTGCGGAACGTGAGCGGCATGACTGCTGGCTCCTCCCGTGCGGGTCTGCGGTCTTCTCCGCATACCCCCGGGCGCCCCGATCAGTCGGGCGGGGAGCCGCGCTGGTGCTTCCCCCGGCCCCGTACGACGATGGAGGGAGGCGGTCCGCAAACGGGCGCGACGGCACCACTCGACGGCACCGCAGGGCGATGTACTACAGTTATCTCGACATCGAGATATCTGCCGAGGCGCACCGCGGCCCCACGGCATCGTCGAGTCTGACGGCGAAGGCAGTAAGGGTTACCTAACTTAGCCTTACCTCAGCATATCGGCAACGTGGCGTGGCGGCAGGATTGCGGTGGAACGCGCACATATATGAAGGAGACTGTCGTGTCGGCGAACAGCTTCGACGCCCGCAGCACGCTGCGCGTGGGCGACGAGTCGTATGAGATCTTCAGGCTGGACAAGGTCGAGGGCTCTGCTCGCCTTCCCTACAGCCTCAAGGTTCTGCTGGAGAACCTGCTCCGCACCGAGGACGGCGCGAACATCACCGCCGACCACATCCGTGCGATCGGCGGCTGGGACTCCCAGGCCCAGCCCTCGCAGGAGATCCAGTTCACGCCGGCCCGCGTGATCATGCAGGACTTCACCGGCGTGCCCTGCGTCGTCGACCTCGCCACCATGCGTGAGGCCGTCAAGGAGCTCGGCGGCGACGCCGACAAGGTCAACCCGCTCTCCCCGGCCGAGCTGGTCATCGACCACTCCGTCATCGCCGACAAGTTCGGTACGAAGGACGCCTTCGGCCAGAACGTCGAGCTGGAGTACGGCCGCAACAAGGAGCGCTACCAGTTCCTGCGCTGGGGCCAGACCGCCTTCGACGACTTCAAGGTCGTCCCCCCGGGCACCGGCATCGTCCACCAGGTCAACATCGAGCACCTCGCTCGTACGGTCATGGTCCGTAACGGCCAGGCCTACCCCGACACGCTGGTCGGCACCGACTCGCACACCACGATGGTCAACGGCCTGGGCGTGCTCGGCTGGGGCGTCGGCGGCATCGAGGCCGAGGCCGCGATGCTCGGCCAGCCGGTCTCCATGCTCATCCCGCGCGTCGTCGGCTTCAAGCTGACCGGTGAGCTCAAGCCCGGCACCACCGCCACCGACCTGGTCCTCACGATCACCGAGATGCTGCGCAAGCACGGCGTCGTCGGCAAGTTCGTCGAGTTCTACGGTGAGGGCGTCGCCGCCACCTCCCTCGCGAACCGCGCCACCATCGGCAACATGTCGCCGGAGTTCGGCTCCACCGCCGCGATCTTCCCGATCGACGGCGAGACGCTGAACTACCTCAAGCTGACCGGCCGCTCCGAGCAGCAGGTCGCGCTCGTCGAGGCGTACGCCAAGGAGCAGGGCCTCTGGCTCGACCCGGCCGCCGAGCCCGACTTCTCCGAGAAGCTGGAGCTCGACCTCGCCACGGTCGTCCCCTCGATCGCCGGACCGAAGCGCCCGCAGGACCGCATCGTCCTCGCCAACGCCTCGCAGCAGTTCGCCCAGGACGTGCGCAACTACGTCTCGGACGACGAGGAGGCCGGCAAGGAGTCCTTCCCGGCGTCCGACGCCCCGGCCACCAGCAACGGCGTCCCCTCGAAGCCGACCCTGGTCACCGCCCCCGACGGCTCGACGTACGAGATCGACCACGGCGCCGTCACCGTCGCCGCGATCACCTCCTGCACCAACACGTCGAACCCGTATGTGATGGTCGCCGCCGCGCTCGTCGCGAAGAAGGCCGTCGAGAAGGGCCTGACCCGCAAGCCGTGGGTCAAGACCACCCTCGCCCCGGGCTCCAAGGTCGTCACCGACTACTTCGACAAGGCGGGTCTCACCCCCTACCTCGACAAGGTCGGCTTCAACCTCGTCGGCTACGGCTGTACCACCTGCATCGGCAACTCGGGCCCGCTGCCCGAGGAGGTCTCCAAGGCCGTCAACGACGCCGACCTCGCCGTGACGTCGGTCCTCTCCGGTAACCGGAACTTCGAGGGCCGCATCAACCCCGACGTCAAGATGAACTACCTGGCCTCCCCGCCGCTGGTCGTCGCGTACGCCATCGCCGGTTCGATGAAGGTGGACATCACCAAGGACGCGCTCGGCGTCGACCAGGACGGCAAGCCCGTCCACCTCGCCGACATCTGGCCGACCGAGGCCGAGGTCAACGACGTCGTCGCCAACTCCATCGGCGAGGACATGTTCAACAAGTCCTACGCCGACGTCTTCGCCGGCGACGCCCAGTGGCAGGCGCTGCCGATCCCGACCGGCAACACCTTCGAGTGGGACGCCGAGTCGACGTACGTCCGTAAGCCCCCTTACTTCGAGGGCATGACGATGGAGACGACCCCGGTCGCCGACATCACGGGCGCCCGCGTCCTCGCCAAGCTGGGCGACTCGGTCACCACCGACCACATCTCCCCGGCCGGCGCCATCAAGGCCGACACCCCGGCCGGCAAGTACCTCACCGAGCACGGTGTGGAGCGTCGTGACTTCAACTCCTATGGCTCGCGCCGTGGCAACCACGAGGTCATGATCCGCGGCACGTTCGCCAACATCCGCCTGCGCAACCAGATCGCGCCGGGCACCGAGGGCGGCTACACCCGCGACTTCACCCAGGATGACGCGCCGGTCTCGTTCATCTACGACGCCTCGCGCAACTACATCGAGCAGGGCACCCCGCTGGCCATCCTGGCCGGCAAGGAGTACGGCTCGGGTTCGTCCCGTGACTGGGCCGCCAAGGGCACCGCGCTCCTCGGCGTCAAGGCCGTCATCGCCGAGTCGTACGAGCGCATCCACCGCTCGAACCTCATCGGCATGGGCGTCCTGCCGCTCCAGTTCCCGGAGGGTCAGACGGCTGAGACCCTCGGCCTGACCGGCGAGGAGACCTTCTCCTTCACCGGCGTCGAGGAGCTCAACAACGGCACCACGCCGCGCACGGTGAAGGTCACCACCGACACCGGTGTCGACTTCGACGCGGTCGTCCGCATCGACACCCCCGGCGAGGCGGACTACTACCGCAACGGCGGCATCATGCAGTACGTGCTGCGCAACCTGATCCGCAACTAAGCGCTCAGGCAAGCAGTTGGGCCGCACCCCGCTCGGCGGGGTGCGGCCCTCGTGCTTTCCCGCTAGAGGTTGAGGAAGGCGGCCCAGGCGTCCGGGCCGACCGTGAAGTGCGGGCCTTCGGGGTTCTTGGAGTCGCGGATGTGCACGGCGGCGGGGTGGGCGGCGACCTCTACGCACTGGCCGCCCTCGCTGCTGCTGTAGCTCGACTTCCGCCAGTCGTAGGCGACTTCGAGGCAGGCGCCGCCTTCGTCGTTGCTGTAACTCGACTTGAACCAGTTCAGTGCGGTGCTCATCACTCTCCTAGCAGCCGGTCCAGCAGGCCCTTGGACTCCTCGGGTGCGAGGGCCTGTGATCGCAGCATCGCATACTTGCGCGCCAGGATGGACACCTCGTCGGGGTCGGAAACCCACTGGCTGCCGCGTTGGGACTCGGTGTAAGCGAGGTGCTGGTGGGCCGGAGTCTCCAGGAGGATGAAAGGGCCGCCGAGTCCGGCGTTTTCGGAGGCGGTAAGTGGCATGAACTGGAGTGCCAGGCCGGGGAGTTCGGCGTACGAGCGCAGAAGTTGTAGCTGCTCGACGCGCGCGGACGAACTGAGGTATCCCAGTTCCAGTGCGGCCTCCCAGACCACGAAGCTCAGGGTGGGCGGGCACTTGCGGTGCAGGATCTCCTGTCGCTGGACTCGCCCTGCTGTCTTGGCGGCGACTTCGTCCTCGTCGTAGGCGGGGACGCGGTTGCGCAGCATGGAGCGGGCGCAGTCCTCGGTCTGCAGGATGCCCGGCACGGTCATGACGTCGTACCAGGACAGAGCAATGGCCTCCCGCTCATGCGCCATGTACTGCTCGGCGTGCAACGGGAACTGGTCGATCTCCGGCAACCCGGCAACCGCAACGGCCAACGCCCCCTTCGTATCGAGGAGTTCGTCCATGGCCCGCGCAAGATCCGGCAGCAACGGCCGCCGCCCCTGCTCGATCGCGGCGATGGTCGCCTCGGTCACCACGAGGCGCTCGGCGAGTGCCGCCTGGGTGAACCCGGCGGCCTTGCGGAACAGCGCGACAAGATCGGCGACCATCCTCATCGCCGACGGATTCTTCGGCGGGTTCTTCGGCGGACGTTTCCCGGGGCTCATGACGGTCAATCTCCCCGCCCCCGTTCTCTCTCGACCCCACTCCGACCCCGACAGAAGATCTGTCGGGGTCGACGTACTGTCGCCAGTGAATCACTCTGAGCGACATTGTGCTCATGAACGAGGAACCGCGCGAACGCTTCTACCGCCGCGAACGCCGATCCGTCCCCGCGGCACGGGAGTTCACGCGCGCGGCGCTCGCCGACTGGGGCGTGGACGGCGGGCGGGCGGACGACATCCTGCTCTGCGTCAGCGAACTCACCACCAACGCCCTGGTCCACGGTGTCCCGCCGGGCCGGGGCCTTCTGCTGTGCGTCATCCCGTACGGGGACGGCGTGCGCGTGGAGGTCCACGACGCCGGCGACGGCGTACCCGCTGTACCGCAAGGCGGGCAGGGCGCCGAGGACGCCGAGGGCGGCCGGGGTCTGCTGCTCGTGGAGGCGCTGGCGGACAAGTGGGGCGTGGGGGAGCGCGCCCCGGGAAAGGTGGTCTGGTGCGAGTTCCGGCGGCGTGCGATGAGTTCGGCCGGCTGGGAGAGTCTCCCTGACGAGACCCGCACTGCAGGAGGAACGCGTGACACAGTTGTTGAAGGTCCAGAACTTCACCGTCTCCAGTGACGGATTCGCCGCCGGTGAGGGGCAGAGCATGGAGCGGCCGTTCGGGCAGGCCGATCCCGGGACGATGTTCTCGTGGGCCGGGGCCACGGCGAGCTGGCCGAACCGCACCGACCCGGGTGGGAGCCGCGGCCTCGACGACTACCTGACGCGGGACTTCGCGCACAACATCGGCGCCGAGATCATGGGACGCAACAAGTTCGGACCGCAGCGCGGACCGTGGGAGGACCACGAATGGCAGGGCTGGTGGGGCGATGAACCGCCCTTCCACACACCGGTGTTCGTCATGACCCACCACACGAGGCCGTCGTTCACGCTCTCCGACACGACGTTCCACTTCGTCGACGGCGAACCGGCCACGGTGCTCGCGGCGGCGAAGGACGCGGCGCGGGGCAAGGACGTCCGGCTCGGCGGCGGGGCCCGCACCGTCCGGCAGTTCCTCGACGCCGACCTCGTCGACACGCTGCACGTGGCGGTCTCCCCGTCGGTGAAGCTCGGCTCGGGCTCCCGGCTGTGGGAGTCACCGGACGACCTGCGTGACCGGTTCCACGTCGATGTCGTGCCCAGCCCGAGCGGCGTGATCCACCATCTGTTCTGGCGCAAGTGAGCGTGCGGGCGGGCGCGGGGCCGTCAACTCCCCGCGCCCAGCCGCCGGTTACCGATCTAGTTGCGGTACCGGTAGAGGATCCGGCCGCGCGTGAGGTCGTAGGGGCTGAGCTCCACGAGCACGCGATCGAACGGGAGAATCTTGATGTAGTTCTTCCGGATCTTCCCGCTGATGTGAGCGAGCACCTTGTGTCCGTTCTCCAACTCCACCTGGAACGTGGCGTTGCGCAGGCACTCGGTGACGGTGCCCTCGATCTCGATACCAGGGTTTGTCTTCGGCATCAGTGAAGTACGACCTCCAGGTTGCTGCCGACGCGCTCGGCGCCGACGCTGTCGAACAGGGCGGCGGCGGCCGCGTTGGCCGCGCCGGTCTCGGCCGTCGCCGCCCCGACACCGGACCGGTGCAGGGAGCCCAGTACGTCGGCCAGGAGCGCCCGCGCGATCCCGCGCCGGTGCCGGGCAGCCCGTACCGCGATGAGCCCGATCCTCGGCTGCCGGGGGACCGGCGCCACCCGCATCAGGCCCACGTACCGGTCGCCCTCGGCGGCCACCGCGTACTTCGTCGGGTCGATCACGGTGGCGTCGTCGAGGCGCGGCAGCACCTCGGCCGGCATCTCCCGCCAGCCGAGCGCCGCCTCGACCTCGGCGCGGATCGTCCGGTCCAGATCGCGCAAGGGGGCCTTGTCCGCCGCACCGAGGGGCAGGATCGTCACGCCCTGCGGCGGCTGTGCCGTACCGAGCCCCGTGCGCCCCGGGTCGGTGGGCACGCGGTACACGAACTCGCGGCGCCCGAGCGTGAATCCCGCCTGCTCCCACCGGGACCTCAGCGCCAGGTCGGCCGCGTCGACCATCGTGTACAGCGGCCTCGGCAGCTCCGCCAGCATGGCGGCGGTGAGCCGGTCGAACGCGGTGTCCCGCCACGCGTCGACGCTCAGGAAGATCCGGCCGTCGTGCCTGCTCCACGCCTCGCCACGGCCGACCACCTGGTCGTCCTCCAGCGCGTGCCACTGCCGGTCGGCGACGCGCGTGATCTCTGTTGTGTCCATAGGTCTCTGCCTTTCGGAATCGCCCAGTACGGGCGCTCCCGGCGACCTATGTCAGTGGCCGGCCCGTGAGAAGGAGGAGAGCACCCACGTGCGTACTGCGGTCATGGGTCCCACCTCCTCGGGCTGCGTCACGGTTCGCGCCAGACTGTAGGCGCCGCGCCGCCGTCCTGTCCACGTAATTGAGCGCGGGGCACCAGGAACGCCGAAGGCCCCGCCGGAAGACGTCCCGGCGGGGCCCGCGCTGGAGGCGGCTACGACAGCAGCTCCACCTCCGCCACCGTCGCCGCCCCACCGGCGAACACCAGCCGGTAGTGCTTGTAGCTGTGCGGCGACGGGACCGAGAAGGCCCGCGTCTGCTTGTCCCAGGTGAAGGACTCGCCGGACCGCTTGTCCAGGGACTTCCAGGACGTGCCGTCGTCCGACGCCTCCAGGGTCCAGCCCGTCGGGGCCTTCGCCTTGTCCGCCGACGTCAGCGTGTACTGCACGGCCTTCGTGCCGTCCGCACCGACCGGCAGCTCCACCGACTCCGTGCTCGCGCTCGTCGCCGAGGAGTTGTCGAACAGCGGGCCCGAGCCCGTGATCGCGTCCTTGCGCGGCGTCGGCACCTTGTCGTCCTTCGTGATGGACGTGGGCGCCGCGTCCTTGCCGGTGCCCCACTTCGACGGCTTCGAGCCCATCGCGAACTCGATGGTCCCGCCCTTGGAGACGACCTCGTTCGGCAGCGAAGTCTTCGACCAGGTACGGCCGTTGACCTTCACGCCCTGCACGTAGATGTTCTTCGCGCTGTTCTTCGGCGCCTTGACGACGAGGTCCTTGCCGTTCTCCAGGTGCAGCGTCATCTTCGTGAACTGCGGGGAGCCGATGGCGTATTCGCCGCTGGCCATGTCGAGCGGGTAGAAGCCGAGCGAGGAGAAGAGGTACCAGGCCGACTGCTCGCCGTTGTCCTCGTCGCCGTGGTAGCCCTGCCCGATCTCGCTGCCCGTGTAGAGGCGGGAGAGGACCTCGCGGACCTTCTCCTGCGTCTTGTACGGCTGGCCCGCCGCGTCGTACATGTACGTGATGTGGTGCGCCACCTGGTTGGAGTGGCCGTACATGCCCATCCGGACGTCGCGCGCCTCGGTCATCTCGTGGATGACACCGCCGTACGACCCGGCGACGTCGGACGTCGCGGTCTCCGGCGTCGAGAAGAACGTGTCGAGCTTCTTCCCGAGACCGTCCTTGCCGCCGTACAGGTTCGCGAGGCCCTTGCTGTCCTGCGGCGCCGTGAAGGCGTAGCCCCAGGCGTTGGTCTCGGTGTAGTCGTAACCCCAGATGCTCGGGTCGAACTTGGCCGAGTCGACCCGCCAGTTCCCCTTGGCGTCCTTGCCCTGGAAGAAGCCGGCCTTGTCGTCGAACATGTTCACGTACTCACGGGCGCGGTTGAGGAAGTACTCCGACTCCTCCTTGTACTGCTTCTTGCCCGTCTTCTTGTAGAGGGCGGCTCCCATCTGGGAGATGCCGTAGTCGTTGATGTAGCCCTCCATCGCCCACGACATGCCCTCGCCGGTGGCGGTGCTCGTGTAGCCGAGGAAGGGGGAGGTCTCCATGCCCTTGCGGCCCACGCCCGAGGCGGGCGGCACCACGGTCGCGTTCTTCACGGCCGCCTTGTACGCGGACTCGGCGTCGAAGTCGACGCCCTTCACGTACGCGTCGGCGAACGCGACGTCCGACGACGTGCCGGTCATCAGGTCGGCGTAACCGGGCGAGGACCAGCGGGAGATCCAGCCGCCGTCCTTGTACTGCTGCACGAACCCGTCGACCAGCTCACCGGCCTTCTTCGGGGTCAGCAGCGAGTACGCGGGCCAGGTCGTGCGGTACGTGTCCCAGAAGCCGTTGTTGACGTACGGCTTCCCCTCGACGATCTTCGCGCCGGTGTGGGTCGGGGTGTCGGGACCCGGCATCGGCGAGAACGGCGACGCGTACTGGTACTTCGAACCGACCTTCTCGAAGCCGGAGTTGGGGTACAGGTACAGCCGGTACAGGGACGAGTACAGCGTCGTGCGCTGGTCGTCGGTGGCTCCCTCGACCTCCACCTTGTTCATCAGCGCGTCCCACTGCGCGCGCGCCGCGTTCTTCACGGACGTGAACGACTTCTTCTGCGGGATCTCCTGCGCCAGGTTGTCCTTCGCCTGGTCGAGGCTGATGAGCGAGGTCGCCAGGCGCAGGGTGACCGTGCGGTCCTTGCCCGCGTCGAAGGTGAAGTGCCCCTTCACACCGGAGGCCTCGGCGTCCTTGACCGGCTTGTCGAAGGTCCCGTATACGAAGAGACGCGTGGCGCCCGTCGACAGACCCGACTTGACGTCCGAGTAGCCGGTGACGACTCCGCTGTCCTTGTCGAGCGTGAGGCCGCCCTGCTCGGAGACGTTGTCGAAGATGACGCTCGCGTCGTCACCGGGATAGGTGAAGCGCAGCGCGGCGGCGTGATCGGTCGGAGCCATCTCCGCCTGTACGCCGTTCTCGAACTTCACGCCGTAGTAGTACGGCTTGGCCGTCTCGTTCTCGTGCTTGAAGGGCAGCGCGCGGCCCGTCCGGGACGTGTCCACCGTGGCCGCGGCCGACGGCATCATCTGGAACGTCTGCCGGTCGCCCATCCACGGACTCGGCTCATGGCTCGCGGCCAGCGCCTCCATCGTGGGCAGGTTGTCCGCGTTGTTGTCCCGCGCGTAGTCGTACAGCCAGCTCAGCGAACCGGCGTTGGTCACCGGCGTCCAGAAGTTGAAGCCGTGCGGGACCGCCGTCGCCGGGAACGTGTTGCCGCGCGAGAAGCCGCCACTGGAGTTGGTGCCGCGCGTCGTGGACGCGTAGTCGCTCAAGTGCGCCTTGGGACGCGTCGGTTCGGCCCGCGCGATGTTGACGTCGTCGAGCCAGCCGCGGAACTTCGACGGACCCTTCGCGGAGTCGTACGCGACCAGGACCCGGTCGATCGTCTTGCCCGCGGCGACCGAGCCGATGCCCGACTTCACGGCGTTCCACTGGTTCACGTACAACCGCTTGGCGTCGCCCTGGCCCTGCGGCGTCAGCAGCCCGCCGTTGGAGTCGACGGCCTTCAGGTCGCTCAGGTACGTGCCGTCGGTGAAGGCGAGGTCGACGGAGACGTTCGTGGCGTCGTAGTCCCGGTCCGCGTCCGCCATCGACGGGAAGACCTTGTACGACAGCTGGGTGTCCCGCTGCACCGCCACATTGACGTCGAAGATCTTGTTGTACGAGTACGCGCGCCCGTCGTCCTTGTGCGTACCGGCGTAGCGCAGCGCGTTCTTGCCGGTGAAGCCCGCGCCCGCCTTGGCCGTCGGCGAGCCGCTCGGCCCGTGGTCCACGAGGGAGAGCATGTCCTCGGGCGCGGGGGTCTGCTCGTCCCCGGTCGACAGCTGGAGGTCGGCGAGCTGGGTGGCGTCGCTCGCGCCGTTGTTCTTCGTGAACTCGACGCGGAAGTGGGCGTACTCGGCCGGCTTCTCGATCTCGTACGTCTTCGTCTGGGACCGCTTGTCGAACGTCTCGCCGGAGCGGGAGTCGAGGGTGGTCCACTCCTTGCCGTCGGCCGAACCCTTCAGGGTCCAGTCCTTCGGGTCGCGCTCGTCATGGTCGTTGGCGGAGGTCAGCGCGTACTTGGTGACTTTGGCCGGGGCGTCCAGGTCGTACTCGACCCACGCGGTCGGCGTGAACGCCAGCCACTTGCTGCTCGGCTCGCCGTCGAGCAGGTTCTCCTTGGTCTCGCCGCCGCCCGTGTTCTCGTCGCTGGCACGGACGTCCGTGACATGTGCGTTGACACTGCCGGGGATGCCGCCGCTGAAGCCGCCGTCGACGCCGCTCGCCCGCTTGCTGCCGTCCTTGGCGGTGTCGACGGTGTTCAGCCAGTCCGGAGCGGGCTGCCCCGCCTCGAAGGACGAGCTGAACTCCTTGGCGGGACGCGGCTTCTGGGCCTGACCGGCGGCCGCGGCCCCTTGCCCTACCGCCGTCAGTACCAGTGCGGCAGCCCCCAGGGCCGCCGTGGTGGCGAGGCGGTGTCTGTATCGGCTGGGTCGGTTTGATCTGCCCTGCATCGGTGAGCACCCTCCGGCGGTGTCGACAACGTTGTCAGTTCGCTGCGCAACGTCCAGTAGGGAGGCAAGTGGACAGCGGTGTCAAGGGTGTTGGCGTGGGTCCTGGGACGGGTCGTCATTCCGAAGTGAGCCGCAGCGTTTCGATCCGGTCCCAGCCACCGGCGGCCAGTCGCTCCCCGACCCGGAGTTCGGGACCGGCCAGGACGCGCAGACACTGGGGCGGGCTGAGACTGCGCGCGAGGGCGACGAGGGTCTCCAGGGCGCTGTTCGCCAGATAGCGGACCTGCGTCAGATCCACCGTGATCTCCTCGGCGGAGCGGCTGTAGTCGGTCACCGCCACGGCCAGCGAGGCTTTGTGGGCACCGACGACTTCGCCGTACAGACGTACTCCGGCGGCGCGGTGCAGGGGGGTGATCAGAAGCAGTTCGTCAACGAAATAACCACGCATGAGGGCTCCCGGAGGCAGGGCGCCGTCCGACAGCGGACAAGGGGGGCCGTCGTGTGTCTGGGGCGGCGCTCATGAAGCGGGATCAAGTACCCGCGAGAGGCAGCCGCTTGTGTGAGGCCTCCTTGGGCCTGAACGATCGCCGGACGAGTGCCACCGCGCTGACGGCGACGTATAGTCCACGGGCTATTACCGAGAGTACTCGCTCACGGCTTGCGCGGATAGCCCCGACCGGTGGTGGAACGGGTGCGGAACGGCTGCGCGGGGCACGGGCTCGAACCGCCCGCAACTGGCCGGAACACGCACCCGAATACAGGCCACGCGTTCACTGCTCGAACGCACGGCGGCGCGTAATGCCCGACATCGCGAATTTCGCGCCGCTCATCCCCACTCGAACGCGTCAGCGGCTTCCCGCCCGTGCCATACCACTACATGCTTTGTAGGCGCGGGAGTTGGGGAGATCGACATCTCCCGGGCTGCGGCTTATTTCCGGGAGGTCTCAACTCGGAAAAGACCAGCGCCCAAACCTGCATTCGATCTTGCCCAGCTCGCAGGGAGTGGACTATACCTGTCGGCGTCTGCCCCGGCCGTGTTCAGGCCGCGGCCGGACCCGGGGGACCAGGGGGAATCGGCGTGACGTGCGGGAGCACCGACAGCCGGGTATCTCTGTCGATCCCGGAATTTTCGGTACCACCCAGCTCCAACTGCGTTCCCTCGGGGCAGAACATTTCCGGACACCGTTCCGGAGATGCCTTTCCGGCCCGGGACCCGGGATTCGATCCCGGCACGACACAGCACATCACCGCGGTGCCGGGGAGGATCCGGTTCACCGCCTGAGTCCTGGAGAAGGCGAGGACTTGAGCATGGGATCCATCCCCGGCGTAGGCCATCGCGAACTGATCAAGAGGAGCACGACCGTTGCTCCGGCCGTGGCCCAGGCGACCGCTTTTCCGGCATCGCTCAGCTGATCACCATCGGCGCCGCCGAGCGGCACCGAGACGACGGCGAAAACGCCCCGGTGTGCATCTCCGCCGATCTCTCAGGCGGCGACCCATACCTGGGTGCGCTCAAAAAGAAAGTGCGGCAAGCGCATGGCCGGCCGGGTCCGGCCGCCGCGCAGGCAGCAAACCCGTACAGATCCATTCGATCAGTGAGGATGCAGAGATGACCATTCGTGCCGGTTCTCTTGATAGGCGGACGCTCCTGCGCGGGGCGATCGCGACCGCGGCCATGGGGTCGTTCGCGGTGGCGTGTGGCTCTCCCTCCAGCAACGATGGCGGTGGCGACGGCCCGAAGGGCGAGAAGGGTGCCAAGAACCCGTTCGGTGTCGCCGAGAACTCCAAGGTCGACGCGGCCATCTTCAACGGCGGCTACGGCACCGACTACGTCAGCTACACCAGCACGGTCGTCGGGAGCCAGGTCAAGGGTCTCAAGGTGCAGGTCAAACCGGTCGTCGACATCGCCCCGGAGCTCCAGCCCCGGTTCGTCGGCGGCAACCCGCCGGACCTCATCGACAACTCCGGTGAGGACCAGATCGGCTTCCTCGGCATCCTCGACCAGCTCGAGGAGCTCGACGACGTCCTCGAGGCCAACAACTACGAGGGCAAGAAGATCGCCGACACGCTCTTCCCCGGCGTGAAGGATCCCGGGACGTTCAACAACAAGTTCATCGCGCTCAACTACGTGATGACCGTGTACGGCGTCTGGCACTCGAAGACGCTGTTCGAGGAGAACAGCTGGACCGCCCCGAAGACCTGGGACGAAGCGCTCGACCTCGGCCAGAAGGCGAAGAAGAAGGGCAAGTACCTCTTCGTCCACGGCAAGGAAGCCGCGACCTACTACCTGACGCTGCTCGTCGACTCGGCGGTCAAGGAGGGCGGCGACGAGGTCCGGATCGCTCTCGAGAAGCTGGAGAAGGACTCCTGGTCGCACCCGGCCATCCAGGGCGTCCTCAAGGTCATGGAGACCATGGTCAAGCAGAAGATGTTCGTCCCCGGCGGCTCCGGCACCCAGTTCCAGAAGGCGCAGGCGATCTGGAGCAACGACCAGAAGGCGCTGCTCTACCCCTCCGGTGGCTGGATCGAGAACGAGATGAAGAAGGCCACCAAGAAGGACTTCCAGATGACCGGCATCCCGGAGATGACGCTCACCGACAAGCCGAAGATGCCCTACGAGGCGCTTCGCGCCGCCGCGGGCGAGCCGTTCATCGTGCCCAAGCAGGGCAAGAACGCGGCCGGCGGCAAGGAAGTCCTGCGGGCGATGCTGTCCCAGGAGGCGGCTGCCAACTTCTCCAAGACGAAGCTGGCCCCGACCATCGTCAAGGGCACCGTGCCCGCCGACGGCTACGGATCTTCCGCGCTGGTCGCGCAGTCGAAGATGCTCGAGGCCGCGGGCGAGAACATCTTCAACTACCTGTTCAT
The DNA here is from genome assembly GCF_044765445.1 of Streptomyces sp. NPDC102467. NCBI lineage: Bacteria > Bacillati > Actinomycetota > Actinomycetes > Kitasatosporales > Streptomycetaceae > Streptomyces > Streptomyces sp. NPDC102467. The sequence goes on along the minus strand of NZ_JBIWKA010000009.1, from coordinate 179,297 downwards.
CATCGCCTACGGGATGAACACCGACATGCTGGTGCCGTGGAACTCGTTCCTCGCCGGCGACCTCGACGCCAAGGGCCTGACCGCGGCCATGCAGAAGATCTCCGACAAGGTCAGGGAAGACGACTCCGTCAAGAAGCTCGAGGTCAGCTAGTACCGCCATGAAAGACACGAGCACCACCTCCGAAACCGCGAGCCGCCGGCCCACGCCGGCCGCTCGCGGTGGGCGGCCCCGACGCCGCAAGCTCACTTTCGACCGGGTGACGTTCTTCCTGGCGTTTCTCGGCGTCCCGCTGGCCATCTTCGTGGTCTTCGTCCTGTACCCCTTCGTTCAGGCGATCTTCTGGGCGATGACGGACTGGCGCGGCTTCAGCCCGGACTACGAATTCGTCGGCTTCGACAACTTCACCAAGATGTTCCAGGACGACATCTTCCTGAAGGCGTTGCGCAACGTCGCGTTGCTGGCGGTCTGCGTGCCGTTGGTGACGTTGACGCTCGCCCTCGGGGTCGCGGTGGCCATCACCCTGGGCGGGCCCAGCAAGGGCCCGGTCCGGGGGATCAAGGGAGCGTCGTTCTACCGGATCATCTCGTTCTTCCCCTACGTCGTGCCGGCGATCATCGTCGGCCTGATCTGGGCGCAGATGTACGACCCCAACGCCGGCCTGCTCAACGGGATGCTCACCGCGGTCGGCCTCGACGGCTTCGACAAGTTCGCCTGGCTGGGCGAGACGGTCAGCGCGATGCCGGCCCTGATGTTCGTCATCGTCTGGGGGCTCGTCGGGTTCTACGCGGTGCTCTTCATCGCCGCGATCAAGGGAGTTCCCGGCGAGCTGTACGAGGCGGCCAGGATCGACGGGGCCGGCCGGTTCCGGACGACGATCTCGATCACCCTGCCGGCGATCCGGGACACCGTGCAGACGGGGTACATCTACCTGGGCATCGCCGCCCTGGACTCGTTCGTCTACGTACAGGCCATGCTGCCGGGCGGTGGACCGGACAACTCGACCCTGACGATCAGCCAGCGGCTGTTCAGCGTCGCCTTCGCCAAGCAGCAGTTCGGATACGCCACCGCGATGGGGGTCGTCCTCGCCCTCGTCACCCTGGTGTTCGCGGCGCTGGTGTTCCTCGTCAACCGTCTGACGGGCGGTGGCGAGGACGACCGCAACAAGAAAGCGCGTGGGTCGAAGGCTCGGCGTGCCGGAGCCAAGGGAGGTGCGCGGTGAGCGCCATGGCCGCCGACCGGAAGTCGGCGAGTGACCGCAAGCCGGCGCGTGACCGGAAGCTGACGAGAGCCGCCGCGAGCAGCGACCGCAGGTTCGCGGTGATCTCGCACACCTTGCTGATCATATGGTCCGTGATCGTGATCGTGCCCATGCTGTGGGTGCTGGTGTCGTCGTTCAAGTCGACCAGCGAGATCCTGTCATCGCCGTTCAAGCTGCCGCATCGCTGGCGGTTCGAGAACTACGCGCACGCGTGGACCGACGCGAACATCGGGAAATTCTTCCTGAACTCGGTGATCGTCGTCGTCTGCGCGCTGTTCCTGGTGATGCTGCTGGGCGCGATGTGCGCCTACATCCTGGCCCGGTTCGAATTTCCCGGCCGTAGGGTGATCTACTACGTGATGCTCGCCGGGCTGACCTTCCCCGTCTTCCTGGCGATCGTGCCGCTCTTCTTCCAGCTGCAGAACTTCGGGCTGCTGAACACGCGTCCGGGACTGATTCTCACCTACGTCGCGTTTGCGCTGCCGTTCACGATGTTCTTCCTCTATTCGTTCTTCCGGTCACTGCCGCACGACGTCTACGAGGCCGCATTGATCGACGGCGCCGGGGACTGGCGGGCGTTCTTCCAGGTGATGCTGCCTATGGCCAGTCCCGGCATGGCGGCGGTGGCGATCTTCAACTTCCTGGGGCTGTGGAACCAGTTCCTGCTGCCGGTGGCACTCAACACCGACCAGGACAAGTGGGTCCTGACCCAGGGGATGTCCGCCTACGCGTCCTCGCAGGTCTACAACATCGACTACGGCGGGCTGTTCGCGGCGATCGTGATCACCGTTGTGCCCGTACTCGTCGTGTACGTCATCTTCCAGCGGCGGATTGCCGGTTCGGTGTCGCAGGGCACCTTCCGCTGACGCCCGCCTGTTTCACCCTCCGCGTACAGGGGTCCGGCCCCGGAGAGGCACCTCTCCGGGGCCGGACCCTTGCGCGCGTCCGCTGGAACCGATTTCTGTCAAGGGCTTGACGGCGGAGACACCTTCAGCGGAGTTTGGAGTTCATAACTTGTACAAGGGCCGGTCACCCCGTGTGACGCGGGCCCAGGGGCTAAGGGTGGAGAGAGTCAATGGAGACTCCGGGGTCGCAGTCGTCGCTGCACCGGGCCAATCTGGAGCGGGTCGTACGCGCCGTACGGCTCGCCGGTTCGCTCACGCAGGCGGAGATCGCGAGGACTACGGGGCTGTCCGCGGCCACGGTCTCCAACATCGTCCGGGAGCTCAAGGACGGGGGGACGGTCGAGGTCACGCCCACCTCGGCCGGGGGGCGCAGGGCCCGCAGCGTGTCGCTCAGCGGCGACGCGGGCATCGTGATCGGCGTCGACTTCGGCCACACGCACCTGCGCGTGGCCATCGGGAACCTGGCCCACCAGGTGCTCGCCGAGGAGTCCGAGCCGCTGGACGTGGACGCCAGCGCCGCGCAGGGCTTCGACCGGGCCGAGGAGCTGGTCGAGCGGCTCATCGCGGCGACCGGCGTCGACCGGTCGAAGGTCGCGGGCGTCGGGCTCGGCGTGCCGGGCCCCATCGACGTGGAGAGCGGCACGCTGGGCTCCACGTCGATCCTGCCGGGCTGGACCGGCACCAAGCCCGCGGAGGAGCTGGGCCGGCGCCTCGGCGTCCCCGTGCACGTCGACAACGACGCGAACCTGGGCGCGCTCGGCGAGCTGGTCTGGGGGAGCGGGCGGGGCGTGCGGGACCTCGCGTACATCAAGGTGGCGAGCGGGGTCGGCGCGGGCCTGGTGATCGAGGGGAAGATCTACCGCGGTCCCGGCGGCACCGCGGGGGAGATCGGGCACATCACGCTGGACGAGTCGGGCCCGGTCTGCCGCTGCGGCAACCGCGGGTGCCTGGAGACGTTCACGGCCGCCCGCTACGTGCTGCCGCTGCTCCAATCCAGTCACGGCACCGATCTGACCCTCGAGGGAGTCGTCCGGCTCGCCCGTGACGGGGACCCGGGCTGTCGCCGCGTGATCGCGGACGTGGGCCGGCACATCGGCTCGGGCGTCGCGAATCTCTGTAATCTTCTCAATCCCAGCAGGGTCGTCCTCGGCGGCGATCTGGCGGAGGCCGGGGAGCTGGTTCTGGGGCCCATCAGAGAGTCCGTGGGCCGCTATGCGATCCCGAGTGCCGCCCGGCAACTCTCCGTCCTTCCAGGGGCGTTGGGGGGCCGCGCGGAGGTCCTGGGTGCGCTCGCTCTCGCCCTCAGCGAGATGGGCGATTCGACCCTTTTGGACGGCACGGTGCCCGCGGTAACACCTGCCTTCACTTAGAGAACGCATGACACCGTTGCCATCTCGTTAAGGATTTACTCCTTGACGCTGGGGTTGCGGCCGAGTTGACTTCCAGCCACCTCGGCCGCAACGTCGCGGCCTCGTCAGGGAGGTTTCTGAAGTGAACACGCGTACTCGTCGTGCCGCCGTTGCGTTCTGTGCCACCGCCATGGCTGTCTCTCTCGCCGCCTGTGGCTCCGCCAAGGAGTCCAAGGGTGACGACAGCGAGAAGTCGTCCGGCGGCAAGAAGGGCGACGACATCACCGTCGGCCTGCTGCTGCCGGAGAACCAGACCGCTCGCTACGAGAAGTTCGACAAGCCGATCATTGAGAAGCAGATATCCACGCTGACCAATGGCAAGGGCAAGCTCGAGTACCTCAACGCCAAGCAGGACGCGACCCTCCAGTCGCAGCAGATCGACACGATGATCACCAAGAACGTCGACGTCCTGATCCTGGACGCGGTCGACTTCAAGGCCGTCGCCAACGGCGTGAAGAAGGCCAAGGACGCGGGCATCCCCGTCGTCGCGTACGACCGCCTGGCCGAGGGCCCCATCTCCGCCTACACCTCCTTCGACAACGAGGAGGTCGGCAAGACGCAGGGCGAGGCGCTCCTGAAGGCCATGGGCTCCAAGGCCACCAAGAGCAGCAAGGTCGTCATGATGAACGGCGCGGTCACCGACCCGAACGCCGCCCAGTTCAAGAAGGGCGCCCACTCCGTCCTCGACGGCAAGGTGACGATCGCCAAGGAGTACGACACCAAGGAGTGGAAGCCGGAGAACGCCAACGCCAACATGGAGGCGGCTATCTCCGCGGTCGGCAAGGACAAGATCGCCGGCGTGTACTCCGCCAACGACGGCATGGCGGGCGGCAGCATCACCGCGCTGAAGAGCGCGGGCCTGAGCAAGCTTCCCCCCGTCACCGGCCAGGACGCCGAGCTCGCGGGTGTGCAGCGCATCATCACCGGTGACCAGTACATGAGCGTGTTCAAGTCGTACCCGACGGAGGCCGAGACCGTCGCGAAGATGGCCATCTCCATCGTCAAGGACGGCAAGATCGACAGCTCCCTCTCGACGGGCACCGTCGACAGCGGCACCGAGAAGGGTGTCCCGTCCGTGATCGTCCCGGTCGTCTCGCTGACCCAGGACAACATCAAGGACACGGTCGTCAAGGAGGGTTACTACACCCTCGGCGAGATCTGCACGACCAAGTACAAGGCCGCTTGCGACAAGATCGGTCTCAAGTAACCCCCCTGTTCCGCACGGGACTTGCGCGCCGCATCCGGTAGCGCTCCTGTGTGAGTACGTCCGGCGTCCCGCCGCCGACAGCCCCGCAAAGCTCAACGGCGGGGCGCCGGACGGAACACCCCCCTCAGTCTTCTCTTCTGTTCAACCTCCCGCCCGGGTCAGGCCTTTGGCGGCGAAGGAGATGGTTCACGTGTCCGCTACGCCCGTGCTGGCGTTGCGCGGGGTCTCCAAGCGATTCGGTGCCGTCCAGGCGCTCACCGACGTAGAGCTTGAGGTCCACGCCGGTGAGGTGGTCGCCCTGGTCGGCGACAACGGTGCCGGAAAGTCCACCCTTGTAAAGACGATCGCGGGTGTCCACCCCATCGATGAAGGTGTCATCGAGTGGAACGGCAAGTCCGTCTCGGTGAACAAGCCGCAGGACGCCCAGAACCTGGGCATCGCGACCGTCTACCAGGACCTCTCGCTGTGCGACAACATCGATGTCGTCGGCAACCTCTACCTGGGCCGTGAGCTCACGCGTCGCGGTGTCCTCGACGAGATCGAGATGGAGCGCCGCTCCCGCGAGCTGCTCGAGACCCTGTCGATCCGCATTCCCAGCGTGCGGATCCCGATCGCCTCGCTCTCCGGCGGTCAGCGCCAGGTCGTGGCCATCGCCCGCTCCATGCTCGGCGAGCCCAAGCTGGTCATCCTGGACGAGCCGACGGCCGCCCTCGGTGTCGAGCAGACGGCGCAGGTCCTCGACCTCGTCGAGCGGCTGCGCGAGCGCGGCCACGCGGTCATCCTCATCAGCCACAACATGGCCGATGTGAAGGCCGTCGCCGACAAGGTCGCCGTGCTGCGGCTCGGCCGCAACAACGGTGTGTTCGAGGTCAAGACGACCTCGCAGGAAGAGATCATCTCCGCCATCACCGGCGCCACGGACAACGCCGTGACCCGTCGTGCGGCGCGCAGCAACGCGGAGGCTCAGAAGTGAGCATCGACAAGACCAAAGCCCCCGTGGACGCCGCCCCCGCGGCCGCGGGCGCGACCGTGACCGCGGTCGACCCCCGCCTGCTCGTGCGCGAGCAGGGCTTCGCGGGTTACATAGGCGAGTTCAAGCGCAAGATCCGCGGTGGTGACCTCGGTGCCATCCCGGTCGTCATCGGCCTGATCGTCATCGCCGCGATCTTCCAGAGCCTCAACTCGGCCTTCCTGGGCGCGGAGAACCTCAACAACATCTTCGTCGCCATGGTCGCGACGGGCATGATGTCGGTCGGCATCATCTTCGTGCTGCTGCTCGGCGAGATCGACCTCTCGGTCGGCTCCGTCTCCGGTGTCTCCTCGGCGATCATGGCCGTGATGAGCATCACTCACGGGGTCAACGAGTGGCTGGCCGTCCTCACCGCTCTCGCGGCCGGTGCCGTCATCGGCGCCCTGCACGGCTTCTTCTTCGCCCGGATCGGCGCGCCCGCGTTCGCCGTCACCCTGGCGGGCCTGCTGTTCTGGAACGGCTTCATGCTCCAGATCCTGGGCTCCAACGGCACGATCAACATCGACAGCGAAGGCGTCGTCGGCAAGCTGACGAACTACTACTTCGCGGACGTCGCCGCCGCCTACGGCCTGGCCGTCGTCGCGGTCGTCGCCTACTTCGTGCCGACCTTCCTGGCCAACCGGCGCCGCGAAGCCGCGGGCATCCCGTCCCGGCCGCTCAGCGACATCGTGCTGCGTACGGTGCTGCTCGCGGTCGCCGCGTTCGGTGTCGCGATCATCTTCAACCAGTACAAGGGCCTGCCGCTCGCGGTGCTGCTCTTCGCGATCGTCCTGGTCGGCTCGGACTTCGTGCTGCGCCGCACCACGTACGGCCGCAAGGTCTTCGCGCTCGGCGGCAGCGTCGAGGCGTCGCGCCGTGCCGGTATCAACGTCACGGCGGTGCGGGTCTCCGTGTTCGCCATCGCCGGTCTGTTCGCGGCGGTCGGCGGTCTCTTCTGGGCCTCCAAGATCGCGGCGGCCAACCAGAGCGCCGGCTCCGGTGACCTCCTGATGAACGTCATCGCCGCGGCCGTCATCGGTGGCACCAGCCTCTTCGGTGGCCGGGGCCGCACGTGGAACGCGCTGCTCGGTGTGCTGGTCATCACGTCGATCCAGTACGGCCTGGCGCTCCAGGGCATCGCCACTCCGATCCAGTACATGATCACCGGCGGTGTGCTCCTCGCCACGGTCGTCATCGACTCGATCACCCGCAAGACCCAGAAGTCGGCCGGCCGCGCCTGACCGCTTCTGACCCGGTTCACCTGGGCTGACTGTGCCCGGCGTCAAGGACGACGCCGGGCACAGTCATGTCCGCGCGCTCCTCGTAGGAACGCATGTTCCCATCAGGGAGGGCCGGTCGGGTGGTCGGCAACGCACAGCCCGCCCGCCGCCCACGACGGCGGAACATTAGACTCGACAGACCCGGCAAGCTCGAACAGCTCAGCCAGCTACTCACAGCTCTATCGCAAGGAGGCACGGGTGCCGCTGCTGACCCGCATCAAGGGACCGCGCGATCTGGACCGACTCACCCTGGAGCAGCTGGACCAGCTGGCGGGAGAGATCCGGACCTTCCTCGTCGACGCGGTGTCCAAGACCGGCGGCCACCTCGGCCCCAACCTCGGTGTCGTCGAGCTGACCATCGCCCTGCACCGCGTCTTCGAGTCGCCCCAGGACAAGGTCCTGTGGGACACCGGTCACCAGTCGTACGTGCACAAGCTGCTCACCGGGCGCCAGGACTTCTCCAAGCTGAAGATGAAGGGCGGCCTCTCGGGCTACCCCTCGCAGGCCGAGTCCGAGCACGACGTCATCGAGAACTCGCACGCCTCCACCGTCCTCGGCTGGGCCGACGGCCTCGCCAAGGCCAACGAGGTGCGCAAGAAGGACGACCACGTCGTCGCGGTCATCGGTGACGGCGCCCTCACCGGCGGCATGGCCTGGGAGGCGCTGAACAACATCGCGGCCGCCAAGGACCGCCCCCTCGTCATCGTGGTCAACGACAACGAGCGCTCGTACGCTCCCACGATCGGCGGCCTGGCGAACCACCTGGCCACTCTGCGCACCACGGACGGCTACGAGCGCTTCCTGGCCCGCGGCAAAGACCTCCTCGAGCGCACCCCGGTCGTCGGCAGGCCGCTCTACGAGACCCTGCACGGCGCCAAGAAGGGACTCAAGGACTTCATCGCGCCGCAGGGCATGTTCGAGGACCTGGGCCTGAAGTACGTCGGCCCGATCGACGGCCACGACATCGAGGCCCTGGAGTCGGCGCTGGTGCGCGCCAAGCGCTTCGGCGGCCCGGTCATCGTGCACTGCCTCACCGAGAAGGGCCGCGGCTACACGCCCGCCCTCCAGGACGAGGCGGACCGCTTCCACGGCATCGGCCCCATCCACCCCGACACCGGCCTGCCCGTCAAGGCGTCCGGCGCCGACTGGACCTCCGTCTTCGGCGACGAGATGGTGCGGCTCGGCGAGGAGCGCCAGGACATCGTGGCCATCACGGCGGCGATGCTGCAGCCGGTCGGCCTGAAGAAGTTCGCGGACGCCTTCCCCGACCGGGTCTACGACGTGGGCATCGCGGAGCAGCACGGCGCGGTGTCGGCGGCGGGCCTGGCGGCGGGCGGCCTGCACCCCGTCTTCGCCGTCTACGCGACCTTCCTCAACCGCGCCTTCGACCAGCTCCTGATGGACGTGGCCCTGCACAAGTGCGGCGTCACCTTCGTCCTGGACCGGGCCGGTGTCACCGGCACCGACGGCGCCTCGCACAACGGCATGTGGGACATGTCGATCCTCCAGGTCGTCCCCGGCGTGCGGATCGCCGCCCCGCGCGACGCCGACCAGGTCCGCGCCCAGCTGCGCGAGGCCGTCGCGGTGGAGGACGCCCCGACCGTCGTGCGCTACTCCAAGGGCGCGGTCGGCCCGGCCGTCGAGGCGATCGGCAAGGTCGGCGGCATGGACGTGCTGCGCGAGCCCGGCTCGGACCGGCCCGACGTGCTGCTCGTCTCGGTCGGCGCGCTGGCGCCCATGTGCCTGGAGATCGCCACGCTCCTCGACAAGCAGGGCATCACGACGACCGTCGTCGACCCGCGCTGGGTCAAGCCCGTCGACGAGGCGATGGCCCCGCTCGCCGAGCGGCACCGCGTCGTGGTGACGGTGGAGGACAACTCGCGGGTCGGCGGTGTCGGCTCGGCCGTCGCCCAGGCCCTCCGCGACGCCGGCGTCGACGTCCCGCTCCGCGACTTCGGCATCCCGCCGCGCTTCCTCGACCACGCCTCCCGCAAGGAGATCATGGCGGAGATCGGCCTCACGGCCCCCGACATCGCCCGCCAGGTCACGGGCCTGGTGGCAAAGCTGGACGGCCGCAATGAGCGCGACCGTTCCGCGCAGGAGGAGATGGAGCCCGCTCGGGACTGAGCGCCGCGCCACGGGGCTCCGCCCCGGACCCCGCTCCTCAAGCGCCGGAGGGGCTTGATCGGGCCGGACTCACCCATCGGGGGGTCCGGCCCGGCTTCTTTCGCGTGAACCTGTAGGACTGATCAGCCCGCCGGCGGCAACTCGTCCCGATCATGTCGGGGACGACAAGGCGCACGGAGGCAACCGGTGACCACCCAGCCAGCAGCGGGACGCGAACGCAGCGGCCTGTTCAGGACGAAGTCCATCGAGCAGTCCATCAAGGACACCGAGGAACCCGAGCACAAGCTCAACAAGTCGCTCTCCGCCCTGGACCTCACGGTCTTCGGCGTCGGCGTCGTCATCGGCGCCGGCATCTTCGTGACCACGGGCACCGTGGCCAAGAACTACGCGGGCCCCGCCGTCGCCCTGGCGTTCGTCGTCGCGGGCATCGTGTGCGCGCTCGCGGCGCTGTGCTACGCCGAGTTCGCCTCCACCGTCCCGGTGGCGGGCTCCGCGTACACCTTCGCGTACGCCTCGCTCGGCGAGTTCGTCGCCTGGATCATCGGCTGGGACCTGGTCCTGGAGCTGGCCCTCGGCGCGGCCACCGTCTCCGTCGGCTGGGCGGGATATGTCCAGTCGCTCCTCGACAGCTGGGGCATCCCGCTGCCGACGGCGCTGCTCGGCCCGTCCGACGGCAAATTCGGCTTCAACCTCGCCGCCGCGCTGCTGATCCTGGTGATGACCGCTGTCCTGGTCGTAGGCGTCAAGCTGTCCGCGCACGTCACCTCGATCGTCGTCGCCGTCAAGGTGCTCGTCGTCCTGATCATCATCGCCGTCGGCAGCTTCCACATCGTCGGCGCCAACTACTCGCCGTTCATCCCGCCGAAGCAGGACGTGTCCGGCGGCTCAGGAGCCGGCGCGACGCTCCTCGAAACGATCTTCGGCTACACCCCCTCGGCCTTCGGCATCATGGGCATCTTCACGGCCGCCGCCATCGTCTTCTTCGCGTACATCGGCTTCGACGTCGTCGCCACCGCCGCCGAGGAGACCGTCGACCCGGCCAAGGACGTACCGCGCGGCATCATCGGCTCGCTCGCCATCTGCACGATCCTGTACGTCGCCGTGTCGATCGTCGTCACGGGCATGCAGAAGTACAGCACCCTCAGCGCGGAAGCACCGCTCGCCGACGCGTTCAAGGCGATCGGCCAGCCGTTCTGGGCGGGTCTCATCAACTTCGGCGCCATCATCGGCCTGGTCACCGTCGTCATGATCCTGCTGCTCGGCCAGGGCCGCGTCTTCTTCGCGATGAGCCGCGACGGGCTCCTGCCGAAGGTGTTCAGCGAGGTCCACCCCACGTTCCGTACGCCGTACCGCTCGACGATCATTCTCGGCGTCGCCTCCGCGATCCTCGCCGGGTTCGTCTCCCTCGAAGAGCTGTCCAAGCTGGTCAACATCGGCACGCTGTTCGCCTTCGTCGTGGTCGCCCTCGGCGTGATCATCCTGCGCCGCACCCGCCCCGACCTGCCCCGCGCGTTCCGCGCCCCCTGGGTGCCCGTGCTGCCGATCGCCTCGGTCGCCGCGTCGGTGTGGCTGATGCTCAACCTGTCGGTGGAGACCTGGCTGCGCTTCCTCGCCTGGATGGTGCTCGGCCTCGTCATCTACTTCCTCTACGGCCGCAAGCACAGCAGGCTGGAGCAGAGCAGGCTGGAGCAGGGCACGTCGGAGCGCGACAACTCGCAGTAACCGTCAACGAATACACCCGGCCCCGTATGTCCCGCTTCGATGCGGACTGCGGGGCCGGATAGTTTGGCGCCCATGCTCACCGAGGCGCGGACATCACTACCGTACGTATCCGAACACCCTCGCGCCTCGGACCAAGGACCCGCGCCCGGGTACTGGCGGCGCCTGGCCCCGCTCCTCGCCGTCCTCGCCTGCCTCACCCGCGTGCCGTCCTTCGTCCGGCCGCTCTGGAACCCAGACGAGGGCTATCTCGCCGTCCAGGCACGGATGTTGGCGCACGGCGGCCGGCTCTACGAGACCGTCGTCGACCGCAAACCACCGCTCGTGCCCTGGCTGTACGAGGCCGCGTTCGCGGTCTTCGGCTCCGGCTCACTCACCCCGCTGCGGGTCTGCGCGGTCGCCGCACAGCTGGCAACAGCCGTAACTCTCGCCTCGATCGCACGCCGACGCTGGGGCGACACCGCGGGACGCACCGCGGGCGTGCTCTACCTGCTGGCCTCCGTCGGGCTCAACCCGGAAGATGCGCAGGCCGCCACCTTCGAGGTGTTCATGCTGCCGTGGACCGCGGCCGCCCTGTGGTGCGCGGACCGGCGCCGGTGGAGCCTGTGCGGGGCCGCCGTCGCCTGCGCGTTCCTCGCCAAGCAGACCGGGGGAGCGGTCCTCGTGCCCGTCGCCTGGATGCTGTGGCGGTACGGTGCGCCCCGAAGGGACCTGGCGCGGTGCGCGGCCGGGGCGGCGCTGCCCGTCCTCGCGGCCGCCCTCGCCACCGACCCGGCGGGCTTCCTCTTCTGGACGGTGACCGGCTCGGGCGCGTACGCCTCCTTCACCGGCTCCGAACTCCACGTACTGGCACGGGGGTTGACGAACGCGGCGATCCTCGCGGTGGCCTGCGCCGGATTCCTGCCCGCGATCGTGCGCGCGCCGCGCGCCGCCCGTACGGGGTGCGGAGAGCTGTGGCTGTGGCTCGGGGCATCCGCGGGCGCGGTGCTCATCGGCTTCCACTTCTTCGGCCACTACTACCTCCAACTCATCCCACCGCTCGCCCTGTTGGGCACCGCCGCACTGCAGGCCCTGCCGCGCGAACGCCTCGGCGCGGCGCTGCTCACCTCCGCGTGCTGCTGCGCGCTGTTCCTCACGTGGGGGATGCTCGCGCCGCGCCCCGAACTCGCGCACGCCCAGCGGGTCGCGCAGGAGGTGCGGGCGCGCTCGACGCCGGGCGAGCCGGTCCTGGTCTGGGGCATGCACCCGGAGACGTACTGGCTGGCCGACCGGCAGCCCGCGACCCGCTTCCTGACGGCCGGGCTGCTCACGAACTACAGCGGGGGGCGGGACGGGCCGCAAGTGGGGGAGAAGTACGCGGTGGCGGGCGCCTGGGGCGCCTTCCGGCAGGAGTTCGCGGCGCGGGCGCCACGGCTCGTGGTGGACGACTCCCGGGGAGCGCCCTACGGAGTGCAGCGGACGCGGTCCCTGCGGCGGATACTGATGCCCTACGAGGTGGCGGGGAACGTGGACGGCGCCGTGGTGTACGTGCGGCGGGGCTGAGTTCGGGGTAGTGGGGGCATGGGTCCGCGCTACGGGTAGACCGTCCGCGGCCCCACACAGCGCGCCCCCGACTCCTCGACCCTGCGCCGCAGTTCACGGTCGGCCGTCACGACCACGCACGGCCCTGCCGCACCGGCCGCCACCGCCACGATATGGTCGTCGCCCTCGCCCGGCGCCTCCTCGACACGGACCCCGGGCACCGCCTCGACACCCCGGGCGCGCCCCTCGACCACCAGCACCACCTCCTCCTCCGGATGCCGCTCGGCGTAGACCGCGAGCCGGTCGCGCAGGCGCACGGCGGCACCGTGCCGGTCGCGCCACCAGCCGTCGGGTACGGAGCCGACGACATTCGCGCCGTCCACCACCAGGAGAGTCGTCATGCGGGAACGGTACGTGCCGGGGGTGGGACAAGGGCATGACACGCCCCCATTTAAGGTGGAGCGGTGAACGGCGACTGGCTGATACACGCACGCGACGGCAGACTCTGCGCCTACGCGTACGCCCCCGACGGCGACGCGGTCGTCTGCCGCACCGAGCGCACGCCCGGCGGCGCCTGGAGCGACCCCCGCACCGTGGGCGGCGACCAGCGCCTGCACACGGTCCTCGCCCTGGCCCAAGGCCCCGGCGGGTACACCCACTTGGTGTCCTGGCGCCCCACGGTTCCGGGCGAGTCGGGTCTGGTCCACTCGACACACTTCCAGCCGCACCTCGCCGCGCTCGACTGGACTTCCATCGGCCATCCGAACAGGACGGGCGACCGCACGGGACCGCCCGCGGTGGCCGTCGACGCCCAGGGCCGCGCCCACGTCTTCGTCCGCAACAAGGGCGGCGGCGTCAGCATGCGTGCCCAGCTGGAAAAGGGCGGCTGGGGCCCCTGGCGCGACCTCAAGGGCAAGGGCACCCGCGGTCAACTCGCCGCGGTGGCAAGCGAGTCGGGGCTTGTCGTCCTGTACGCGGCGACCGCGGACGGCATTCTGCGCTGGCGCCAGGAGAAGCCCGGCGGGACGCCGGTGCTCGACGAGAAGCCGCAGCCGGCGGCCGTGCGCCCGGACACCCTGCGCGCCCTGGCCACGTCCCCCGAGCACACCACGCTCTTCTACACGGACGAGGACGGCGACCTGTGCGCCTGGCGCGGCGACGACGCCCCGGTGCCCGTCATGGCCGCGGCCGGCCCCGGCACCGTGGCGGCGATCCGCTGCTCGCTGGACGGCGTGGACTGCACCCTGCTCGCCCAGCGCGCCCACAGCGGCCGTATCGCCTTCGCCGCGTACCCGACGGAACTGGAGTCGGCCGGTGCCTGGTGGGCGGAGTCGGGCCCGGCTCTGCCCCCGGACGCGCGGATCGCCCTGGCGGAGGACGCGGGCGGCCGGGTGGTGGCGGCGACCTACGTCCCCGGCAACCCGCCCCGCATGCACCTCACCCGCCGCAAGGACGAGCCGGGCCTGGCCCTGGAGGCATGGCACCAGCTGTACTGAGAGCCTGCCTTGAACGCGAAAGCCGCCCCCACGTCGTGAGGGCGGCTTTCGGTGGAGCAGAGGTGGCTACGCGGGCACGCTGGCGACCCCGGCCTCCAGGAACCGCTTGCCGGTGACCCGCTCCGAGACACCTTCACGGTCCAGGTACGGCGTGATCCCGCCGAGGTGGAAGGGCCAGCCGGCGCCCGTGATGAGGCACAGGTCGATGTCCTGGGCCTCGGCGACGACACCCTCGTCGAGCATGAGCCCGATCTCCTGGGCGACGGCGTCGAGCACGCGGTCGCGGACCTGCTCCTCCGTCAGGACGACATCGCCCTGCTTGAGGAGCGCGGCGACCTCCGGGTCGAGCTCCGGCTTGAAGCCGTTCTCGGCGGAGTACACGTAGAAGCCGCGCTTGCCCGCCTTCACGACGGCCGCGAGGTTCGGGGACACGGTGAAGCGCTCCGGGAAGGCGCGGTTCAGGGTCTCCGAGACGTGCAGACCGATGGCCGGACCGACGAGCTCGAGAAGCACCAGCGGCGACATCGGCAGGCCCAGCGGCTCGACCGCCTTCTCGGCGACCTCGACGGGGGTGCCCTCGTCGATGACGTTCTGGATCTCGCCCATGAAGCGGGTGAGGATGCGGTTCACGACGAACGCCGGGGCGTCCTTCACAAGCACAGCCGTCTTCTTCAGCTTCTTGGCGACGCCGAACGCCGTGGCGAGCGCCGCGTCGTCGGTCCGCTCGCCGCGCACGATCTCCAGGAGCGGCAGGATCGCGACCGGGTTGAAGAAGTGGAAGCCGACGACCCGCTCGGGGTGCTTCAGCTTCGACGCCATCTCGGAGACCGACAGCGAGGAGGTGTTGGTGGCGAGGATCGCGTGCGCCGGGGCGACCGCCTCGACCTCCGCGAACACCTGCTGCTTGACGCCGATCTCCTCGAAGACGGCCTCGATGATGAAGTCCGCGTCGGAGAAGCCCTCCGCCTTGTCGAGGACGCCGGAGACGAGCCCCTTCAGGCGGTTGGCCTTGTCCTGGTTGACGCGGCCCTTGCCGAGCAGCTTGTCGATCTCGGCGTGGACGTAGCCCACACCCTTGTCGACGCGCTCCTGGTCGATGTCGGTGAGGACGACCGGGACCTCCAGGCGGCGCAGGAACAGCAGCGCGAGCTGCGAGGCCATCAGGCCCGCACCCACGACGCCGACCTTCGTCACCGGACGCGCCAGGCTCTTGTCCGGGGCGCCGGCGGGACGCTTGGCGCGCTTCTGCACCAGGTTGAACGCGTAGATGCCGGACCGCAGTTCGCCACCCATGATCAGGTCCGCGAGGGCCTTGTCCTCGGCGTCGAACCCGGCCTGCAGGTCACCGCTCTTCGCGGCGGCGATGATGTCGAGCGCGCGGTACGCGGCCGGGGCCGCCCCGTGCACCTTGCCGTCGGCGATGGACTTGCCGCGCGCGACGGCCTGGTCCCAGGCCTCGCCGCGGTCGACGTCCGGACGCTCGACCTTGACGTCGCCCTTGAGGACGTTCGCGGTCCAGATCAGCGACTGCTCCAGGAAGTCCGCACCCTCGAACAGGGCGTCCGCGATGCCGAGTTCGAAGACCTGCTTGCCCTTGAGCTGCTTGTTCTGGTTGAGCGAGTTCTCGATGATCACCGAGACGGCCTTGTCGGCGCCGATCAGGTTCGGCAGCAGCGCGCAGCCACCCCAGCCCGGGACCAGACCGAGGAAGACCTCGGGCAGCGAGAAGGCGGGGAGCGCCTTCGACACGGTGCGGTACGAGCAGTGCAGACCGACCTCGACGCCACCGCCCATGGCGGCACCGTTGTAGTACGCGAACGTCGGCACGGCCAGGCCCGCGAGGCGCTTGAAGACCTCGTGGCCTCCCTTGCCGATGGCCAGCGCGTCGTCGTGGTTCTTCAGCAGCTCGACGCCCTTGAGGTCGGCGCCGACCGCGAAGATGAACGGCTTGCCGGTGACCCCGACACCGACGATGTCGCCGTCGGCCGCCTCCTTCTCGACCTGGTCGATGGCGACGTTCAGGTTCGCCAGCGAGCCCGGCCCGAAGGTGGTCGGCTTGGTGTGGTCGAAGCCGTTGTCCAGCGTGATCAGCGCGAACCGGCCGGCCCCGTACGGCAGATCGAGGTGCCGTACGTGCGCGGAGGTGACGACCTCGCCGGGGAACAGCTCGGCCGCGCCCTTCAGGAGCTCAGCGGTGGTGGTGCTCACTTGTCGCCTCCGGCGTCCTTGTGGTGCGGGTTCTCCCAGATCACCGTGGCGCCCATGCCGAAGCCGACGCACATGGTGGTGAGGCCGTAACGGACCTCGGGCTGCTCCTCGAACTGACGGGCCAGCTGCGTCATCAGACGCACACCCGAGGAGGCCAGCGGGTGGCCGTACGCGATGGCGCCGCCGTACTGATTGACGCGCGCGTCGTCGTCGGCGATGCCGTAGTGCTCCAGGAAGGCGAGCACCTGGACCGCGAAGGCCTCATTGATCTCGAAGAGGTTGATGTCCTCGATGGACAGGCCCGCCTTGGCGAGCGCCTTCTCGGTGGCCGGGATCGGGCCGTAGCCCATCACCTCGGGCTCGACGCCCGCGAAGGCGTACGACACGAGACGCATCTTGACCGGGAGGTCGTTCTCCCGGGCGAACTCCTCGGAGGCGATGATCGAGGCGGTTGCGCCGTCGTTCAGACCGGCCGCGTTGCCCGCGGTGACGCGGCCGTGCGTACGGAACGGCGTCTTGAGGCCCGCGAGGTTCTCCAGGGTCGTCCCCGGGCGCATCGGCTCGTCGGCGGTGACCAGACCCCAGCCGGTCTCGCCCACCTCGGCGTTGGTGTTGCGCACCGAGATCGGGACGAGGTCCTGCTGGATCTTCCCGTTCGCGTAGGCCTTCGCGGCCTTCTCCTGCGAGCGCACGGCGTACTCGTCGGCGCGCTGCTTGGTGATGCTCGGGTAGCGGTCGTGCAGGTTCTCGGCGGTCATGCCCATGAACAGGGCGGACTCGTCGACCAGCTTCTCGCTGACGAACCGCGGGTTCGGGTCGACGCCCTCACCCATGGGGTGGCGGCCCATGTGCTCGACACCACCGGCGATGACGGCGTCGTACGCGCCGAACGCGACGGAGCCGGCGGCGGTCGTGACGGCCGTGAGCGCACCGGCGCACATACGGTCGATGGAGTAGCCCGGGACCGACTGCGGCAGCCCGGCGAGGATGCCCGCCGTGCGGCCGAGGGTCAGGCCCTGGTCGCCGATCTGGGTGGTCGCGGCGATGGCGACCTCGTCGATCGCGGCCGGGTCCAGGTTCGGGTTGCGGCGCAGCAGCTCCCTGATGGCCTTCACCACGAGGTCGTCGGCCCGGGTCTCGTGGTAGATGCCCTTCGGGCCCGCCTTGCCGAACGGGGTGCGGACGCCGTCGACGAAGACGACGTCCCTGACGGTACGAGGCACGATGGCTCTCCTCCAAGATGCGGGACGGCACTGCCACGGCGCGCGGCTGAGCGCGCGCTCATGCCCTCATGCTACTTGCGGGTAACCATGCTGCCCAGCCCCCTCGCCCCAAGCGGCGAACGTCACACTTGCGCTGCCGCTGGGGGGCGGGTCATTTGGTGCGGGGTGCGTCGTGCCCCGGGAGGTTGTGGGGCCGCCGCGGGCCGGCGGGACTTCTCACGCAGTTCCCCGCGCCCCTAGGTGGTTCTTCGTCCGCGGGCCGGTGGGGGCTGGTCGCGCAGTTCCCCGCGCCCCTGGAGGTGCGCACTGCGTGCGCTACCTCCAGGGGAAGGCGCGGCGAAGCCGCAAGCCTTCAGGGGCGCGGGGAACTGCGCGAGAAGTCCCCACGGGGCCGCACCCGGCAACGAGTCAGCGGGACGCCAGCGCCGCGACCAGCACGGGAGTGACCTGCTCCACCTGCCAGCGCCGCGCCCCGTGCGAGGAAAGCGCGGCACCCACCGACTCCGCGTCCACAACCGACGGCGGCTCCCAGCACACGCGTCGCACCGTGTCCGGCGTGATCAGGTTCTCCTGCGGCATGTTCAGCGCTTCGGCCAGCGTCGACACCGCCGCGCGCGCCGCGGAGAGCCGGGCCGCCGCGGCCGGGTCCTTGTCCGCCCAGGCGCGGGGCGGCGGCGGCCCGGCCATCTGCTGTCCGGGCTGCGGCAGCTCCGCGTCGGGGAGCTCCTTGGCCCGGTCCACGGCGGCCTGCCACTGCTCCAGCTGACGCCGGCCCATGCGGTGCCCGAAACCGGGCAGTCCGGAGAGCGTGTGCACGTTGGGCGGCAGGGCGAGGGCGGCCTCGACGATCGCCGTGTCACCCAGCACCTTGCCCGGTGACACGTCACGGCGCTGCGCGACCCGGTCCCGCGCGGTCCACAGCTCGCGGACGACAGCCATCTGCCGGCGCCGGCGCACCTTGTGCATGCCGGACGTCCGCCGCCACGGGTCCTTGCGCGGCGGCGCGGGCGGCGCCGACGCGATCGCGTCGAACTCCTGGTGGGCCCAGTCGAGCTTGCCCTGCCGGTCGAGCTCCTTCTCCAGGGCGTCCCGCAGATCGACGAGCAGCTCGACGTCGAGGGCCGCGTAGCGCAGCCAGGGCTCGGGCAGCGGCCGCGTCGACCAGTCGACCGCCGAGTGCCCCTTCTCCAGTACGTAGCCCAGAACGTTCTCGACCATCGCGCCGAGTCCCACGCGCGGGAACCCGGCGAGCCGGCCGGCCAGCTCGGTGTCGAAGAGCTCGGAGGGCACCATGCCTATTTCGCGCAGACACGGCAGATCCTGAGTGGCGGCGTGCAGCACCCACTCGGCGTCCTCGATGGCCGCGCCGAAGCCGGACAGGTCGGGGCAGGCGACGGGGTCGATGAGCGCGCTGCCCGCACCTTCGCGGCGCAGCTGCACCAGATAGGCGCGCTGTCCGTAGCGGTAACCGGAGGCTCGCTCGGCGTCGACGGCGACAGGTCCGGTGCCCGCGGCGAAGGCCGCGACCACCTGCGCGAGCGCGGCCTCGTCGGCGATCACCGGCGGAATGCCCTCGCGCGGTTCCAACAGGGGGATCGGCGCCGTTTCGACGTCGTCCGGAGGGGCGCCTCCGGTGGTGCGCAGTGAACTGTCTGCTGCGGTCTCTTGGGCGTCGGTCACCTGTCAAGAGTATCTGTGAACGCACGGCGCCCGTCGACGGAACGTTCCGTCGACGGGCGCTGAAGGTACGTAAACCGGAAAGATCCGGCCAGACGGCGATCAGTCGGTTCAGTGAATGATTCCGGTGCGCAGGGCGACCGCCACCATTCCGGCCCGGTCGCCCGTGCCGAGCTTGCGCGCGATCCGGGCGAGGTGGCTCTTGACGGTCAGTGCGGAGAGGCCCATCGAGACGCCGATGGCCTTGTTCGACTGGCCTTCGGCGACGAGGCGGAGCACCTCCACCTCGCGTCCGGACAGTTCGCGGTAGCCGCCCGGGTGGCTCGGGGCGCCCGGGGGACGGCGGTGCATACGGGCGGCCGCGGATCCGATCGGTGCGGCGCCGGGGCGGTTGGGGAGTCCTACGTTCGTACGGGTGCCGGTGACGACATAGCCCTTGACGCCGCCCGCGAGGGCGTTGCGCACGGCACCGATGTCGTCGGCGGCGGAGAGGGCCAGCCCGTTGGGCCAGCCCGCGGCTCGGGTTTCGGAGAGGAGCGTCAGGCCGGATCCGTCGGGGAGGTGGACGTCGGCTACGCAGATGTCGCGGGGGTTGCCGATGCGGGGACGAGCCTCCGCGACGGACGAGGCCTCGATCACGTCACGCACACCGAGCGCCCACAGATGGCGGGTCACGGTGGAACGTACGCGGGGGTCGGCCACGACCACCATCGCGGTCGGCTTGTTCGGGCGGTAGGCGACCAGGCTTGAGGGCTGCTCGAGGAGAACGGACACCAGGCCTCCTGGGGTGGGGACGGAGCCGGCTCGGGGGTGCGGCGGGAAACGAACCGTGCTTTCAAGGTCACAGAGGTCTTCGGCAGCAAACCCGCCCGCCTTTAGAGAAAGATCACGATTTGGTGAGTAACAATTCGTGCAATTCGGACAGAGTATCGATCATCCGAAGACCGAACCGAATCGAAGGGGACGCACAACGAGGTTCGGCCGCGTCGGGGCACTCGCCGACGCGGCCGAAAACAGCCCCTATAAAGAGGCCTTATTGGAAGGAGATTCAGGAGGGCTGGGGGCCGCGGCGCTGTGGCAGCGTGACCACCGCGCTGTCCGGGCCGTTCGGGCCGTTCGAATCCGTCACCACCGGCGGCAGGCCCCCGACCTGGCACAGCAGCTCGCACCACGCGGCGAGATGCGCGGCCGTGTCGGGCACGCCGCCCGGGCCCTCGCGCGGCGTCCAGGACGCGCGGATCTCGATCTGTGAGGCAGGAGGCCGGTCGCCGATCCCTCCGAAATAGTGCGAACTGGCGCGGGTGACCGTGCCGGACGGCTCCCCGTACGCGAGGCCGCGGGCCGCCAGCGAACCCGTCAGCCACGACCAGCAGACGTCGGGGAGCATCGGGTCGGCGGCCATCTCGGCCTCCAGTTCCGCGCGCACCAGCGTCACCAGGCGGAACGTGCCGTGCCACGCCTCGTGCCCGGCCGGATCGTGCAGCAGCACGAGGCGGCCGTCGGCCAGCACGTCGTCGTCATCGTTGTCGGCGGCGTCGGCGGCCGCGTCGACGACCGTGGCCTCCAGCGCGTAGGAGAAGGGAGCCAGGCGCTGTGGCGGGCGCGTGGGGTCGATCTCGATCTCCGGGCGCAGCCGCGCGGACCGCAGGGCGTCGACCGCCGAGCGGAAGGCCTGGGGAGTCGACGGAGCCGTGTCGTCCTCTTGTGCAGCGTTCATGTCCCGAGCGTTCTGCCCCTCCCGCACCGATTCACTCATCCCGTCCGAGTCGCCAGAGTCTTCCGGGCTGTCGGACCGTTGTCCCTGAGCCGCAGCCATGCCGGGAAGGTTAAGGGGAACGAGCGCCGTGCGCAGGTAGGGACACCCGTCGCCGACGCCGTTCTCCCGACACTTGGGGGCCGTGCGAGACTTTCCGGCGTGAGTGCCAACACCGAGGCCACGGGCCAGCAGCAGTCAGCGACGAACGACGCCGTCAAGGATTCCGCCTTCCTCAAGGCGTGCAGGCGCGAGCCCGTGCCGCACACGCCGGTGTGGTTCATGCGCCAGGCGGGGCGCTCGCTGCCCGAGTACCACAAGGTGCGCGAAGGCATCCCGATGCTGGAGTCGTGCATGCGGCCCGAGCTGGTCGCCGAGATCACGATGCAGCCGGTCCGCCGGCACCACGTCGACGCGGCGGTCTACTTCAGCGACATCGTCGTGCCGCTCAAGGCCATCGGCATCGACCTCGACATCAAGCCCGGTGTCGGCCCCGTCATCGCCAACCCGATCCGCACCCGTGCCGACCTCGCGCAGCTGCGCGACCTGACCCCGGAAGACGTCTGGTACGTCACCGAGGCCATGGGCCTGCTGACCGCGGAGCTCGGCGGGACGCCGCTCATCGGCTTCGCGGGCGCGCCCTTCACCCTCGCCAGCTACCTCGTCGAGGGCGGCCCGTCGCGCAACCACGAGCACACCAAGGCGCTCATGTACGGCGACCCGCAGCTCTGGGCCGACCTGCTCGACCGCCTCGCCGAGATCACCTCCACCTTCCTGAAGGTGCAGATCGAGGCGGGCGCGAGCGCCGTGCAGCTCTTCGACTCGTGGGTCGGCGCACTCGCCCCTGCGGACTACCGGCGCTCGGTCCTGCCCGCATCGCAGAAGGTCCTCCGTGCCGTCGAGCCGTACGGCGTCCCGCGCATCCACTTCGGTGTCGGCACCGGTGAGCTGCTCGGCCTCATGGGCGAGGCCGGCGCGGACGTCGTCGGCGTCGACTGGCGGGTGCCGCTCGACGAGGCCGCGCGTCGCGTCGGGCCCGGCAAGGCGCTGCAGGGCAACTTCGACCCCGCCATTCTCTTCTCCACTCGGGAAGCGGTCGAGGAGAAGGCGCGCGAGGTGCTCGACGCCGCCGCCGGCCTGGAGGGCCACGTCTTCAACCTCGGGCACGGCGTGCCGCCGAACACCGACCCGGACGCGCTGACCCGCCTCGTGGGGTACGTCCACACGCAGACCGCGCGCTGACCCCGCGCACGGGCCCCGGCCGCTCAGCCGGCCGGGTCCCAGCGCAGTTCCCGGTCCTCGACGCCGTGGACGCCGTCCGCCGACCACAGCGCGGCCAGTGAGGCGTGCAGGGTGTGCCCCGGAGCCCAGCCCAGCTCCCGCCGCGCGGCGGTGATCCGGGCGCACTGCCAGGGCACCTCGGGGGAGCGGCCGACCGCGCCGAGATTCTCGATCACTTTGCCGCGGAAGCCGGACGCGCGCACCAGGCCGTGCACCAGGTCGCGCAGCGGGACGGCGTGGCCGCTGCCGATGTTCAGCAGCGGCGGCAGCGGGCGCGGCGCGGTGAGGGCCATGGCGGCGGCGGTCGCCACATCGCGTACGTCGACGAAGTCGCGGTGCGCCGACAGGTCGCCGACCTGGACCGTACCGGCCGGATCGTGGCGCGTGGCGGCCCGGAGTTCGGCGGTGAGGCGGCCCGGCAGGCCCGCGCTGGGCGCGCCGGGGCCGACCGGGTCGGTCACGCGCAGCACGACCGAGTCGAGCCCGGAACCGGTGACCGCGAGGGTGCCGGCGAGCTTGCTCGCGCCGTACGCGGAGACGGGCCGGGCGGGTGCGTCCTCCGCGGTCTGCTCGCCGAGGATCGTCGGCCCGTACTCGGCGACGGAGCCGAGGTGGACCAGGCGCGCGGTAGGCGCCGCGCTGTGCAGTGCTTCGCACAGGACGGCCGGGCCACGGGAGTTGGCCTCGACGAGGGTGAGGGCGCTGCCGCCGACGGCTCCGACGCAGTTGACGACGGCGTCGGGCGAGGCGAGCTCGACGAGACCCGCGAGGGCGCCCGGCTGGACCGTCGCGAGATCGAAGCGCAGGTCGTCGTCGGGGTGACGGCCGCCGGTGAGCAGCCGCACGCCCGGCAGGGCGCGCAGCCGTCCCGCGATGTGTCCGCCCAGGTATCCGTTGGCGCCGAGAACGAGAATGCGCACGGCCCCCTCACGCTCCCTTCGGGAGCAGCGAACGGTGCAGGGCGGACGCGGCGCGGGCCCGGCCGTGGTCGACAAGAGGTGCCGTGGTCATGGGTGCTCCCGGGAATTGGTCTTGTGGTGGTGCGGGAGTGGGCGAGGTCATGGCCCGGCGAGCGATGTGATCAGGCGTGGGCGGTGGCACTGCCCAGGTGACGGACGGCGACGGCCGCGTCCGGTCGACATCCGGCAGGGAACGCGGCACAAACGGTGGTGCGGGCACGGCGGGGCTCCGCGTTCGCCGTCCCCTCCCGTCGGGCACGCGACGGCCCCCACCGTCGTGTGCCCGCCCCCCCCCAGCGGCGCGACCCCGCTTCACGGTGCGTGGCCGTGCCGCTCTGACGCGTCACATAGTGCGTCCCGCTCACGTGTTGTGGGCGGGTTCCGCGAAACGTGGCGGAAAGTTGCCGACAGCCCGTGAACGGTGCGACGGGTGGTACTCAGGGGCGTGAAGTGCGTGCTGGTGTGCACGCCTGCGCGCTCATCCGGCCGCGCGGACCGCCGCCACCGCTTTGCGCGCCGCTACCAGCACCGGATCCCACACCGGTGAGAACGGCGGGGCGTACCCCAGATCCAGCGCCGTCATCTGCTCCACCGTCATCCCCGCCGTCAGCGCGACCGCCGCCACGTCGACCCGCTTCGCGGCGCCCTCGCGGCCCACGATCTGCACCCCGAGCAGCTTTCCGGTGCGCCGCTCGGCGAGCATCTTCACCGTCATGAGCGCCGCGTCCGGGTAGTAGCCCGCCCGGCTCGTCGACTCGATGGTCACCGTCACGAACTGCAGCCCGGCGCGGCGCGCGTCCTTCTCGCGCAGCCCCGTGCGCGCGATCTCCAGCTCGCACACCTTGCTCACCGCGGTCCCCACGACACCGGGGAAGGTCGCGTAACCCCCGCCCACGTTCGACCCGATGACCTGCCCGTGCTTGTTCGCGTGCGTGCCGAGCGCGATGTGCCGCTCGCGCCCCGCCACCAGGTCGAGGACCTCGACGCAGTCGCCGCCTGCCCAGATGTCCTCGTGGCCGCGCACCCGCATCGCCAGGTCCGTGAGGAGCCCGCCGTGTTCTCCCAGGGGCAGTCCGGCGTCCCGGGCGAGCGAGGTCTCCGGCCGCACGCCGATGCCCAACACCACGACGTCCGCGGGGTATTCGGCGTCCTCGGTCGCCACGGCCCGCACCCGGCCGTCGTCCCCCGTGCGGATCTTCGTCACCCCGGCGTCGTCGACCATGGTGATGCCCATGCCCGTCATCGCCTCGTGCACCAGGCGGCCCATGTCCGGGTCGAGCGTCGACATCGGCTCGGCCCCGCGGTTGACGACCGTCACCTCGTACCCGCGGTGGAGCAGCGCCTCGGCCATCTCCACGCCGATGTACCCGGCGCCCACCACGACCGCCCTGCGGCCCCCGGTCGCCCGCAGGGTGTCGAGCAGCGCCTGCCCGTCGCCGAGCGTCTGCACGCCGTGCACCCCGGCCGCGTCCATTCCGGGCAGGTCGGGCCGGACCGGGCGCGCCCCCGTCGCGATCACGAGCTTGTCGTACCCGACCCAGGACTCGTCTCCGCCGTCCAGCTCACGCGCC
Source organism: Streptomyces sp. NPDC102467 (assembly GCF_044765445.1). Taxonomy (NCBI): domain Bacteria; kingdom Bacillati; phylum Actinomycetota; class Actinomycetes; order Kitasatosporales; family Streptomycetaceae; genus Streptomyces; species Streptomyces sp. NPDC102467. Next base: position 154,693 of record NZ_JBIWKA010000009.1, on the reverse strand, counting down.
CGCACCCGCCGCCTGCCGACATCGATCGCCACGACTTCGGTACGCATCCGCAGGTCGATGTCGCGCGCCCGGTGCTCCTTTGGCGAGCGCGCGACCAGTTGGTCCCGCTCATCGACCAGGCCGCCCACCCAGTACGGGATGCCGCACGCGGAGAACGACGTGAAGTCCCCGCGCTCGAAGGCCACGATCTCCAGCTCGTCGGGGCCGCGCAGCCGACGCGCCTGCGACGCGGCGGACATGCCCGCCGCGTCACCACCGATGATCACAAGCCGCTCACGCGCAGGGTTCTCAGTGCTCATGCGCCACACGCTACGTCGGCTGCCCGGGGCGGTCCTGCCCGTCGCCGCGCCGAGGCCGCCGGGGCCGGACGAAGCGCAGCCACAGGAACAACAGCAGCCCCGCCACCGCGGCGAACGGCAGGACCGCGGCGAGTGCCATCGCCACCCACTTCAGCGCCGTCACGAAAGCGGCCCAGCCGCCCGACAACGCGTCGAGGAAGCCCGGATCGTCGTCACCGCTCCCGGCCTTGGCAGGGGTTTCGGACAATTTCAGGGTGATCGTCGCGAGCGTCGTCCGGTCCTTCAGCGACGCCTGCTGCGCGAGCAGCGCCTCCAACTCCGACTGGCGGCTGCTCAACTCCCCTTCCAGCGTCACCACATCGCTCAACTTCGTGGCCCGGTCCATGAGTTCACGGACCCGCGCCACGCTCGCACGCATCGACGCGATGCGGCTGTCCACGTCGACGACCTGATCGGTGACGTCCTTCGCGGTCGCGTTCAGCTCCAATACGCGCCCTGCGCCCGCTAGTTGGTCGAGTACGTCCTCGTACGCCCCTTGCGGTACGCGCAGTGTGACGCGCGACCGCTCGCGACCGTGGCCGTCGCGGTCCGTCGTCTCGTTCCCGACGAGGCCGCCCGCGTCCTCGGCAGCGGTGCGTGCCCTGCTCAGGGCGGCCGGCACGTCCTTGACCCGGACGGAGAGGGTGGCCGTGCGGATGATGTGGACGCCCGTGAGCTTCGGCGGCTTCTTGGCACCCGATGCCGCGCCGCCGCCTCGGCCGCTGTCGGCGGCCGCGCCCGCGTCCGGCCCGGCTTTGGCACCCGCGGCGCTCTTGTTGTCGCCGTCCCCGCTGTCGTTCGCGCCCGAGCAGCCCGCGAGGGCGAGTGCCGCGGTGAGCAGCAGCGCGGCCAGGGCCCGCGCGGGCCGTGGGCGCGGACGTGTCGTACGGGACGTGTGCATGGTCGTACCCCCGGGGGACGTGACGGTGATCGGACGCCTCCTTCGACGCGCCACTGGGCCGTCCGGTGGTTGCCGGAGGGTCCCGAACCGGTCACGGTCCGGACTCGGCAGAGGCGACGGCGGCGTTCTGAGAGAGTGGGGGCATGCGCGAAACGGACACAGGTACGGGAACGGGACGGGGCCGGAAAGTCCTCGTCATCGGCGGCGGCATCGCGGGCCTCGCGGCAGCGCACAGATTGCTGGACGACTCCGCGGACGACCCGGTCGAGGTGACCGTCCTGGAGGCGTCCCCCCGGCTCGGCGGCAAGCTGCACGCGGGCCGGATCGCCGGTGCGCGCGTCGACCTCGGCGCCGAGTCGATGCTGGCGCGCCGCCCCGAGGCGGTGGGCCTGGCCCGCGAGGTCGGCCTGGCGGACCGGCTGCAGCCGCCCTCCACGGCGACCGCCGCGATCTGGACCCGCGACACGCTGCGCCCCATGCCCAAGGGCCACGTGATGGGTGTCCCCGGCAGCGCCGAAGCGCTCGCCGGGATCCTCTCCGAAGAGGGGCTGCGGCGCATCGCGCAGGACGCCGACCTGCCCCCCACGAAACTCGGCGACGACGTCGCCGTCGGCGAGTACGTCGCGGCCCGCCTCGGCCGCGAGGTCGTCGACCGCCTCGTCGAACCGCTGCTCGGCGGTGTCTACGCCGGCGACGCCTACCGCATCTCCATGCGCAGCGCGGTCCCCAACCTCTTCGAGGAGGCCCGCCGCCACCCCACCCTGATGGCCGCGGTGCGCGCGATCCAGGCCCGCACCGCGGAGAACCAGCAGCCGGGCCCGGTGTTCATGGGCATCGAGGGCGGCGTCGGCACCCTGCCCGACGCGGTCGCGGACGCCGTGCGCAAGAAGGGCGGCGAGATTCTGACGGGGGTGCGCGTGACGTCCCTGCGCGCCCACAGCAGCCTCGTCGAGCAGCGACCGCGCCGCGGCACGCGCCCCGCCACGAAGAACGAGCGCACCGCCACGCGCCGCGGGCCCCGCTGGCGTGTGGTCACCGAACAGAGCCGCACCTTCGAGGCGGACCAGGTGATCATCGCGCTGCCCGCTCCCGCCGCGGCGAGCATGCTGCGCACCGCGTCCCCGATGGCCTCACAGGAACTGCGCGGCATCGAATACGCCTCGATGGCCCTGATCACGATGGCGTTCCGGCGCAGCGAGACCCGCTTCCCCGAGGGCAGCGGCTTCCTGGTCCCGCCCGTCGACGGCCACACCATCAAGGCCGCCACGTTCGCCTCGCACAAGTGGGGCTGGATCGGCGCCGAGAACCCGGACCTCTTCGTCGTACGCACCTCCGTCGGCCGCTACGGCGACGACAAGGACCTCTCCCGCGCCGACGCCGACCTGGTCGACGCCTCCCGTCGCGACCTGGGCGCGGCCACCGGCCTGACGGCGGCCCCGGTCGCGGCCCTCGTCACGCGCTGGCAGGACGGCCTGCCGCAGTACCCCGTCGGCCACGCGGACCGCGTCGCCCGGATCCGTGCGCACATCGGGCAGCTCCAGGGCCTCGCCGTGTGCGGAGCCGCGTACGACGGCGTCGGCATCCCCGCGTGCATCGCGGGCGCGTACGCCGCCGTCGACGAGCTGCGCGGCGACACCGGCGCCCGCGACGACCTGAAGGCGAACCCGGTGCAGAGCCTGCACGGCGGCGCAGGAGAATAAGGGCATGAGCGACGACACCCCTACCACCGACCCGGCGCGGATCCCGAACAAGGGCAAGCTGGCCAAGGACCTCAACGAGGCCATCCGCTACACCCTCTGGTCGGTCTTCAAGCTGAAGGACGTACTGCCGGAGAACCGCGCCGGCTTCGCGGACGAGGTCCAGGAGCTGTTCGACCAGCTCGCCGCCAAGGACGTCACGGTGCGCGGCACGTACGACGTGTCCGGGCTGCGCGCCGACGCCGACCTCATGATCTGGTGGCACGCCGAGACCTCCGACGAGCTGCAGGAGGCGTACAACCTCTTCCGCCGTACGAAGCTGGGCCGCGCCCTCGAGCCGGTGTGGTCGAACATGGCGCTGCACCGCCCCGCCGAGTTCAACCGCTCGCACATCCCGGCGTTCCTGGCCGACGAGACGCCCCGCAACTACGTCTCCGTCTACCCCTTCGTGCGCTCCTACGACTGGTACCTGCTGCCCGACGACGAGCGCCGCACGATGCTCGCCGACCACGGCAAGATGGCCCGCGGTTTCGCGGACGTGCGCGCCAACACGGTCGCCTCGTTCTCGCTCGGCGACTACGAGTGGATCCTCGCCTTCGAGGCGGACGAGCTGTACCGGATCGTCGACCTGATGCGTCATCTGCGTGCGTCCGAGGCGCGCCGGCACGTCCGTGAAGAGGTGCCGTTCTACACGGGTCGCCGCAAGAGCGTGGCCGAGCTGGTGGCGGGGCTCGCCTAGTTCCTCCAGCCCCCTGGAGCGGGCGTCACGGGGCTCTGCCCCGGACCCCGCTCCTCAAGCGCCGGAGGGGCTTATTTGCCCCCGAGCGGCGCAGGCTCAGGATGTGGAGCACAAGCCGCGCCGCCCGGCCCAGGCACCATCCCGTCCAGCAGATACGCGTCCAGGTGCCTGTTCACACACGCGTTGGCGCCTCCGGCGATACCGTGCGTCCCCGCCCCCCGCTCCGTCACGAGCACCGACCCGGCGACCCGCCGGTTCAGCTCGCGCGCGCCCGCGTACGGCGTCGCCGCGTCCCGCTCGGCGGCCAGGATCAGGGTGGGCGGCAGCGCCCCGGGTGCGGTCCGCACGTCGACCGGCTGCTGTCGCGGCGCGGACCAGTACGCGCACGGCAGGTTCGTCCATGTGTTGTCCCACGTCTCGAACGGCGCGGTGCGCGCGAGCCGCGTGCTGTCGCGGTCCCAGGTACGGAAGTCCGTCGGCCAGGGCGCGTCGTTGCACTCGATCGCCGTGTAAACGGCGCCGCTGTTCTCGTTCTCCACGGCGGCCCGCGGGCTCGGCGCGGCCTGGTTGATCAGCGGCTTCGGGTCGCCCTTCACATACGCGGAGAGGGCCACGGCCCGCATCGGCCAGTAGTCGTCGTAGTACCCGACCTGGAGGTACGCGGACTGCAGCTGCCCGGGGCCGACCTTGCCGCCGGCCGGCTTGTGCGCCAGCTCGGCCCGCACCCGCTCGTAGGACGTCAGCACCTTCTCGGGCGTCGAGCCCAGGTGGTACGTGTCGTCGTGCTTGGCGACCCACGCCCGGAAGTCGGCCCAGCGGCGCTCGAACGCGGCCGACTGCTCCAGGTTGGTGGAGTACCAGATGCGGTGCGGGTCCGGATCGACCGCCGAGTCGAAGACCAGGCGCCGCACGTGCGAGGGGAACAACTGCGCGTAGACGGCCCCGATGTACGTCCCGTACGAGCCGCCCAGGTACGTCAGCCGCTGCTCGCCGAGCGCGGCCCGCAGCACGTCCAGGTCCCGGACGTTGTTCAGGGTCGTGTAGTGCCGCAGGCCCGGGTTCCTCGTCGCGCAGCCGCGCGCGTACGCCTGCGCCCGCGCGATCCGTTCCCTCTTGTACGACTCCGAGGGGTGCGTCGGCGCCTGCGTGGGCCCCTTCGCGAGCCGCTTCGGGTCCTTGCAGGACAGCGGCGCCGACCGGCCCACGCCGCGCGGCGCGTACCCCACGAGGTCGTACGCGGCGCTGATGCGCTTCCACTCGGGCACCACGCCGACCAGCGGGAAGTACATGCCGTTGCCGCCGGGGCCGCCCGGGTTGAAGACGAGCGCGCCCTGCCGCGCGGCCTTCTTCCCGCCCTTCTTCCCGGTCGCCTTGACGCGGCTGACGGTCAGCTTGATCTGTTTGCCGTCCGGATGCGCGTAGTCCAGCGGGACGGACACGGTGGCGCAGGTGACCGGGGCGGGCAGGTCCTCCACGGCCGGGCACCTGGTGAAGCGGAGGCCCGCGGCGGCGGCGCGCTGCCCGGCGACAGCGGTACCCAGCGTTTCGGTACCCACCGTCTCCGGGGAGCCGGGCGCGACGGGGTGGGCGCTCGCGCTGCCCGCCGGGGCGCTCACGAGGGCCGAGAGGATCAGTGATCCCGCGGCGGCGTAGAGGGCGGATGCTGCTCTCATCGCTTGGATGCATCCCTTTCGTCGAGCTCCCGAACCGCTGCGGCTCGCGGACGAAGGCCAGAAGTCATAAGTAAAAGGGATACTTGGGGCGGTCGTTGAAGATGTAAAGCACCTGGTCGCCGTGTCGGATCAATGACTCCGATGCGCCGCCCGGGTGATTCTCATGTCCTGGGGCGGGACGCCGCAGGCGGCAGGGTCAGTGTCGGCGTCGGGGTGACCGGAGTCGCCGAGTCCGGGGATGTGGTCGGTCCCGGCGGGGCGGGGGAGCGGGTCGCGGGCGGCGGGCTCGCCGTGGCCGCGTTCCGGGCCAGCGCGTCGAAGTCGACGAGGCCGGTGGCCTCCAGGACCTTGATGTGGTCGAGGACGGTGGTGTTGGCGTCGTCCGCGAGGTCCCGCACGAGCGAGTTGCGGGTCGAGGCGCGTACCTGGGCCACCAGCGCGAACACCTGGCCGTGCGCGCGGCGCAGGATGTTGGCGAACGCGCGCTGGTAGTCGTCGCCTTTCGCGGCGGTCAACGTCCGCAGCCAGCCCTGCTGTTGGGGGTTCGGCTGGTTCGGCAGCTCCAGGTTCAGCTGGGCCGCGACCTCGCGCACCCGGGCGTCCAGGAACGTGTGCCCCTCGACGAGATGCTTGCCCGCCGTCTCGACGGCCTTGCTGGGCGCCCGCTCCTCGGCCTGCTGGCCTGCAGGCATCTCCCACAGTCCGGCGAGCCGCACCTTCGTGATGAAGAGACGGTCGGTGGCCGACAGCGGGCCGAATCTGGTCGGCACGGTCTGGGTGTTGAGCGTGTCCAGGCCGGTGCCCGAGCGGTCGGCGTACGACCAGACAGGAAAGACGAGCGCGGCGATCGTCGCCACGATCCCGGTGACGATGAGCGCGGCGCCGGTGACACGGATGCCGCCGGACGGTTCGGTGGACGAGAGCAGTCGCATGGTGCCTCCTGGTGCGGCACCGCACGCTAGTGCGCCCTGGGCACGGAGTGCCGGGCATCAGCCACGACTACGTCAACGGCCCTACAGGGCGCGGGGGTTGTGCGGCCCGCGCGCCCCGCACGGGACAGTACGGGTCGAGCCCGGCGGCGGTCAGCCGCGGCGCAGAGCGAACCGCGCGGCCCGCAGCGCCCGCGCCATCGGGCGCCCCGCCAGCGGCGAGGGCCCCGAACGGTCCAGCCACCAGTCGGTCAGCCGCTTGCGCGCGAACGGTTCGTCGACACGCTGCCCGATCAGCAGGCTCTCGGCGAAGTCGAGCGCGTCGCGCCGGTAGCCGTCGGTCATGGGCCGCCGCCGGGCGTACTCCAGAAACGCCGTGCGGTACGCGCTCCGGCCCAGGATCTCCGGCAGTTCGGGGGCCACCTTGGCGACGACGTCGGCCCGCTTGGCAACCAGGGCCTGGCTCTGCACGGCGAGCCGCGCGTCGTCGAAGCCTTCCGGGGCGGGAGCGCCCGCGACGAGGGAGGAGAGCAGGGCGGCCTGGGCGAGCGCGACCCGTTCGCGTACCGATTCCTTGACAGGCTTGTCCCGCAGCGGAGTTGACGGTGCGGCGGAAGGTGCCGCGGGTGTGGCGGCGGCCGCCACGGTCTCCCGGATCTTCGCCACCTCCCGCTCCAACGCCGTCTCGTCGTAGGGGAAGTTCTCGTCCCGCTCCAGCAGCACGCCCGGCGGCGTCACCCGCGACGCCAGATCGGCCAGGATGCCGAAGACGGGCGGCGGCACCGGATGGGCGTGGCTGTCGTGCCAGACACCGTCCCGCTTGAAGCCGCCCGCGACATGGACGTACGCGATGGACTCGACCGGCAGCTCGTCCAGCGCCTCGGCAGGATCCTCGCCGCGGTTCACGTAGTTGGTGTACAGGTTCGCCACGTCGATCAGCAGCCGCACGCCGGTGCGTTCCACGAGCTCGTACAGGAACTGGCCCTCGGTCATCTCCTCGCCCGGCCAGCCGAACAGTGCCGCGATGTTCTCCACGGCCAGCGGCACGGGCAGCGCGTCCTGCGCGATCCGGACGTTCTCGCACAGCACGTCGAGCGCGTCGCGGGTGCGCGCCACGGGCAGCAGGTGCCCCGCCTCCAGGAGCGGCGACGCCGTGCGCTCACCGCCCGCCCGTACGAACGCGATGTGCTCGGTGACCAGCGGCGAACCCAGTGCCTGGGCGCGCGCGGCGAGGTCCGCGAGCCGGTGCTCGTCCGGCCGCTCCGCTCCGCCGAGGCCGAGCGAGACGCCGTGCGGCACGACGGTGACGCCCCGCTCGCGGAGTCGCAGCAGGGAGTCGGGCAGATGGCCCGGGCAGAGGTTCTCGGCGACGGCCTCGACCCAGTCGATGCCGGGCATGGCCTCGATGATGTCGGCGATCTCCGGTCGCCAGCCGATCCCGGTGCCCAGACGTGTGTGCTGTTGCATGGCGGTCCCCCTCCTCTGCCCCTGCCGTGACGGTGCGCTGCGGCGTGCTGTTGTCATCACCCCGGGGGACCCGGGTGAACCCAGGAGGCAGGACGTTCAGAGCAACATTTGAGGTTTCCCGTCCGGCCATCGGCCGGGAGCGAGTGTGAGGGTGTGGCCGCCGCCGGTGGCTGAGCCGGCATCGGCGGCGGCCTGTAAGCACGGGAGCGCGCGTCTCCCCCCTGCGCGGTTCTCGTGCTCACCGTCCTCACCGCCCCTGAGGCGTGCGGGAGTTCGCCCCGCAGGGTTCGGAGGACGAGGCCGGGGCGAGCGTCGGCGTGAACGACCCGGCCGCATGGGGTGCTGTGCGGGCCCGGGGTCCAGGGGGGCGGAAGGCGGTCGGCTCACCGATGTGCCGGAGGCGACCCGTCCGAGTGTGAATACTCGGACGCGTCGATGCTAGGCCGCCGGGCGCCCGGCCGCCAGGGTACGAACCCCCGCAATTCGGACCCGCGCGCCGACCCGGGCGGACGCCGGATGACCGAGTGGCGGGCGGGACGAACGGTGCCGCCGGTTCCCGGTCTCCCGCCGGTCCGGTGCGCGGGTGCGGCGGCTCAGCGCCGGCCGAGCCCCGACAGCAGTCCGCCCTCGCGCGCCCCTTCGGCCACCACCGTGCACGACCCCGGCGCGATCTCCGTGAACCCCGCGTCCCGCACCACCGGCAGCCCCGCCCGCGTCAGCGGCTCCCAGCGGGACCGGTCGGCCGTCCGCACCGACAGCGGGAAGCCCGCCTCGCGCCACTCCTTGCGGTCGGCGTCGGACAGCTCCCACCAGGCCAGCTGGGCCCCGTGGCCGGCCTGCGCCATGGCCTTGCCCGCCGTCATGTCGAGGTCGGGGTTGAGCCACAGCACCGGCGCGGCGGGGTCCGGGGCGGGCGGCGGCTCGGGGTCGTCCAGGTCCGTGCCGGACACCTGGAGCTTCGCCAGGTCCTTGGGCCAGCCGTCGAGCGGGACCGGCGGGAAGACCCGCACCTCGGCGCCGCCGGGACCGGTGACCGTGATGCCGTCGAGGGTCTCCGCGCGGCGCCACTCCGCGCCCCGCGCCCGCCGCACCACCTTGCGGATCCGGGCGTCCTGCCAGTCCCGCATCACCGCCGCCCACGCGCCGTCGCCGACGGACCGCTCGTCGCCGAGGATCACCAGCACCGCGCGCGCCGCCGTCTCCAGGGCGTCCGTGCGGGCCGGCGGGGCGGCGCGCTCGATGCGCACCACCAGCGGCAGCACGAACTGCGGAGCCTCGTCGCGCGCGGTGCGCTCGTCGCGGAACGGGCTGTCGGGTGCCTGGGGCGTGCTGGTGTCGTTGCTGATGTCATCGCTGGTCACGCCCTCCAGTCTGCCAGCAGCCCGCGCACCCCCCGCCCCGTGCGCCGCAGGCGTACGCCAAGATGACCGGATGCGCCCCGACCCGCCCACAGGACACCTCTCCCTTCGCAACGTCGGCCGCCGCTACGGACTGGGTGGGCCCTGGGTGCTGCGCCGCGTGGACCTCGACGTGCCCGCGGGCGCCCTGGTCCGCGTGCAGGGCGCCAACGGCACCGGCAAGTCGACGCTGCTCAGGCTCGCCGCCGGGATCGACGCGCCCAGCGAGGGCCGGGTCGCCGGCCGCCCGCGCACCGCCTATGTCCCCGAACGCTTCCCGGCCGCCCTGCCGTTCACCGCGCTCGGCTATCTCACGCATCTGGGCCGCGTGCACGGTCTCGTACGGGCCGCGGCCGAGCGGAGTGCGGGGGCGTGGCTGGAGCGGTTCGGCGCCGCCGGGCACGCGCGCACCCCGCTGGCCGAGCTGTCCAAGGGCAGCAGCCAGAAGGTCGCCGTCGCCCAAGCCCTGCTCGCCGCACCGGAGTTGCTCGTCCTCGACGAGGCGTGGACCGGGCTCGACGCCGCGGCCCGCGACGAACTGGACCGCGCCGTCGCCGAGCGCACCGCGGCCGGTGGCGCCGTACTCTTCGTCGACCACGACCCGGCCCGCCTCGCGGACGCCCCCGACGCCACATACCTCATCGAGGGGTCAAGTCTCAGCAGAATCAAGGACTTTGATGCCCCGTCAGTATCTATGCAGCCATCCGTCGCCGTCACCGCCACGGGGGCGGCGGCCGACCCCGACCTCCCCCACCCGCACACCCTGACCCGGCTCGACGCCCGCACCGTACGCGTCACCGTGCCGGCCAGCCACTCCGACACCGTTCTCCGTACGCTGCTGAACGCGCGGCCGCCCTGGCACGTCGTCGCCGTCCATGCCGAGCCCGCACCTTCGGAGGGCCGATGACCACCGCCCTGCTCACCTACCAGTCGGCGCTGCTGCTGCGCTCGCAGCGCTGGGTCGCGCCGGTCGTGCTGTACGCGGCGTTCCTCGGGATCGGGGTGCAGACGGGGCAGCCCGTGCTCGACTCCCTCGGATACGCGGCCGCGGCGCTGCTGCCCGTGAGCGCCTGGCTGGTGCGGATCTGCGTCTCCAACGAGCCGCCCGCCGCCCGCAGTTGTACCGCGGCGGCGACCGCACCCTGGCGCGCGCACCTGGCGAGCCTGGTCACGGCCCTTCTGACGGCGACGGTGCTCGGCGCGGCGGCGACGGTCGTCGTGGCGCTCATCAGCGACGGCGCGAGCACCGACCACAAGGTCGAGGTGCCGGTGCCGCCCGCGGCCGGAGCCGGCCTGCTCGCCATGCTGGTGTGCGCCCTGACCGGCGTCGCCATGGGCGCCGTCACGGCCTGGCCGGTGGTACGCGGCCCAGGGCTCGGCGTGGCCGGCATGCTGCTCTGCGCGCTGCTCGCCCTGGTCGCGCCCGGCTCCCCGGCGCGCTCGGCTGTGACGGACCTGATCACGGGCTCGCAGGACGGCCGGGTGCCGGCCCCGCTGCTCCCGCTCGCCGCGGCCGCCGTGCTGGCCGCCGCCTGCGCGACAGCGGCCTGCGCCTTGTCGTCCCGCCGCTGAGCCTCAGCAGCACCGGGCGAAGACAGGTCCTAGCCGGAGCAGGCCGTGCGCTGCGCCTCCTGCCACTCGCACACCGGGCACAGGGTCGCGCCCTTGGTGGACTCCGGATACTCGGTGGGCTCGCGGCACAGCACGCACTCGGCGACCTGGACGTCCTCAGCGTTGTCCGTCATGCCTCTCAGCGTACGGTCACGCCTTCCGGGCCGCCCCGAGCAGCTCCGAGACCCGTACGAACCGGTAGCCCTTCGCGCGCAGCGCCGGCACCACGGCCCGCACCACCCGTTCCGTCGTCGGCGCCGCGCTGCGGGTGCAGTGCATGACGACGACCGACCCCGGCCGCACGCCGTCGAGCACCTGCCGTGTCACCGCGTCCGCGTCCGTCGCGAACGCGTCGCCGCTCACCACGTCCCACTGCACGGCGGTGACGCCGGTCGGGGTGAGGGCCCGGAGCGCCGCCTGGTCGTAGCAGCCGCCGGGGAAGCGGAAGTACGGCACCACGTGGGCGACCCCGGCCTTGCGGAACGCCGTGAACGCCCGCTCGACGTCCGCGCGCATCCGCCCGGCCGGCACCGTGGGCAGGCCGTAACAGTCGCCGGTGAAGGCGTAGTGGCTGTACGAGTGGTTGGCGACCTCGAAGAGCGGGTCGCCGCCGATGTCCCTCGCCTCTGCCGGGTACTGATCGGCCCAGCGCCCGGTCATGAAGACCGTGGCCGGAACCTTCAGTCTGCGCAGCGTGGCGACGAGCCGGGGGTTGTCGAAGTGCTCGCCCGAGGCGGCGCGCGGACCCTGGTCGGCGGTCATATCGGCGTCGAAGGTGAGCGCGACCGTGCGGTTCTTCGACTTCAGGGCGCTTTTGAAGACGGGAGTGAGGCCGGCGGGACCCGGGGCGAGGGTCGGCGGCTCGGTCGGCGCCACGGCCGAGGAGCTCGCGGCGGGCGGGCCGGTCCGCCCCGGGTGCGAGGGCTCGGTGCCGCCGGAACAGGCGGCGGCACCGAGGGCGAGGGCGCCGAGGGCGCAGGTCAGTGCGGTACGACGGAGGGGGCTGATCACGCGGCGACGATAACTCCGCAAATGGGATTATCTGCGTAAATAAGGCGCCCGCCTCGCGTCGCGACACCCTCCGCTCCCCGAACGGCTCAAAGGGGACTCGAAGGGAACCCGGAGGAGACTCGAAGGGGACTCAAAGGGGAAGGCGCCGGCCGTCGCAGCAGGGCTCAGCGCTGCCCGCGCTGCCGCAACGCCCCCGCCACCCCGTCGAAGAACGCCGCATGCGCGGCCGCGCTGGCCGCGATCTCCGGGTTCCACGGCAGCACGACGGCCCGCTCGGCCACGGCCGCCCACTGCTCGTCCCCCGCGTACTGCTCCGGTGGCGCCGCGTTGGCCCGGGCGTCCACCAGCACCACATCCGGCGCAAGTTCGGCCGCGTCGGCCCAGGTCCCGGTGTGCCAGTTGGCACCGGGCCCCTCGGGCGGCTCCACCGTGCGCACCCCGAGTCCCGTCAGCGCGCTCAGGTCGGGCCATTTCGCGGGCCGCGCGAGGTGCACGCTGTCGGGTCCGCCGGGCGACAGCGCCAATACCCGCACTGCGCCTGCCTGTTCGGCCGTCGCGGCCAACTCTCTCTCCGCCCGGGTGAGTTCACCGAGCGCCGCGGATCCTTCTGCCGCCCCGAGGGAGCGCCCGAGCTCCGCCACCCGTTCCCTTACGGCGGCGAGCCCGCGCCCCTGCCCGACATCGATCACGGCGACCGGTACATGCTCCTCCAGATGTTTCGCCACCTCCGGTTCGACCCCGTACACCTGGCCGCCGCCGTACGTCAGCGCCACCACGAGGTCGGGGCGCACCGCGAGCACGTCATCGAGCCCGAGCCCCGCCCCGGCCCCCAGGTACGCGATGTCGCCGAGGGGCAGCGCCCCGGACTTGGCGCGATCGGGACTCTCCCCGTCGTGGTACGAGCCGAAGATGCCCACGGGACGTATGCCGAGATCCCACAGGCTCGCCCCTGCCTGTATATACGCGGCGACCCGCCCCGGCGCCTCTGGCGCGGCGGCGACATGTCCGCGGTCGTCGGTGAACTCCCACGCTGTGGATGACCGTTCTTCCATCCCGGGACCCTGCCCAGGCCACGAGCGCACCACTCCGCCCGAACCCGCCAAATCCGGCCACCTGTACGGCACTTGGGAGGAGAGGCAGGTCAGGTGGCAAGGAGTCGCTTGCGGCTCGCCGCCACGTCGAAGTCGGCTTTCGGGTACTGCGGATCGATGTCCTCGAGGTGGTCCAACAGCAGTGTGCCGACCGCCCAGTTGCGGTACCACTTGCGGTCGGCGGGCACCACGTACCAGGGCGCTTCCTCGGTGGAGCACCGGTCGAGGGCGATCTCGTACGCCTCCTGGTACGCGGGCCACAGCGCCCGGTCCTCGATGTCACCCGGACTGAACTTCCAGTGCTTGTCCGGATTGTCGAGCCGCGCCAGCAGCCGCCGTTTCTGCTGCTCGTAGGAGATGTGCAGGAAGCACTTCAGCACGGTCACGCCGTCGTCGGCCAGCGACTTCTCGAACCGGTTGATGTGCCCGTAGCGCCGACCGATCTGACCGGCCGGCACCAACTCCCTTACGCGTGCGATGAGTACGTCCTCGTACTGGGACCGGTCGAAGATGCCGATCTCGCCCGGCTGCGGCAGCGCCTTCATGATGCGCCACAGGAAGGGGTGGGCGAGCTCTTCGGGCGTGGGCGCCGCGAACGCCCTGACGCGGCACCCGGCCGGGTTCAGCGCACCGATCACATGCTTGACGGTGCCGCCCTTGCCGCTGGTGTCCATGCCCTGGAGGATCAGCAGCACGCGGCGCCGGTCGCCGGCGGAGCCCGCCGCCCACAGGCGCTCCTGGAGACCGGCGAGGCGCTCGCCCGTCCGGGCGGTCGCCGCGACTCCCTCCGCCTTGGTGCGCGGTCCGCCGGGCGTACCGGCGGGATCGTACGAGGTGAGGGCCGTCTGCTTGCCCCCGGGGATGCGCAGCAGCTCGCGCAGTGGGACGGCGGTCGCGGAGCCGTTGCCGCCCTTCTTCGCGCCTTCGCCCTTGCCCTTGCTCCTGCTCTCGCTCCTGGACGTGGACTTGGCCACTGCGCACCCCTCACGGTCGGATCCTTCGATCCTGCGTCGGCGCGGGCGGCGCCGCTATAAGTGCGCTACTTCTGCCAGGGGCCGGTTACGGCGAACGTCGTCCCGGGCGTATAGCAGTTCACGTACATGGTGCCGCCGTCCGGTGCGAACGTGACTCCGGCGAACTCGCCCCACGCGGGCGCCTCGGCCGTCCCGATGTTCTGGCGGCCGCGCGCCATCGCGTACACGTCGCCCTTGCGGGTCACGCCGAAGACGTGTTGCGCGCCCTCGCCGTCCTCGCAGACCATCAGGCCGCCGCTGGGCGCGAGACAGATGTTGTCGGGCTCCTCGCCGGGCAGCTGCACATCGGTGCCGGGGCCGAAGACGATCACCAGGGTGAGCCTGCGCGCGGCGGGGTCGTAGCGCCATATCTGCCCGAAGTGGTCGGCGGCGGACCCCTCCCTGCTCCTGGCGTACGACGACACGAAGTACACGCACGATCCGCCCCAGTAGCACCCCTCCAGCTTCTGGCCGTGGGTGATGCCCTTGGGTCCGAAGTCCTGGTTGCGGATGGGTGTCTGAGCGGCCAGCGGGTCCGGTACGTCGACCCATTCGATGCCGCCGAAGCTCGCCCCGGTCTCCTGCACCGCCGACAGATCGGGGACGCCGGGCACCCGCATCGCCTGGAGCGTGCCGCCCGCGCGCAGTGAACCGAGGCCGCCGCGCGGCTTGTTGGGCAGGAACCGGTAGAACAGCCCGAAGGGCTTGTCGAACGCGTCCTCGGTCTCGTACACGACCCCGCGCCGCGGATCGACGGCGATCGCCTCGTGCTGGTAGCGGCCCATCGCGGTCAGCGGGACGGCTCCCGAGCGGTGCGGGTCGGCGGGGTCGACCTCGAAAATGAAACCGTGGTCCTTGGTGTAGCCGTTCGTGCCAGCCTTGTCCTCGGTCTCCTCGCAGGTGAGCCAGGTACCCCAAGGGGTGTGCCCACCGGCGCAGTTGACAGCCGTACCGGCGATGGCGACCCGCTCGGACAGTACGTTGTTGTGCCGGTCGAGGGTGAGCGCCGTACAGCCGCCCTTGCCCATCGGGTCGTACGTGAGCCCGTCGACGGTCGGCACGGGGACCTTGCCGGTGACCCGGTTCTCGTGGTTGCGCACGAGATGGACGCGGCCCTGTCTGCCGGCGAAGGCGGCCATGCCGTCGTGGTTGCTGGGTACCGGGCCTTCCTTGGACCGGAGTTGATCGCCCTCGCGTGAGAGGACCTGGTAGCGGAACCCCTTGGGGAGATCGAGCAGACCGGCCGGGTCGGGCACCAGGGGGCCGTAGCCGGTGCGGCCCTGGGCGGCGGCGGAACCGGCGAACAGCTCGGAGAGGGTTCCGGCGAAAGCGATACCCACCCCCAAGGCGCCGGTGCGGGCGAGGACTTGACGTCGTGTTGCGGACAGCCGTGTTTCAGACATGGGGCAACCTCCTGTTGGCGGACAGGAACTGTGACCCGGTGTGTCTATCACGCACGCTTGTTCGCGTGAACCACGCGCGTAGCAACCGCAGTTGGGGGCCGGTTACTCGTGTCGCACAGCCCACCCCCGACGCGGGCATCACGCGTGGACGAGCCCCTTGGCGTCGCGCGCCAGGGCGGTGAGCCGCGAGATCGCCCGGAAGTACTTCTTCCGGTATCCGCCGTTCAGCATCTCCTCGCTGAACAGGGCGTCGAACGGCTGCCCCGAGGCGAGCACCGGGATCTCCCGGTCGTAGAGCCGGTCGGCGAGGACCACGAGCCGCAGGGCCGTCGACTGGTCGGGAACGGCGGAGACGTCCGTCAGACAGACCGCCCGCAGCTCGTCCGTCAGCGCGCCGTACCGGCTGGGGTGCACCCGCGCCAGGTGCTCGAGCAGGTGCGGGAAGTCGTCGAGCGAGGCGCCCTCGGTGGCGTACGCGGCCTTGGTGACCTGTTCGTCGGAGAACGGCGCGGGGGCCTCGGGCAGGCCACGGTGCCGGTAGTCCTCGCCGTCGATGCGCAGCGGCCTGAAGCGCGCGGACAGGCCCTGTATCTCGCGCAGGAAGTCGGCGGAGGCGAACCTGCCCTCGCCGAGCTTGCCGGGCAGTGTGTTCGAGGTGGCGGCGAGCGCGACGCCCGCGTCGACCAGCTTGCCGAGCAGCGTGGAGACGAGGACGGTGTCGCCCGGGTCGTCGAGCTCGAACTCGTCGATGCAGAGCAGCCGGTGCTCGCTCAGCGTGCGCACGGTCTGCTGGAAGCCGAGGGCACCGACCAGGTTCGTCAGCTCGACGAACGTGCCGAACGCCTTGTGCTCGGGCGCCGCGGGGGTGGCGTGCCACAGGGAGGCCAGGAGGTGGGTCTTGCCGACCCCGTACCCGCCGTCGAGGTAGACGCCGCGGGGGCCGGTCGGGGCGGCGGGCTTCTTGCCGAAGCCGAACAGGCCCCGCTTCTTGCCGCCGCCGGCGGCGTGCGCCCCGCCGAGGCCGGCGGCGAACGAGCTCAGCACCTGCACGGCCTGGGTCTGGCTCGGCTGGTTCGGATCAGGGATGTACGTGTCGAAGCGGGCGGAGCTGAAACGGGGCGGCGGCACCATCTCGGCGACCAGACGCTCCGCGGGAACGTGCGGCTCACGGGCGCACAGGGACTGGGGCGCCGCGTCGGCTATGGGGCTGCTGCCCGTCTGGCGGGCGCCGGTGGCTTCGGTGGAGGACGACACAGCTCCGCAGCTTAGTAGCCGTGGCACACTGCTCGTCATGCGACGCCTGTTCCCTGTGACGTACGAAACAGCAGATCACACGGGTGGGGAGGGACACGGGGGGCCCGAGGGACCCTTGGGCCGTGAGTGGAGCCTCGACCAGCTCGCCGACGCCTACGCGTATCCGGCCGAGGTGACGGGAGAGGTGTGGCTGCGCGCCAACATGGTCTCCACCCTCGACGGCGCCGCCCAGCACGACGGCCGTTCCCACCCCATCTCCTGCCCCTCCGACATGCGGATCTTCGGCACGCTGCGCGGTCTCGCGGACGCCGTGGTCGTCGGCGCCCAGACGGTCCGCCAGGAGGGGTACCGGCCGGCCCGCCCCCGCGAGGCGTTCGCCGCGCGCCGGGCGGCGGCCGGGCAGGGCCCAGCGCCCTCCATCGCCGTGATCAGCGCGAGCCTCGACCTGGATTTCGGCCTTCCGCTTTTCACCGAGCCACTGTCGCCGACGTACGTCGTCACCGGCGCGGCCGCGCCGCAGGACCGGGTGGCGGCGGCGCGGAAGGCCGGCGTCGAGGTGCTGGTCGCGGGGGAGGGCGCCGGTGTCGAGCCGGAGCGCGCGGTGGGGGCGCTGGCCGAGCGGGGCCTGACGCGGCTGCTCACGGAGGGCGGGCCGCGGATGCTGGGCCAGTTCGTGGCCGCACAGGTGCTCGACGAGCTCTGCCTGACGGTGTCGCCGCTGCTCACCGCGGGCACGGCGCAGCGCATTGCCGGAGGCCCTGAGCTGGCCCTGCCGGAACGTTTCGAGCTGGCATCTCTCCTGGAAGAGGACGGTTTCCTCTTCACCCGATACCGTCGAAGCCGACACTCGGCGGAATGATCCGTTCCGTTTAGCTTTCGCTGGGCACACTAAATCTGGCAGGCCCCGTGCGGCCACGGGGCAGGATGGTTTCCGCAGATCCCCAGGGGCCGGTCGCAGGACGGCCCACGGCAGGAGTAGAAGGGCGCCCGTCGTGTTCACGAGCGTATTGATGATCGAGAAGGCCCTGACGTCCGCCGACGTGGAGTTCGTCACCACCTTGCACGGCGACGAGGAGGTCTCCTTCCACGTGCTGCTCCAGCCCCGCGGCGACCAGGCGGACCGCCTGCTGCGAGCCATCGACGACGTCGCGATGGGCGAACTGGACGAGGCGGCCCGGGAGGACGAGGTGCCCGAGGGCGACGAGGCCAAGGCCCCCGCCGAGCAGGCGCTGAGCGTCTCCCTCGCCGCGCTGCACCAGGCCGGCTGCGCCGCGGAGGGACGGCTCATCGAGGACCACCCGCTCGACGCGCTCAGGGCGCTCGTCGACGAGGTGAGGGCGGACGAGGTGATCGTGCTGACCGACCCGCACTACGTCGAGGAGTTCTTCCACCGTGACTGGGCCTCGCGGGCCCGGCACAAGGTGGGCGTGCCGGTTCTGAAGCTGTTCTCGTACAGCAAGGCGTGACGCCGGGCTCGGATGCGGGACGGACGGGGCCGAGGCAATAGGCTTGGCCCGGTCCGTGGTCGAAGTGACCACGAACCGGGTCACCCGAAGAACCTCGGTACAACGACCGCAGCGGCCCGCCGCAGAACCGCAGAAGATCCTCAGGGGAGAGACACGTATGGCACCCGGCCTGCCCACTTCTACCGCCGCCATGGACCGACCGCACTTCATCGGCATCGGCGGCGCCGGAATGTCGGGCATCGCCAAGATCCTCGCCCAGCGCGGCGCCCGGGTCGCCGGCAGTGACGCCCGGGAGTCCGCCACGGCCGAGGCGCTGCGCGCGCTCGGCGTCACGGTCCACATCGGACACGACGCGGCCCACCTCGCCCCCGACTCCACCTGCGTGGTCGTCTCGTCCGCGATCCGTGCGGACAACCCGGAGCTGGCGCGCGCCGCCGAGCTCGGCATCCCCGTGGTGCACCGCTCCGACGCGCTCGCCTCGCTCATGGACGGCCTGCGCCCGATCGCGGTGGCGGGCACCCACGGCAAGACGACCACGACGTCGATGCTCGCCGTGTCCCTCGCCTCCCTCGGCCTGAGCCCGTCGTACGCGATCGGCGGCGACCTGGACGTCCCCGGCTCGAACGCGGTGCACGGCGAGGGCGACATCTTCGTCGCCGAGGCCGACGAGTCGGACCGCAGCTTCCACAAGTACAAGCCGGAAGTCGCGATCATCCTCAACGTCGAACTCGACCACCACGCCAATTACGCGTCGATGGACGAGATCTACGACTCCTTCGAGATCTTCACGTCGAAGATCGTCCCCGGCGGCACCCTCGTCATCGCCGCCGACCACCCCGGCGCCGTCGAACTGGCCCGCCGCATCCGCGACACGACGTCCCTCAAGGTCGTCACGTACGGCGAGTCGCAGTCCGCGGACATCCGCATCCACAAGGTCACGCCGCGCGGCCTCAGCAGCGAGGTGACGGTCCTGCTCGACGGCAAGCTGCTCACCTTCACCGTCTCGGTCCCGGGCCGCCACTACGCGCACAACGCGGTCGCGGCGCTCGCGGCGGGCGTGGCGCTCGGCATCCCGTCCCGGAACCTGGCCGGGGCCCTCAAGTCGTACACCGGCGTCAACCGCCGTCTCCAGCTCAAGGGCGAGCAGGGCGGCGTACAGGTCATCGACTCGTACGCGCACCACCCCACGGAGATGGCGGCCGACCTGGAGGCGATGCGCGCCGCGGCCGACGACGCCCGGCTGCTGGTCCTCTTCCAGCCGCACCTCTTCTCCCGCACCCAGGAACTGGGCAAGGAGATGGGCGAGGCCCTGGCGCTCGCGGACGGCTCGGTCGTCCTCGACATCTACCCGGCCCGCGAGGACCCGATCCCCGGCATCACCAGCGCCTTGATCGTCGACGCGGCGCGCGCCGCAGGCGCCGACGTCCAGGCGTCCCACGACAGGACGGCGGCCGTCGAGGCGATCGCGGGAATGGCGAAGCCCGGTGATCTCGTTCTCACCATGGGCGCGGGCGACGTCACGGACCTCGGCCCGCGCATCCTGGACCACCTAGCACAGCGCTGAAGCGAAGGCCGAAGCAAAAAGGGAGTGCCTCATGTCGTACGACGTCGAGAAGCCGGACGAGCAGTGGCGCGCGGAGCTGAACCCGGGGGAGTACGCGGTACTGCGCCAGGCCGGCACCGAGCCCGCCTTCACCGGTGAGTACACGGACACGAAGACGCAGGGCGTCTATGCCTGCCGGGCATGCGGCGCCGAGCTCTTCACCTCCACCGAGAAGTTCGAGTCGCACTGCGGCTGGCCGTCCTTCTACGACCCGAAGGACTCGTCGGCCGTCGAACTCATCGAGGACCGCACCCACGGCATGGTCCGCACCGAGGTGCGGTGCGCACGCTGCGGCTCGCACCTCGGGCACGTCTTCGAGGGCGAGGGGTACCAGACGCCCACGGACCAGCGGTACTGCATCAACTCGATCTCGCTGCGGTTGGAGCCGGTCGAGGGCTGATCAGGCCGCTGTCCCTGACAGGTCCCAGGGGCGCAGCACCGGCAGCGCCTTGATCCCGTTGATGAAGTTCGACACCAGTCGTCGGGGCGGCCCGGCGAGCGTCAGGGTCGGCAGGGCCCGGCCCACCTCTTCGTACAGCACCCGGAGCTGGAGCCGCGCGAAGTGCGCGCCGAGGCAGACGTGCGGGCCGTCGCCGAAGGAGACGTGCGGGTTGGGGGTGCGGGCCGGATCCAGGCGGAAGGGGGCGGGGAAGACCCGCTCGTCGTGGTTGGCCGAGGCGTGCAGGACCACGACCTTGTCGCCGCGCTGGATGCGCGCTCCCGCGAGGGTCGTGTCGCGGGTGGCCGTGCGACGGAAGGTGAGGACCGGCGGGTGGCGGCGGAGCAGTTCGTCGGTCGCCGTCGTCAAGTCGAGTTCTCCTGACCGTAGTTGGGCGTACGTCGACGGGTGCTCGGCAAGCAGGGCCAAGGCTCCGGGCGCCGCGCCGCGGACCGTGTCGTTGCCCGCGACCGTCAGGAGGAAGAAGAACATCTGCCGCTCGGGCGGGGTGAGTTCGGGGTCCGTCGCCAGCGTCGTCAGCACGTCGTCGGCGGGGTGGGCGCGCTTGTGGGCCGCCAGCTCGTCCGCGTACGCGAACATGTCGGCCAGCGCCGACGGGGAGCGCGAATTCAGCGGTCGGCCCGCCGCGTCGAGCAGCGGCGTGGGGGACTCGTCCGGGTCCTGGTAGCCGATGACCCGACGCGTCCAGTGCAGCAGCAGCGCGCGGTCGGACTCCGGGACGCCGAGGAGATCGGCGAGGTTGAGCAGGGCGTAGTCGTCGGTGACGGTCGTGACCAGGTCGACCGCCTTCTCCTCCCCGGCCCCGCCCGGTCCCTCAAGTGCCGTGCTGAGCAAGGACGTTGCGCGTCGACGCGCCGCTCGCCCGAACGCCTCCACGCGGCGCGGGGTGAACGCCCGGCTCACCAGGCGGCGCAGCCTGCCGTGCGCCGGCGGATCCTGGTTGAGCATCATGCCGCGGATGAAGGGCAGGTCGGCCGGGTCCGGATCGCGGATCTGGGTGGCTCCCAGGTACGAGGAGTACGCCGACGTGTCCTTGAGGACCCGCACGACATCCGCGTGCCGGGCCACCGCCCAGAAACCGGGCCCCTCCGGCCAGCCGAGAACCGCCGGCTCCGCTTGCCAGGACACCGGGTGGTCGTCGCGCAGCACCCGGTAGCGCTCGTGCGGCGGCCCGTGGGCGTACAGCCGCGGATCGAAGACGTCGGGGGCGGCCCCCGTCATACGCCGTCCGCCCGCAGGAAGTCCTCCACCACCCGGATCAGCGCGAGCGGCGCCTCGTCCATCGCGTAATGGCCGCACACCGGCAGGTCGACCAGCTCGCCGCGGCTGAACCAGTGCAGCCACGTCGCCCGCATCAGCTCCGCGGGCAGCGCCGGGTCCAGCTGCCCCGTCACCGCCAGCGCCGGCGTCGTACAGCCCTCCAGATCGTGGTGGAAGTCGTCGCCGGTCCACGAGTCGAGCCAGGCGCGGAACGCCTTCGCGTCGCTGCACGCCACCGACCGCGCCGTCATCCGGTCCAGCCAGGCCGCCGGACGGACACCGCCCGTGGTGATGTCGAGGATGGTGCGGCGGTGCGCCGGTTCGATGTCGGCCGTCGAGAACAGTTCCCACCGCTGCGGCGGCAGTGCCAGGCCCGACGCCGGGACCGGCGAGACCCCCGCGATGCGTCGCACCCGCTGCCGGTGCGACGCCACGACGCGCTGCGCCACCGTGCCGCCCATCGAGTGCCCGATCAGCGAGAACCGCTCCCAGCCGAGCCGGTCCGCGAGCGCCAGCACATCGGCCGCGCCCTCGGCCGTCGTGTACGCGCCCGGGATGTCCTTCGCCTCCCCGTAGCCGCGCAGATCCACGAACGCGTACTCGAAGGAGACCCGGTCCAGATCGGCGACGACCGGCGCGAACGCGGAGCGGTCGGCGAACCAGCCGTGCACCGCGATCACCTTGTGCGGACCGTCTCCGTGCAGTTCATGAGGAAGAAGGAAGGTGGAGGCCACGTCGACTCCCGGGGGATGGGGCGGTGCGGGTCGCGTCCACGGTGGCGCGGCCCCGGGCGGGCCACAAGGGGGCGTGCCCCGGCGATCGGCGACAATGGGCGGGTGACCTCCCCCGACGCCTCCCGTACCGTTCCCGACCGCCCGGATCTGCGCGCCGACTGCGGCAACTGCTTCGGTCTGTGCTGTGCCGCGCTGCCGTTCGCCAAGTCCCAGGACTTCGCGCGGGACAAAAGCGCGGGCACGCCCTGCCACAACCTCCAGGACGACTTCCGCTGCGGCATCCACACGCGGCTGCGCGACGAGGGGTACCGGGGGTGCACCGTCTTCGACTGCTTCGGCGCGGGCCAGAAGATCTCGCAGGTCACCTTCGAGGGCGTCAGCTGGCGCGAGCGCCCCGAAAGCGCGCGGGCGATGTTCGAGATGTTTCCCGCCATGCGTCAATTGCACGAGCTGCTCTGGTACTTGAGCGAAGTGCTGGAGCTGCGCCGGGCCGAGCCCGTGCACCGCGACGCCCGCCGCGCCCTCGACGACATCGAGCGGCTCACGCGCGCGGACGCCGACGAACTGCTCGCGGCCGATGTGCCCGCGATCCGCGCCGACGTGAACACGCTGCTGCTCAGGGCGAGCGACCTGGTGCGTGCCGAGGTGCCCGGCCGCAAGAAGAACCACCGCGGCGCGGACCTCGTCGGCGCCCGGCTGCGCGCCGCCGGTCTGCGCGGCGCCACACTGCGCGGCGCCCTCCTCGTCGCCGCCGATCTGACCGGCGCCGACCTGCGCTCGGCCGACCTGATCGGAGCGGACCTGAGGGACGCTCGGCTCGACGGCGCCGACCTGACGGGCAGCATCTTCCTCACCCAGGCCCAGCTGAACGCGGCCCGCGGCGACCACGCCACCAAGCTGCCCCCAGGGCTGACGCGGCCCGCGCACTGGGGCGCATGAGCCGCCTCAGACCGCGCAGACCGACGGCAGTGCCCGAGCCAGGCCCTTGAGGTGAAGGGCGTCGAAGCGGTGGGAGTGGGCGTCGCGCAGTGCCGCCGCAGTGAGCAGCGGCACGCATGCCGGGGTGGCGCGAACGGGCGTCAACTGCCGGAGCGCGCCCAGGAGTTCGGTGGTGATCCGGTCGAGTGCGGGCCGCACCTCCGTCGCCAGGTCGGGGCGGCCTGTCGGGCGCTGCTCGGGATGGGCGTCCCAGCGGGCGTAGAGGCCGCGCTGCACCACCTTGTTGGCCTCGATCTGGTCGCGGAAGACAGCCTGGGCGAGCGCCGGGTCGAGGCCGAGCGCCGCTGAACGCGCCGCGACGTCGTCCAGGATCTGCCGCTCGCGCGCCGGGTCGTCGATCGGTGCAGGCGTGCCGTACTTCGCGGCGGCGACCTTGTCGGCGAGGGCGATCCTGCGCGCCGCGAGCGAGGTGACGGCGGCGAGCGGGCGCGGCTCGGCGTGGGTGACCGAGGGGGTGGGGGTGGCGGCCGGGGCGGGGAGCGCGGCGCCGCCGAGAGAGAGCGCGGCCGTCGCGCCGAGGGCGAGCAGACAGCGAGCGGCCGCGCGGAGGCCTCGGGCTCGAAGGGGTACGGGCATCGGGGCCTCCTGGTCTGTCACCGCTTCGGGCGCTTCAGGCGCTTCAGGGTGTGGAACTCGCACAGGTCCGGGTCGTCGGTATAGGTGTACAGGACGGGCTCGGCACGGGTGCCGCTCACGTAGTAGGGCACGGTGTACTTCCCGCCGTCGGGGTCGACGTGCGGGTCGGGAAACGTCAGGTCGAGATCCGCGTCCGCCTGGTCGCCAGGAGTCGCGAGGTCCCAGGAGCCGGTCGTGAGGGCGGGACGCTCCTCCTGGGGGAGTCCGCCGAACGGCTCGGGGTCGGGCCAGTCGCGGGTCGCGGTGAAGGAGTTGTCGGCGCGCAGGGTGAGGTCCCCCGCGGGGTGGTCGTGCCAGTCGCCGTGCCAGGCGCCGAGGAGGTCGGAGGCGGTGAGCCCGGCAGGGGTCTCGCCCTCCGGGCCGCAGGACACGTAGCGGCCCATGCAGCCGGTGGTGGTCACCGCGGCGAGGACGGTCAGTGCACAGGTCACGACAAGGGTGCGGAACATGGCCCCTCCAAGGCGAAGAACGCGTCCCCCGTTATTTTGAACGCGTTCAAGTGTGGGGGAGCGTACCGTACGGGCGCCCGCCTCCCGCAAGGGCCGCCGCTTCCCCGGAGGACCCCGCTCATTCGTCGTTCACGCGTTCGTCGTTCACGCGATAGGACGATCATGCGCCGCGCCGTGGATGGCAGTTGGAAGCCCTGGGTAGGGCCGCGCACATGACTCAGCAGTCCTCACAGCCGTTCCGCCTGCCGCGCTTCTACATGCCTTATCAGGCGCGGCTCAATCCCCGCCTCGACGAAGCGCGCGCCCACTCGGCCGAGTGGGCGCGCGAGATGGGCATGCTGGAGGGGAGCGGCGTCTGGGAGCGGAGCGACCTCGACGCGCACGACTACGGTCTGCTGTGCGCGTACACGCATCCCGACTGCGGCGGCCCCGCCCTCTCCCTGATCACCGACTGGTACGTGTGGGTCTTCTTCTTCGACGACCACTTCCTGGACATGTACAAGCGCACGAACGACCGGGAGGGCGGCAAGGCCCACCTCGACCGGCTGCCGCTCTTCATGCCCATGCACCTCGACACCCCGGTGCCCGAGCCGACGAACCCCGTCGAGGCGGGCCTCGCCGACCTGTGGCGGCGCACCGTGCCCGCGATGTCCCTCGACTGGCGACGGCGGTTCGCCGCATCGACCGAACATCTGCTCAACGAGTCGATGTGGGAACTCTCCAACATCAACGAGGGCCGCGTCTCCAACCCCGTCGAGTACATCGAGATGCGCCGGAAGGTCGGCGGTGCGCCCTGGTCCGCGGGGCTCGTGGAGTACGCGACCGCCGAAGTCCCCGCGTCCGTCGCCGAGTCGAGGCCGCTGCGCGTGCTGATGGAGACGTTCTCCGATGCCGTGCACCTGCGCAACGACCTCTTCTCGTACGAGCGCGAGGTCCGTGACGAGGGTGAACTGTCCAACGGTGTCCTGGTGTTGGAGACCTTCTTCGGCTGTACGACGCAGGAGGCGGCGGAAGCCGTCAACGACGTGCTCACCTCGCGCCTGCACCAGTTCGAGCACACCGCGTTCACCGAAGTGCCCGCACTCGCCCTGGAGAAGGGGCTCGCGCCGGACGAGGTCGAGTCCGTCGCCGCGTACACCCGGGGGCTGCAGGACTGGCAGTCCGGCGGACACGAGTGGCACCGGCGGTCGAGCCGGTACATGAACAAGGGGGCCGTCGAAGAGCCCTCGCCGCTGCGTGGGCCGACCGGGCTCGGCACCGCCGCCGCCGACGTGCCCGCGCTGCTCGACGCGGTGGGGGCGGAGCGGCTGCGGGCGTACACCCACGTGCCGTACCAGAAGGTGGGTCCCTCCCGGCTCCCCGACTTCTACATGCCGTTCGAGGTGCGGCTGAACCCGGCGCTCGACGGCGCGCGCGCACGGCTCGTCCCCTGGGCGCATCGCATGGGCATCCTCGGCGAAGGCGTCTGGGACGAGGACAAGCTCGCCGCGGCCGACCTGGCGTTGTGCTCCGCGGGCATCGGCCCGGACAGCTCGCCCGAGGCCCTCGATCTCAGCGCGCAGTGGCTCGCCTGGGGCACCTACGGGGACGACTACTACCCCCTGGTCTTCGGGCACCGGCGCGATCTCGCCGCGGCCAGGCTGTGCACCGAGCGCCTGTCGGCCTGCATGCCACTGGCGGACGAAGCCGTCCCGGCACCGGCCAACGCCATGGAGCGCGGCCTCGCCGACCTGTGGGCGCGCACGACCGCGCAGATGACGGCGGAGCAGCGGACCACTTTCAAAGCCACCGTCGACGTCATGACGGAGAGCTGGGTGTGGGAGGTGCTGAACCAGATCCAGAACCGCATCCCCGACCCCGTCGACTACCTGGAGATGCGCCGCGCCACCTTCGGCTCCGACCTCACCATGTCCATGTGCCGCATGGGCCACGGTCCCGCCGTGCCGCCCGAGGTGTACAGGACCGGACCCGTCCGGGCCCTGGAGAACTCGGCCGCCGACTACGCGATGCTGGTCAACGACGTGTTCTCGTACCAGAAGGAGATCGAGTACGAGGGCGAGATCCACAACGGGATCCTCGTCGTGCAGAACTTCTTCGGCATCGACTATCCGACGGCGCTCGGCATCGTGCACGACCTCATGACGCAGCGCATGCAGCAGTTCGAGCACACCGTCGCGCACGAACTCCCCTTCCTCTACAAGGACTTCAAGCTGTCCCGTGCTTCCCGGACCGCACTGGACGGCTACGTCGAGGAACTACGGAACTGGATGGCGGGCATCCTCAACTGGCACCGCAAGGTGGACCGTTACCGCGCCGATCACCTGGCGAGCCGCACCCACGGCTTCGTACCGGACCGGATCCCGGCCGCGCCCCGTTGCGCAACCTTCGCGTCCGGAATGCGGCCTTCATGGAACCTGACCGGTGCGCTGGGGGTCTCTTGAGGTGAGCGGCCACTGACCGGCCGTACAACGGGGGACACGTCGAGAACGACGAGAACACACGGGGGTGTTCTTACCTTGACCGAAATCATCGAACGCACCACGGACGCACCGAACTCAGCCGAAACGTCGACCGGAACAGACGCACAGGCGGGACCGGACCGGGCCGCCGCCGGATCGGGCGAACTGGCGCCCTACATCGCGCCGTTGACGGTTCCGCCCGTCCTGCGGCCCGGCACCGACGACGTACGCGAGGAGACGGAGATCGCGCTGCGGCCCACCTGGCAGCGCCTGCACCCACAGCTCCCGCCCACCCTCATGTGGGGGTACGAGGGCTCGGTGCCGGGCCCCACCATCGAGGTGCGGCGCGGGCAGCGGATCCGGATCGCCTGGACGAACCGCATCCCGAAGGGCAGCGAGTACCCGGTGACGGCGGTGGAGGTGCCGATCGGGGCGCCGAACCCGAGCACCCGGCCCGGCCGTGACGGCGTGCCGCCCAACGCGGACGTCGCCGCGCTGCCCGCCTGGTCCGTGACCCACCTGCACGGAGCGCAGACCGGCGGCGGCAACGACGGCTGGGCCGACAACGCCGTGGGATCCGGCGACGCCCAGCTCGCCGAGTACCCGAACGACCATCAGGCCGTGCAGTGGTGGTACCACGACCACGCCATGAACATCACCCGGTGGAACGTGCACACCGGCCTCTACGGCACGTACCTGATCCGCGACGACGAGGAGGACGCACTCCAACTCCCATGCGACGAACGGGAGATACCGCTGCTGCTCGCCGACCGGAACCTGGACACGGACGCCGACGGCGCGCTGAACGGCCGGCTGCTGCACAAGACGGTCGTCGTCGACCCGAAGAACGCGGAGACCGGCAAGCCCGTGACCCTGCCGTTCACCGGCCCGTACACCACCGTCAACGGCCGGATCTGGCCGTACGCGGAGGTCGACGCTGCATGGCACCGCTTCCGCCTGGTGAACGCGTCGAACGCCCGCATCTTCGACCTGGTCCTGATCGACGAGCACGGCCGGCCGGTGCCGGGCGTGCTCCACCAGATCGGCAGCGACGGCGGGCTGCTGCCGCGCCCCGTGCCGGTCGACTTCGACGCGGCGCTGCCGACGCTCACGGTCGCCCCGGCCGAGCGGATGGACCTGCTCATCGACTTCGGGGCGCTCGCCGGGCGGCGGGTGCGACTGGTCAACAAGGGGCCGAACCGGGCGCCGGGGCTGCCGGACGTGCCGGGCAACGTGCCCTATCCGCACGTGCTGGAGTTCCGGGTGGACGACAACTGCGCACCCGATTCGTTCGCGCTGCCCGAGGTGCTCTCCGGCTCCTTCCGGAAGCTGACACACGACATCGAGCACGGGCACCGGCTGATCGTGCTGACCCCGCCCGCGACCAAGGGCGGCGGCGGACATCCCGAGATCTGGGAGATGGTGGAGGTCGAGGACCCCGCGGGCGTCCGACTCCCCGCCGACGGCATCATTCAACTCGTCAATGACAAAGGCCAGTTGAAGACGTACCGGCGGATCTCCCGGACCTTCAACGACGGGCTCGGCTTCACCGTCGCCGAGGGCAGCTACGAGCAGTGGAGCTTCCTGAACCTCGCGGTGAACCCGCCGGTCGTACACCCCATGCACATCCACCTGGCGGACTTCCAGATCCTCGGCCGCGACGCGTACGACGCCGCCGGCTTCGACGTGACCGTGGGCGGCACGGTCGCGCCGGTCACGTACGACCCTGCGACCGTGATCCCGTTGCCGCCCAACGAGCAGGGGCACAAGGACGTGTTCCGCGCCCTGCCCGGGCAGATGCTGCGCGTCATGGGCAGGTTCGACGGGGCGTACGGCCGCTTCATGTACCACTGCCACCTCCTCGAACATGAGGACATGGGCATGATGCGGCCGTTCGTCGTGATGCCCGAGGAGGCCATGAAGTTCGACCACGGGGCCGGCCACGGCGGCGGCCACGGAGGCCACGCGGCCTAGACGGTCGCGGGACCGGTCGCGGGATCGGTCGCGGGATCCCCGGTGGCGGTCCGGCTGCGCGCCGGGGCGCTCCGGGCGATCCCGAAGCCCGTGTATCCGCAGATCACCGCGAACACGGCGCCCAGGTAGCAGAGGAACGCGTACGGCGCGTACGAGAGCGTCGCGACGCCCAACGTGGTGGACATGTACATCCCCGCCTCGCTCCACGGGACCAACGGCACCATCACCGTGCCGGAGTCCTCCAGGGTGCGGGAGAGGTTCTTCGGCTCCAGGCCGTGGCGCGCGTAGACCTCCTTGAAGCCCTCGCCCGGGATGAGGATGGTCAGGTACGAGGTACCGGTGGCCAGTGCCACGCCGATCGACGAGCCCACCGTCGCCAGGACGATGCCGCCGGTGCGCCGGACCCGCTTGAGGAGGCGGGCCATCAGGACGTCCATGCAGCCGGCCTCGGTGATGATGCCCGCGAAGGCGAACCCGGCGAGGCCGATCAGGACGACGCTCGTCATCGAGGCAAGGCCGCCTCGGTTCAGCAGCGTCTGAGCGGCGGCCGGAATGGAGTGCGCGTCGAACCCGTGGGCCGCCAGCATGTCGACACTGAAGCCGTCCGACGCGGCCGTGCTCAGATCGCTCAGCGAGAAGCCCTGCACCACGCCGCCCAGCACCGCGGCGACGACCGACGACAGGATGATCGTGGGCAGCGGCGGCTTGCGCAGTACCGCGCCGACCAGGACCACCAGCGGCGGCAGGAACAACAGCGGGCTGAACGTGAACGCCTTGCCGAGAAAGTCGAGAAGCTCCTCCGTGTCCTTGTTCGTGCCCGCGGTGGAGCTCGGGTGCTGGGTCAGACCGAGGAGGAAGTAGAGGACCAGCGAGACCAGTGCGGCCGGCACCGTCGTGTAGAGCAGATGCCGGATGTGCGCGAAGAGATTGGCGCCCGCGACGACCGGCGCGAGGTTCGTGGTGTCCGACAGCGGTGACATCTTGTCGCCGAAGTACGCGCCCGCGACGATCGCGCCCGCCGTCATCGGCAGCGACGCGCCGAGACCGCCCGCCACGCTGATCAACGCCACACCGACCGTGCCGACCGAACCCCACGACGTCCCCGTCAGCGTGGAGACCACCACGGTGACCAGGAACGACACCACGACGATCCAGTCCGGGGCGATCACGCGGAGCCCGAAGTCGACGATCATCGGGATGGTGCCGCTGATCATCCAGGTGCCCGTGAGCATGCCGATGGATATGAGGATCAGCAGCGCCGGCATCGTCGAGTCGATCTTGCGGCGGATGCCCGTCAGCATCTCCTCCCAGCTCACCCCGAGCCATAGGGCGAAGGCCCCCGCGAACGTCGACGCGACGATCAGCAGGATCACGGGGGCGAGATCCAGGACGACCGTGCCGGTGACCAGGAGCGCGATCATCACGACGACGGGGGTGAGGGCCTGGGCGAAGGTCGGCACGCGACGGGGTGTCTCTGCCGGAGCGGACGGTGTCTCTGCCGGGGCGGACTCGGGCACGGGTCACTCCTTTCGGAGTATTCGGGGTATTCGGAGTGTTCGGCGTATTCGCGTTACTCGGAGTATTGGGCGGTGTCGGGGGCAGGGCGGGGCGGCCCGTCGGCTGTCCCGGCAGGCTGAACTGTCATGTGGGTCAGGTGAGTTGGCGGAGGTGAGCCGGTTCGGTCACGGCGTGTGCGGCGACCGGCCCGGCCGACCGAGGCGTACGGGATCGACCAGACGGACGAGATCGTCCGCGGGGAGCGCGGGGGCGTGGTGGCCCCGGACGCCGGTCGTCGGGAGGGCGGCGAGCAGGGCGCCGAGAACGGCCTCCTCGGTGGCGTCGGCGGCCGCCCGGAAGAACAGGTCGAGGAGCGGGCCGTCCTCGGCCAGGGCCGTGGCCCGGCGGACCGGGCCCGACGGGGAGTGCGGGACGCGCTGCGTCGTCGACCAGGCCAGCGCGTACTCCCCGCTGCCGTGCTGGACGATGCCGCCGGTCCGGGCGAGGCCGACGGTCGTGCGCCTCGCGATGCGGCGCAACTGACGGGCGTCGGCCGGGGCGTCCGTGGCGACGAGGACGACACAGGAGCCGGCGCCGCGCGCGAACTCGGCCTGCTCGCGCGCCTGTTGAGGAGTGAGGGTGCGGCCCACCGGCACGCCGAGCACGGTGAGGTCTTCGGCCAGGCCGAAGTTGGCCAGGACCAGGACGCCCAGGGTGAAGCGGGTTCCGTCACCCGCGTCGACGAGGCGTGAGCTGGAGCCGATACCGGCCTTCCAGCCGAAGGAGACCATGCCGGTGCCCGCGCCCACGGCCCCCTCGGGCACGGGGCCGCCGGACGCCGCGGCGAGCGCCTCGACGATGTGGTGCGGGCGTACGTGCAGGCCCCGGATGTCGTTGAGCCAGCCGTCGTTGCACTCGAAGACCGCCGGGTTGACGGTGCCGGTGGAGGTGCCGATCTCCGGGTGCCCGTCCAGCGCGTGCCGGGCCAGGCCTTCGAAGGCGGCGCCCACACCGAGGGTGTTGGTCAGCGCCAACGGGGTTTCCAGCACGCCCAGTTCGGCGATCTGGCTCAGCCCCGTCGCCTTCCCGAACCCGTTGACGACCTCGAGGCCCGCGGCCGGCTTGTCACGGAACACCGAGCCGGGTGCCGGGACGACGACGGTCACTCCGGTGCGCACCGACGGCTCCGACGACTCCGACGACTCCGCGTCATCGCGTACGAGCGTGACGTGGCCGACGCGGACGCTCGGCACATCCGTGAGGCTGTTCATCGGCCCGGTCGGCAGGCCGCCCGGTATCAGGCCCAGGTCGCGAGGGCGGGGCTGCCGTGTCACTGCGCGGTGCGCCCGGTACGCCTGGCAGGCCCGGTGTGCCCGGTGTGCCCGGTGTGCCCGGTGTGCCCGCTGTGGTGCGCGGCCGGCGGCTGACCGGGGCCGGAGTCGGCCTGCATGGCCTGCAGCAACTCCGTCTCCACCAGCGAGAGGTGAGCCCCCATCAGGCTCGCCGCGAGATCACCGTCGCCGTCCGCGACCGCTTCCGCCATCGCCTCGTGATCGGCAAGGGACGTCTCCGTGTGCGCGGGCCGCGACGTGACGCCGCTGCGCAACACGATCACCTGCTGCTGCACCAGCCACACCTGCTCGGCGATCCGCGGGCTGTGCGCCGCCTCCATCAGAGCCCGGTGGAAATCCAGGTCCAGGCTGTAGGGGAGCTTGCGGCCCGTCTCGTGGGACTTGCGGGAGCGCTCGCACACCTTGAGCAGGCGGGTCACCTCCCGCTCCTCGCGACGGTGCGCGGCCATCCGCGCCGCCGCGCACTCCAGGGCCGAGCGCAGTTCGAAGAGCGCCGCGACGTCCTCGGGGCGGGCGGCGAAGACCACGGCGCCCTTGTTCGGGACGTGCGCCAGCAGGCCCTCACTGACCAGCTGCCCGATGGCTTCGCGCAGCGGGCCCCTGCTGATGCCCAGATCGCGGGCGATCTCCACCTCGTTGAGACGGCTGCCGGGCGGCAGTACGCCGGTGAGGATGCGCTCGCGCAGCATCTCCACGATCTGTCCCGCCAGGCCGCGGTGGACCAGTCCGGTCACGGGAACCTCCAAGGAGCGAGGGGCCGGTTGGGGGCGCGGGCTCCGAGGCCCGCGAACTGTCGACAGTCAACGGTAAAAGTGTTGACAGACGACAGTGGACAGGCGGACAGGGTCGGCTGTCAACGGTTTCCGCTGATCGTCTTCTTCTGCGGACAACTGTCGACACCGGGTGCCTGAAACTGATAACTGTCGACAGTTCGAAAGTCTGCGAAGACCGCACGAACCGCATCGAGAGACCGATCGAACGAAGGGGACGAGCATGACTGCCGTAGACGCGACTGCCGTAGACGCGACCGCCGTAGACGCGACCAGCGCAGACACGACTGCCGTAGACGCGACTGCCGGAGACGTGACTGTTGGAGACGCGAGGGAACCCGGCGCACCCGAGCGGGAGGCGTATCCCGTGCTCGCCGAGGTGTGGCGGGGTGACTTCCTGGAGTCCGTGCACCACGGCGCCGTCGTGGTCCTCGGCGCCGACGGCCGCCCCGTGCTGGCCGCGGGCCCTGTCGACGTTCCGATGTACCCGCGCTCGTCCAACAAGCCGCTGCAGAGCGCCGGGATGCTCCGCGCGGGCCTCGACCTCGACGGCGAGCTGCTCGCCCTTGCCTGCGCGAGCCACTCCGGCGAGGCCTTCCACCTCGACGGAGTACGGCGCATACTCGCGGGCGCCGGACTCGACGAGGACGCCCTGCGCTGCACCGCGGCGCTCCCCATCGGCGCGGTGTCGGGGCCCGCGCACCTGGCCGCCGGGCTCGGCCCGACCCGCATCACCATGAACTGTTCGGGCAAGCACGCCGCCATGCTGGCCACGTGCGTCGCCGCCGGCTGGTCCACCGACGACTACCTCGACCCCGGGCACCCCCTCCAGCGCGCCCTGCAAGACACCCTGGAGGACCTCGCAGGCGAGAAGTCCACGGCGGTCGGTGTGGACGGCTGCGGCGCGCCCCTGTTCGCGCTCACCCTCACGGGCCTCGCCCGCGCCTTCGCCCGGATCGCGACCGCTCCGGCGGGCAGCCCCGAAGCGCGGGTCGCCGCCGCGATGAACGCCCACCCCGAGTACGTCGGCGGCACCGGCCGTGACGTCACGGACCTCATGCGGGCCCTGCCCGGCGCCGTCGCCAAGGACGGGGCCGAGGGGGTCTACGCCCTCGCCCTGCCGAACGGGTCGGCCATCGCGCTGAAGATCGCCGACGGCGGTCAGCGGCCCCGGCCCGTCGTCATGACCGCGGCTCTGCGCCACCTCGGCGTGGACGTCGACTCCGACCCGCGGCTGTCCGCCCTCACCGAGGCGCCGGTCCTCGGGCACGGTGAACCGGTGGGCGCCGTCAGGCCGTCGGCGGTGCTCACCGAGTCGACCGGCTGACCTGCGCGGACGCCGGGGCGGACGCCGGGGAATTCGAGCGGGGTCCGGCACTCTCACTCGTTCGGGGATCGTCGCGGGAGGGCATGGAGGGTAGGGCTGTGGCCGGAGCGAGTGACCCAGGGACCGGAGGCGGCGAGCCATGGAACACACCGTGTTGCGTCCCAAGCCCATGCCGGGCGCACCGGGGCGCGCCCCCGGGAAGCCCGGCCAGGACCCCCGGCCCGCCCGGCGCCCGCATGCCGCGCGGCGGCGCGGCAGCCGCCTGTTCAGCCTGCTGACGGGCCTGTTGTTCGCGCTGGTCCTGGTGCTGGCAGGAGTGGGCCTCGGCACCGTCGGCGCCACCGTCATCGGCATGAGCAGACTGGCCGAGATGCAACAGAAGGCGGCCGCCGGGACTCCGGCGAAACCGTCCCCGCGCGCGAACGCATCGGCGCCCATGAGCGCGTCGGCACCGGCCCCGGCGCGAGCCGTCGCGCGGGGCAGCCTCGGCCTGGAGGTGGTCGACGCGCCTAAGGGGCCCGGCGCACTCGTCGTCGCCGTGCACGTCCCCGGACCCGGGTACGCGGCCGGACTGGTGCGCGGCGACATCCTGTTGAGTCTCGGCACGGCGGGCATCGGCTCGGCCGGAGATCTCGCGGCTGTCGTCTCGGATGCCCGGCCGGGACATCAGCTAACTATGACGGTGCGTCACATCAATGGTGTGCGGCAGGCGTTGGCGGTGATTCCAGGTGTGGTGACGTGACGCCGGTCCGGTTCGGTCAAGACGGGTTCAGACCGTGCGGAAATGCGTCGTCAACCGCCGCTCGTCGTCCAGTACATGGAAGGCCAGGCCCACCGGCGCCTCCCGGTCTGCGAACTGCTCGCCCTCCCACGGCATCCGCAGCGTCCACGTCACGCCGGGCCCCACGACCAGCGGCCGCCCGGCGAACGTGGTCGCGGCCGGGGTGTGTGCATGGCCCGTGATCACCGCGACGATCTCCGGTCGACGCTCCAACAACCGTGCCAGAGAACGGGGTTGGGACAGTTGGTAACGGTCGGGCAGCCGGTGGTGCAGGGCCAGGGGCGGATGGTGGAAGGCGATCAGGACGGGCGTCTCGCCGTCGAGCGCGTCGAGCTCCTCCTCGATCCAGGCGTACGTCTCGTCGTCCAGGGTTCCGTCGTCCGCACCCGGGACGCTGGAGTCGCACATGAGCACGACCGCGCTGCCTACCCGGTGCGCACGGTTCACCGGGCCGTCGCCTCCCGGTTCGCGCAGCAGGGCCTTGCGGTACGGGACACGGCTGTCGTGGTTGCCCGGGCAGGGCAGGACGGGGAACGGCGTCGCCGGGTCGTGCAGCCCGAGCAGTCCGGCCGCCTCCTCGTACTCCGCCTCGGCGCCGTGGTCCGCGATGTCCCCGGTGACCAGGAGCGCGTCCAGCGGGCCCGGCAGTGCCCGCAGATGGTCCAGTACGCGGCGGGCCCGCTCGGTGGCGCGCGGGGAACCGTCGAGATGCAGATCGCTTATCTGGGCCAGCACGAGCATGGCGTACGTCCTTAGAAGAGTCGGCCTCGGTCCTTAACGGATAGTGGCGATCTAACCATTAGGTCTAATGCCACAGCAATGCCCTTCCATTAATGGCTCAATCGCTGATGCCGCACGCGCGCGTGACCGTACGACGGACGGAGTGACGGAAGTGATGGACGGAGCGATGGCCGAGGCGATGGCCGGGGGCGGACTCGCGCCGTCCCGCGCGGCCGGGCAGGATGCTGCCGTGGACTCCGTGGCCCGGTGTCCCCCTTGTTCTCAACGTTCTTGTTCTCGACGTTCTTGTTCTTACGTAACGGAGGCCCGGCCATGACGACCGGCACGCCCGCGCCCTTCTGCGCCACCGACTACAAGGCCCGTATGGACCGTGCCGCGCAGTCCGCGGCCGACGCCGGGCTCGCGGGGGTGCTCGTCGCGCCGGGACCCGACCTGGTGTGGCTCACCGGGTACCAGGTGCCGGCCGACACCGAGCGGCTCACCCTCCTGGTGCTCGCCGCGGGGCAGGAGCCGACCCTGATCGTGCCCGCCCTGGAAGCACCCGACGCCGCCAAGGCCACGGGCGCGGGCGCGATGACCCTGCGCGACTGGACCGACGGCAGGGACCCGTACGAGATCACCGCTCCGCTGCTCAGGTCGAAGGGGGACTCGGGTCGCTTCGGCGTCAGCGACAACGCCTGGGCCATGCACCTGCTCGGTCTTCAGCGCAACCTGCCCGACACCTCGTACGTCTCCCTCACCGAGGCCCTGCCGATGCTGCGCGGGGTCAAGGACGCCGCCGAGCTGGAGCGCCTCGCAGCCGCGGGTGCCGCCGCCGACGCTACGTACGAGGAGATCAAGAAGGTTCCCTTCGCAGGGCGCAAGGAGATCGACATCTCCCGTGAACTCGCCGACCTGCTCGGGCGGTTCGGGCACGAGCAGGTCGACTTCACTCTCGTCTGCTCCGGTCCCAACGGCGCCAACCCGCACCATGCGCCGGGCGACCGCGTCGTCCAGGACGGCGACATGGTCGTCCTCGACTTCGGCGGTCTCAAGCACGGCTACGGCTCCGACACCAGCCGTACCGTGCACGTCGGCGAGCCCACCGACGAGGAGCGGCGCGTCCACGACATCGTGCGCGAGGCGCAGACCGCGGCCTGCGACGCCGTCCGGCCCGGCATCGCCTGTCAGGACGTCGACCGGGTCGCCCGCAAGGTCATCACCGACGCCGGGTACGGCGAGTACTTCATCCACCGCACCGGCCACGGCATCGGCGTGTCCACGCACGAACCGCCGTACATGGTCGAGGGCGAGGAGCAGCCCCTCGTCCCCGGCATGTGCTTCTCGGTCGAGCCCGGCATCTACCTGCCCGGCCGCTTCGGCGTCCGCATCGAGGACATCGTCACCGTCACCGAGGACGGCGGGAAGCGCCTCAACTCCACCGCCCGGGACCTGGCGATCGTGGGCTGACCGACGATGCCGCCGACGCCGGAGCAGCCCACCGCAGCGGCGGTGCGCCGCCTTCTGGGGACACTGCTCCCGGACAGCGGCGGCGCCGAGGTGCGCCCTGTGACCGAGGGCGGCGAGCACTCCACCTGGTGGGTGGGCACCCGGCATGTACTGCGGATCGCCCCCGACAGGCCGGTGTCGCAGCGCCTGCGCCGTGAAGTGCGGCTGCGGGACCTGCTGCGCCCCTACGTAGGCGTCGCCGTGCCCGCGTCCGTCGCGGCGGGGGAGTGGGCGCCCGGCCTCGCCTACACCCTCGACACCCGGCTGTCCGGCGAGTCCGCTGAGGTCCGCGACGTCACCGCGGCCGGCGAGGAGGATCTCGCGGGGCTGCTCACCGGCCTGCACGCGGTGCCTGCCACCCGGGCCGTGCCGCTCGGCGTCCCGAAGGTGGCGCCGCGCTCCCTGAAGAACCTGCGGCGGACGGCCGAGGCCGCGGCCGGCATGCTCGCCGACGCGGACGAGTTCGAGGCGGCGAGGCTCGCCCAGCTGACGCCTCAGGCCGTCGCCCAGCTCGGTCCGCAGTCGGACGCGGTGCTCGTCCACCACGACCTGAAGGGCGAGCATCTGACCGTGTCGCAGGACGGCCGTGTGCGCGGCGTTCTCGACTGGGCCGACGCGGTGGTCGGTGACCCGGCCGAGGACATCGCGGGGCTCGCGATCGCGGTGGGCGCGCGGGCGGCGGTGCGCTCCGCGACGCTGGCCGGGTACGGGCCCCGGGTCTGTCTGCGGGGCCTGTGGCTGGCCCGGTGCGGCGCCCTGGTGCGGCTCGCCGACCGGCTCTTCGGGCCCAACACCGACAGTCCCGTGGCCCTTTTGCGGGCCCAGCTGGAGCGGGCCTGGGAGCCGATCCTTTTGGAGCTGGTGTCGGAGGGCTGAGCTGGTGCGCGGCTTCTCGTCCTCCGGGCGGTCTCGTCGCCGGGTGCCGCCCGGTGGGGGCCGGTCGCGCAGTTCCCCGCACCCTTGAGGCGGCGAGCACGGGCCCTCTGAGATGGCGCACGAAGTGCGCCTCTCAGGGGCGCGGGGAACGGCGCGAGAAGTCCACACCGGGCCGCACCCGACGACGAAACCTCATCCCCCTACGGCGCGACAGCGACCACGCACGACTCCGCCGGGACCGTCAACGCCCCGTCGTCCCCGGGCAGTTGCACCGGCTCCCATGCCGCGAGGACCTGGGCCACCGGCCGCCCCAGCGGGATCGACACCGGCCGCCCCGACAGGTTCACCGCCACCCGGAGGTCGCCCCGGCGGTACGCGATCCAGCGGGCCTTCTCGTCGTAGGCGACCTTGACCGCCGCCAGATCCGGATCCCGCAGGTCGGTGCGGGCGCGGCGCAGGGCGATCAGGTCGCGGTACCAGGCCAGTACGCGCGCGTGGTGACCCGCTTCCGGTTCCGACCAGTCGAGGCAGGACCGCTCGCGCGTGGCCGGGTCCTGCGGGTCCGGGATGTCCTTCTCCGCCCAGCCGTGCGCCGCGAACTCCCGTCGCCTGCCCGTGCGTACGGCATCGGCGAGCGCCGGGTCGGTGTGGTCCGTGAAGTACTGCCACGGTGTGCTCGCCGCCCACTCCTCGCCCATGAACAGCATCGGTGTGAACGGGCTCGTCAGGACCAGCGTGGCCGCGCACGCGAGCAGGCCCGGTGAGACGGTGGCGGCGAGCCGGTCGCCCTGGGCGCGGTTGCCGACCTGGTCGTGGGTCTGGGTATAGGCGAGCAGGCGGTGCGCCGGGATGCGGGCGCGGTCCACGGGGCGGCCGTGGTGGCGGCCGCGGAACGTCGAGTAGGTGCCGTCGTGGAAGAAACCGCGCGTCAGCGTCTTGGCGACGGCGGCCAGTGGCTCGCGCGCGAAGTCGCCGTAGTAGCCCTGCTGTTCACCGGTCACGGCCGCGTGCACGGCATGGTGGACGTCGTCGTTCCACTGCGCGTGCAGGCCGAGGCCGCCGTCGGCGCGGGGCGTGATGACGCGTGGGTCGGCCAGGTCGGATTCGCCGATCAGGAACAGCGGGCGGCCGAGCCGGCCCGCGAGCTCGTCCGCGGCCGCCGACAGCTCCTCCAGGAAGGGCAGGGCACGCTGGTCGTGCAGCTCGTGGATCGCGTCGAGGCGCAGACCGTCGATGCGGTAGTCGCGCAGCCAGGCCAGCGCGCTGCCGAGAAGAAAGGCGCGCGTCTCGTCCGAGCCCGGCGCGTCCAGATTCACGGCGCTGCCCCACGGCGTGTGGTGCGTGTCCGTGAAGTAGGGCCCGAACGCGGCCAGATAGTTGCCCGCCGGGCCCAGGTGGTTGTGCACGACGTCGAGGACGACACCGAGACCGAGCTCGTGCGCCGCGTCGACAAAGCGCTTCAGCGCCTCGGGGCCGCCATACGGTTCGTGCACGGCCCACAGACTGACCCCGTCGTACCCCCAGCCGTGCCGGCCGGGAACGGGACACAGCGGCATCAGCTCGACGTGCGTGACGCCGAGTGCGGCCAGATGGCCGAGTCGAGCCGCGGCCGCGTCCAGCGTGCCCTCTTTCGTGTACGTGCCCACGTGCAGCTCGTACAGGACCGCTCCGGTCAGATCACGCCCCGCCCAGTCGCCGCGCCACTCGTGCTGCTTGTGGTCGACGACCGCGCTGAGCCCGTCGGGCCCGTCCGGCTGGCGGCGCGAGCGCGGGTCGGGCAGCACGGGACCGTCGTCCAGCGCGAACCCGTACCGCGTCCCGTCCTGGGCGTCGTCCCGCCCCGCCCACCATCCCGCACGGTCCGGATCGCGCTCCAACGCGCGCGTGGCGCCGTCGCAATGGAGCGTGACTCGCTCGGCCTGTGGTGCCCACACCTCGAACTGCACGGTCGGTTCCCCCTCGTAGCCGGATGTCTGCCGACAGTGACGACGCGTCCATGGTGCGTCAGGCGTGATCGTTCCGCCGGGAATTCACCACTACTGGTTCCGCACTTTTGTAAGTCCGGGTTCTGGTGCGGCCGGTTCTTCACGAGGCCGTTTCCTTGCGAGGCCGTTTGTTCGCGAGGCCGGGGTCCGGTCACACCCAGTGGACCCGCTTCTGCGTCACCGGGTACCCGGCCTTCTTGAAGTTCGCCGCCATGGGGAAGTTGCCCTCATCCGTAGCAGCGTCGATGGCATCCGCGCCGCGCTCGACAAG
Source organism: Streptomyces sp. NPDC102467 (assembly GCF_044765445.1). Lineage (NCBI taxonomy): Bacteria > Bacillati > Actinomycetota > Actinomycetes > Kitasatosporales > Streptomycetaceae > Streptomyces > Streptomyces sp. NPDC102467. The sequence goes on along the minus strand of NZ_JBIWKA010000009.1, from coordinate 115,041 downwards.
GAAGTGCGTCGACTCGGCCAGAAGGTCGTACGCGTAACCATGTCCGCGCTGCTCGGGCACCACCCCGATGAAGCCGATGCAGGGCCCCGTCCGGTTGTACGCGGGCACATGAATACCTGCGAGTTCCCCGTCGGGCGTGTAGGCCAACTGCAGCCACTCGCGCGGCGACGGACACCAGTGGAAGAAGTCCAGCTCTTCCTGCGCGGCCTGATCAATACCGCCCTGCTCGATAGCGAGCAGGGCGTGCGCGTCGAGCGTCACCGAGTGCACGCGGCGCAGCACGTCCAGGACGACGGCGTCGTCCGGCTCGGGCCGGAACTCCAGGCGCCCCGGCCGCTCCGGCAGACCGTTCTCCGGTGTCCAGCGGTAGCGGAAACGCTCCACAAGGAGGCGCATACCCGCCCGCCGTGCCGCTTCCATGCGCGCCTCGGCGGCCGCCCGCGCTTCGGGGCGCTCCGTCCAGTCGGCGGGCAGGATCAACTCGTACTCGACGTCGTACGGGGCCTGCTCCAGCAGGGCGACACCCGCCTCGATGTCGTCGTCGGGCACGTCGAACCAGTTCAGGTTCACCGGCTTCTCGTCGTCCGGGCCGCCCCACCAGGCGGCTCGCGCGACCACGCGTCCCGCACGCAGCGCCACCCACGTCCAGGCCGGGTCGTAGTCGCCGCCCTCGGCGACGGTGCGGTAGTCGACTCCGGTGATGACGCGGCCGACCAGGCCGGGATCGTCCATCGCGCGAAAGAGGTGGGCGTCGTCCTCGGTGAGGGGGCGGACCACCAGGTCGTCCGGCGCCTTCGGTGCAGAGGTCAAGAACTCTCCTTCTGGGGCGGCCTGTTCGTGGCCGCGGCCGGGCGAACGTAACAGCGGGCACGCCCGTGACGCCCCTCTTTTTCTGGACACTCCGGCCGCACTGCCCGACAATCACAGGCGTGACGTCCTCTTTTGAACACCACACGTACCCGGCGCGGCTGACCGACGCCGAGCGGGATCGTGCGCTGAAGGTGCTCAGGGACGGCGCCGCGCTCGGACGGCTCTCGCACGACACGTTCGTGCGCCGCATGGAGCTGGCGTTCGCCGCCCGAAGGCCCGCCGAACTCGACGCGCTCACCGCCGACCTGCGCCATGAGAACCGCTGGTCGCGGGCGGTGCTCGGCGCCGTGGGCGCGGTCTCCGGATTCACCGTACGACTGCGCAGGGCCTGGACCGTCGAGCGGCTGCCCAAGCTGCTGCTGCCCCCGCAGGGCAACCCCTACCCCCTGCGCATCGGCCGCGACCCGGCCAACGGACTGCGACTCAGCCACGACACGGTCTCCCGGGTGCACGCCGAGCTGACCCGCCAGGGCGGCATGTGGGTACTGCGTGACCTCGGCTCCACCAATGGGACGTCCGTGAACGGGCGCAGGGTGACCGGCGCCGCCGTCGTCCAGGACGGCGACCAGGTCGGCTTCGGCCACATGTCGTTCCGGCTGTCCGCGAACTGAGCCCGGCTGTCCGCCGACTGACCGTTCCCGGCATCCCGTTCGGGTGGATGGCGCCCCGTACCAGGTGAATCGCGGGCCTCGCCGTGTCGATGCTTTCACCGGTGCGGGGCGACTGCCCGCGCGCTCCTGAACGCGAGGAACGAACGGTGACATCCATGGCTCTTGTCTCGGTCCCGGCTTCGGCCCGGAAGGTACGCACCGCCCTGCTGGCCCTGGCGGCCGTCGGCGCCCTGCTCGGCACGGCGGCCGGCACGGCGCAGGCCGCCCCGCGGCAGACGCCGCCCGGCAACTGGGTCCACGTGGCCGTCATGCAGGGCGACTCCGCTGTCGGAGCCGTCAACGACACGCTGCTGCGCTGCTCCCCGAGGGCGGCGGGCAGCCACCCGCACGCCGCGCGGGCCTGCGCCGAGCTGGCGCTCGCCAAGGGCAGCATCGCGGAGATCCGCGCCGTGGAGACGTCCTGTCCCATGATCTACAAGCCGGTCACGGCATTCGCCTACGGAATGTGGAACGGCCGCCGCGTCGCCTACGCCCGCAACTTCGCCAACGAGTGCGCGATGACCGCCTCCACGGGATCGCTGTTCGCGATCAGCTGACGCACAGGACCGGCCGCCCCACGCCTACGGGTCCGGCTGATCCGTGGGATCACCCCTCCTGGGCGTGGCGGACCGCCGCGATCGTCGTCCGTGCCTGGTGCTCGATCTGGTGGGCCACCGGCACCCAGCGCGCCCCGAACCGGTCCGCGTACACCTCGCACCAACGGGTGACGAGCGCGTCGAGGCGGGGCGTGGCCGGATCCTGGGCCTCCTCCAGGACCCGCAGCAGCATCGCGGCGGCCCGCAACGGGAGGCGCCGGGCGAACGCGTCGATGCTGCCGACGTACGCCATCGTCGCGTCCGGCGGCGGCGGTTGCAGCCAGTCGTCCGCCAGACCCGGCACCAGGCTCAGGGCCCAGCGGGCCGCCCGCAGCAGCGGTCCCGTGGTGTCGGGCAGGCGGGGCAGGGTCTCCATGAGGATCTCCTCCACGAGCCTGGTGTCCCGGCTCAGCCGCGCCGAGATGCGCCGCAGCGCCCGCTCGGGCGCCGGATGCGGCGCCGGGTCGTCCACCAGGTCGCTGGCCCACATCGGCACCTCGACGATCGCCGTGGAGCCGCCGTAGCGGTGGGCGTGGTGCCAGGTGGAGTGCCGGGCGTCGTCGGGCAGGCTCGGGAACGCGGCCTGTACGTCGGGGTCGGGCATCACATGGACCCCCGGCCCGGACGTCGGCCAGCCCGCCGCGTCCGACGCTCCTGTCTCCACCGGTATGTGCAGCTCGGCAGCCGACTTCGCGAACGCCTCCGCGAGCCCCGGAATGTCCCGGGTCAACTGCACCCAGCTGCCACCGAGTTCGGTGCCGTGCAGTGACACCTGGAGGTAGGGCCGCAGCTCGTCGATGACGCCGGTGAGCGTCGTCGTCTCGGGCGGCAGTCGGTCCGGAGGGAGCACCGACGGCGACCACTCGGGCTGCTCGGGGCCCGCGGGGCGGAAGAAGTGCCGGTGGTACTCGAGCAGGGTGCGCGGAGCGGGTGTGCGGTGCAGAGAGGCGCCGTCCGGGTCGGCGCACAGCAGGAAGTGCCACGACCTGTCTGCTCTCAGCGACGGTTCGTGCAACGCCTGTTCGGCCAGGTGCAGCGCAGTGAGGCCGCCCGTCGGTTCGTTGGCGTGCGCGCCCGCGACGATCAGGACGGTGCGCAGGTCGTGCCCGACGGACAACAGATGCAGGGGGCGGCCGGCACGCGACGTGCCGACCTGGCGTATCCGGCACAGGTCGGGTCGGTGGGCAGCCAGCTCCCGCGCTGACTGGGCCAGTTCGGCCGAGGTGGGGTACCGCTGATCCGTCAGATGACTCACCCCCGTTGGTGCTCCCGGCGTCAGCACCCGCAGTACCCCACGCCCGGCCGCACCTGTCAAGAAGGCGTGTAGCGCGGCTCATTGCTGGTGCAGGCTACGCCTCGCGCGCGGGCGGCGCGTCTCGATGACGGTCCCGGACAGCGTGAAGCGTGCATGGAGGTGCCGCGGCACGCCCCCCCCGGGGCCTCCGCGCGGCTTCGGAGCCGGGACCCGCCGGACGCTTCCTGCCGGGTGCGCGGCGCACGGCCACGGACGCCCGACCGCCCTGCGCGCGAGGCGCTGTCGTCACCCGTACGGCCGTACGAGGACTGCGGGCCGGCGCCCCCGGTGGTGCCCTGGGAAGAGTCGCGCGCAGCAACCGGTGCGCATACCGGCTCAGAGGGGAGCCCCGCGGTGCTGTGCCCTTCAGGCCCGGCCATACGTCCCAGCGCCCCGGGCCCGCACGCGCGCCGCGCCCCCGCGCCGCCGCCGAGCCTCGCGGACCCGGACGTGGCCCGCGACCCGTACCCGCTGTATCGCACCCTGCGCGACGCCCACCCGCTCTTCGAGGACGAGCCCTTCGGCGCGTGGCTGCTGAGCCGCTACGTGGATGTGCGTGCGGCGCTGACCGACCCCCGCATGGTCGCCCCACCCTCCGGCCGCGACTCCGCCCACCTGGAAGAGGCCACACGTACCGCGCATCACGCCCTTGCCTCCCCGGCCCTGCAGGGGCGCGCGCTGGCCGCATTGAAGGCGGGCGCGGACCGTACGGCCCATGTACTTGCCCGCCGCCTCAGCAGTCGACGGGAAGCCGACCTGGTCGAGGAGTTCTGCCACTGGCTGCCCGCCGCCGCGGTGGTGGCGGCGCTCGGCCTGCCCCACGAGGACACCGCCCGCGTCACCGACTGGTGCCGCACCGGCCCGGCCCGCCGCGGCGCCGTCCCCGCCGGTCTGGGCGTCTTTCTGCGGCCCCACGTCGTACGCCGCCGCGCAGAGCCGCGGAACGACCTCCTGTCGGTGCTGTGCGCCGCGCGGGCCGACGGGCGGCCGCTGTCCGACGACGCGGTCACCGGTGTCGTCGCGAACCTGCTCGACGCGGGCGGCGAAGCCACCGACCGGGCCCTGGCCTCGCTCCTCGCCAACCTCCTGGACCATCCGGCACAGCTCGCCCTCCTGCGGTCGAGACCCGACCTGGCGGGCGCGGCCTGGGCCGAGTCGCTGCGCCACGACCCGGCCGTGCACATCGTGCTGCGCCGCGCTCTCGCGCCGGTCGCGGTGAGCGGCGGCACGATACCGGCGGGCGCCACCGTGGCGTGCCTGGTCGGTTCGGCGGGCCGGGACGCCGACCGGTTCACCGACCCCGACCGCTACGACATGTTCCGCGCGGCACCCGGGCGGCAAGCGTTCGGCGCGGCCCTGAGCGAGGGCCTGTGCACTCAACTCGCGCGCCTCACCGCCGAATCGGGCCTGTACGCCCTGCTCGACGCGCTGCCCGGCGTGTCCTGGGCGCCCGGGTTCCGGCCCGTCCCCGAGGGGCTGCTCACCCGGTCTCCTGCCGCTCTTCACGTACGTCTGAGCTGACGTCTGAGCCGACTTCTGAGCCGACCTCTGAGCCGACCTCTGAGCCGACCTCTGCGCTGACTTCGGACCGGACGAGCAGTGCCACCGGCAAGCGCCCGAACAGGTCCGCCACGCGCGCCTGGCCACTGAACTTCCGTTCGGAGTCGAGCAGTTCGGTCCACTCGCCCTCCGGGAGCCTGAGTTTCGTGTCCCGCCATCCGCCGGCCTCGGCCAGCCGCAGGGACAGCCGGGTCACCGCCACCACCACACGGCCCGAGCGCACATAGGCAACGCAGTGCCCCTCGGCCGCCCCCTCCGCGGACAAGGGTTCATAGGCCGCCGCGCCACCGAACCAGTCCGGGTGCTCCTTCCGAAGGCGCAGGGCCGCCCTCGTGAGTGCCGCCTTCTCCTCGGAGAGCGCGCCGCGCTCCTTCACGTCGAACGACGCGGGCTTCCGGTTGTCCGGGTCCACCAGAGCGCGGTACTCGTACTCGGTCCCCTGGTACAGGTCCGGTACGCCCGGCATCGTGAGGTGGGCCAGGGCCGCGCCCAGGATGTTCGCCCGCACGTGGGGCGCAAGCTCCGCCATGAAGCGCAGCACCTCGTCTCCCGGCGGGCCGCACGGCCCGGACGCCACGAAGGCCCGCAGCGCGCTTTCGTAGGCGGCGTTCTGCTCCGTCCACGTGGTGAACAGGCCCGCCTCGCGCGCGTGCTTGAGCAATGCTTCCTGAAGCCGCTCCGGGTCCGCGGGGCCGAGTCCTGCCACGGTCTGCCAGGCGGCCCACGCCAGTTGCGGGTCCGGGGCGCTGGTGCTGCCGCCGTGGGCGGTCCGCTCCGTCACCCGGGCCAGCAGCGTCTCCCACCGGTCGGGGCACTGGGTGAGCGCCGCGATGCCCGCCCGGACATCCGCGCTGCGTTTCGTGTCGTGGGTCGACAGCACCGTCGACGTGTACGGCCAGGCCCGCTGCACACGCGCGCAGTACGCGTGGAACGCCCCGGCCGGGACCGCCGGGCTACGGGGACAGCCGCCCACCTCCAGAGCCGACAGGAGCGGCGTGTGCCGGTAGAACGCCGTGTCCTCGACCGACTTGGCCCGCAGCGCCGACGAGGTCTGCGCGAACCGCGCCCGGAACGCCGTGTGCCGGGGGCCGTCACCGTGCCGGCCGAGCGCGAGACCCCGTACGGCGTCGACAGCGCGAGCCTCCTCGGGCACCGTGAACACGGCTTTCGCGTCGGCCGCGTCGGAGGCCGTCAGGACCGTCTCCGGATCGACGCCCCCCGCCACGTACGGCCGGTACACCGGGACGCGCACCAGCAGCTCGCGCAGGGCCGTGCGCAGCGCCCAGGGAGCGTGGTCGCGCAGTTCCGGCGTCAGGGCGCACAGCTCGACCGCCTCCCGGGTCAGCCGGTCCACTTCGGTGGCCAGCTCGTGCGTGACGACCCGGAGGGCGGCGCGGCGCACGGTCGCCGCCCACTGGCCGCCCCGGTCGGCCGCGACGTCCGTGAACCGGCGGAACAGGCCGAGGAGCTCATCCGCCCCCGCCGGGTCGGTGAACAGGCCGTCGATGTGCCGCAGCGCGTCGTAGCCGGTGGTGCCGGCCACCGGCCAGGCGGCGGGCAGTTGCTCGTCGTCCTCCAGAATCTTCTCGACGACGGTCCACCGGCCGCCGGTCGCGTCGCTGAGCCGCCGCAAGTAGGTGCCCGGGTCGGCGAGCCCGTCGGGGTGGTCGATGCGCAGACCGTCGACGACGCCTTCGCGCAGGAGACGCAGGACGGTCGCGTGGGTCGCGTCGAAGACCTCGGGGTCCTCCACGCGCACCGCGATCAGGTCGGAGATCGTGAAGAAGCGCCGGTAGTTCAGCTCCGTGCGCGCCAGCCGCCACCAGGCCGGGCGGTACCACTGGGCGTCCAAAAGCTCCGGCAGCGGCAGCGTACGGGTGCCCTCGCGCAGGGGGAACTCGTGCTCGTAGTAACGCAGTACGTCGCCGTCCACCTCGAAGTGGGGCAGTTCGTCGCCGATGTGATGAGCCAGGACGGGCATCAGGACCCGGCCGTCCTGCGCCTGCCAGTCGATGTCGAACCAGCGCGCATACGGGGACGACGGTCCGTCGCGCAGTACTTTGTACAGCTGCCGGTTGTGGCGCACGGCGGCGGCCATGTGGTTGGGCACGATGTCCACGACAAGGCCGAGCCCGTGCTCGTGGGCCGTCCGGGCGAGTGCCCGCAGGCCGTCCTCGCCGCCCAGTTCGCCACGTACGCGTGCGCTGTCCACCACGTCGTAGCCGTGGGTCGAGCCGGGCACGGCCTCCAGGACCGGCGACAGATGCAGATGGGAGATCCCCAGGGAGGCCAGATACGGGACCGCGGCCGCGGCCGCGGCGAAGCCGAGATCCGGTTGCAGCTGGAGCCGGTAGGTGGCCGTCGGGTGCTGAGGCGTCATGCGAATCTACTTACCCCCACCGCCGCCTTTCGTGCGTTCACCACATGCGGGCGGCGCGTCGCGTGTCGTTAGCGTCATCCGATGAACAGCAAGCCCAGCACGCCCAGCACATCCACCACGCCCAGCTCAGCTGTGAAAGCGCCCAGCGCGCTCGATACGTACCGTCAGGTGATCGCGGTGACCGGCCGGCTGCTTCCGGTCGTCTCGTTCTTCGGGCGGCTGCCCGTCGCGGTGATTCAGTTCGGCAGCGTGCTGCTGGTGACCCGTACCAGCGGTTCGCTCGCCACCGGCGGCACCGTCGCCTGCGCCCTCGCGCTCGGCCAGGTCGCCATGGGGCCCTTTGTGGGGCGCCTGGCCGACCGGCACGGCCAGCGCCCGGTCGTGCTCGCCTTCGCGCTGCTCAACTCCGCCGCCATAGCCGCCTACACGCTCGGCGCGCTGTACGGCCTGCCCACGCTTCTCCTGGTCGCTCTCGGCATCCTGGCGGGCGCCACCGTGCCCGGTGTCGGGCCGCTCGCGCGCGCCCGCGGGGTCGCGCTCGTGCGCCGCGAGGGGGCGGACGAACGGGTCGTGAACGCCGTCCTGTCGCTGGAGTCCACCATGGACGAACTCTCCTTCGTCCTCGGCCCCGCCTTCATCGGCATCGCCTCCGTGGTGGCGCACCCCGCCTACGCGTTCGGGGCCGCAGCCCTGCTGGTCGCCCTCTGCGGCGCCGGGTTCGCGCTGCACCCCACGGCCACCGCCGCCCCCCGTACCGCGGCGGACGCGCGGCCACGCGCGCGGGGCGACCGGGCCCGGATGCCGCGCCAGGTGCACCTCGTGCGCGTCGGACTCGTCCTGCTGGGCGTCCTCCTGGGCGGCTGCGGCGCCGGGATCACCGCGCTGACGCAGGAACTGGGCCACGAGGACCAGGCAGGCCTCGTCTACGCCGCGATGGGTGTCATGAGCGCCGTCGTCGGCCTGTCGATGGCCGCTGTGCCCGAGCGGCTCGCGCTCCCCGTCCGCTGGCGCGTCGCCACCGGCGCGGCCGCCCTCCTCTCGCTGCCGCTGACCGTCACCCACACCATGCCGCTCCTGTACGCCGCCGTGACCGTCTTCGGCGCCCTCTTCGCCCCGAACCTGATCACCGGGTTCGGGCTCACCGAACGGGCCGTGCCCCGCGAACGGCTCGCCGAGGGCATGACGGTCGCCGCGAGCGCCTTCGTCGGCGGGCAGGCCGTCACGCTCGCCGTGGCGGGCCGGCTCGCACAGGCCCACGGGCCCGCCGTGGCGTTCGCGGTGGGCAGCGCGGCGGCGGCCCTCGCCTTCGTCGTCGCGCTGCGCGTACGGCCCCTCCAGGCACTCTGAGGGCAGGCCCTACGCGGGCCGTCGCAGCACCGTGAGGCTCCGGCCGGCCAGCATCAGCCGGTCGCCCGCCTGCACCTTCTGGCCGTCGTCCGCGGGCAGCCCGCTCGGCAGCGCCGTGTCGACGACCGCCTGCCACTGACGGCCGTGATCCACCGGCACCACGAACTCCAGCTCCTCCGGTGAAGCGTTGAACAGCAGCAGGAACGAGTCGTCCATGATGCGCTCGCCGCGCGGGCCCGGCTCCGAGATCGCGTTGCCGTTCAGGAACACCGAGAGCGCGCTGGCCTGCGCCGCCCCCCAGTCCTGCTGGGTCATCTCCTCGCCTTCCGGAGTGAACCAGGCGATGTCCGACAACTCGTCGTGCGTGCCCTCCACCGGGCGGCCGTGGAAGAAGCGGCGCCTGCGGAACACCGGATGCTCGCGGCGCAGCCGCACCATCGCGCGCGTGAACTCCAGGAAGGGCTCGGGCGGGGCGTCGGAATCCGCCCATTGCACCCACGCCACCTCGTTGTCCTGGCAGTACGCGTTGTTGTTGCCGCCCTGGGTGCGTCCGAACTCGTCGCCGTGGCTGAGCATCGGCACGCCCTGCGACAGCATCAACGTAGCGACGAAGTTACGCATCTGGCGGGCCCGGAGATCCAGTACGTCCGCGTCGAAGGTCGCACCCTCGGCGCCGCAGTTCCACGACCGGTTGTGGCTCTCCCCGTCCCGGTTGTCCTCACCGTTGGCGTCGTTGTGCTTGTCGTTGTACGACACCAGGTCGTGCAGGGTGAAGCCGTCGTGGCAGGTCACGAAGTTTATGGACGCCAGAGGACGACGGCCGTCGTCCTGGTAGAGGTCCGAGGAGCCGGTGATCCGGCCCGCGAACTCGGCGAGCGTGCGCGGCTCGCCCCGCCACAAGTCCCTCACGGTGTCGCGGTACTTGCCGTTCCACTCGGTCCACAGGGGCGGGAAGTTGCCCACCTGGTAACCGCCCTCGCCGACGTCCCAGGGCTCCGCGATCAGCTTCACGCGGGAGACCACCGGGTCCTGCTGCACCAGGTCGAAGAACGACGAAAGTCGGTCCACCTCGTGGAACTGCCGCGCCAAGGTGGCGGCCAGGTCGAAGCGGAACCCGTCGACGTGCATCTCCTCCACCCAGTAGCGCAGCGAATCCATGATCATCTGGAGCACGTGCGGGGACCGCATCAGCAGCGAGTTCCCGGTCCCCGTGGTGTCCTCGTAGTAGCGCGGGTCCTCGGCCAGCCTGTAGTACGACGGATTGTCGAGGCCTTTGTAGGACAGCGTCGGGCCCAGGTCGTTGCCCTCTGCCGTGTGGTTGTAGACCACGTCGAGGATGACCTCGATGCCCGCCTGGTGCAGGGCCCGCACCGCCGACTTGAACTCCAGTACCTGTTCGCCCCGGTCGCCCCATGACGCATACGTGTTGTGCGGGGCGAAGAAGCCGATCGTGTTGTAGCCCCAGTAGTTGTTCAGGCCCATGTCGACCAGCCGGTGATCGTTGACGAACTGGTGGACCGGCATCAACTCCAGTGCGGTGACGCCCAGTTCGGTGAGGTGATCGATGATCGCCGGATGCGCGAGCGCCGCGTACGTGCCGCGCAGGTCCTCCGGCAGGGCCGGGTGCCGCATCGTCAGGCCCTTCACGTGGGCCTCGTAGAGCACCGTCTCGTGGTAATCGGTGCGCGGCGGGCGGTCGTCGCCCCAGTCGAAGTACGGGTTCACCACGACCGACGCCATCATGTGCGGCGCCGAGTCGAGGTCGTTGCGCTCGTCCGGTGCGCCGAACGGATATCCGTACACGGCCTCCGTCCAGTCGATGCGCCCGCTGATGGCGCGCGCGTACGGATCGAGGAGCAGCTTCGCCGAGTTGGTGCGCAGACCGCGCGCGGGCTCGTAGGGACCGTGCGCACGGTAGCCGTACCGCTGCCCCGGCATGATCCCGGGGAGGTAGGCATGCCGGACGAACGCGTCGGATTCCCGTAACTCCACGGCGGTCTCCGACCCGTCGTCGTGCAACAAGCACAACTCGATTCGGTCCGCGGCTTCCGAGAAGACCGCGAAGTTCGTACCGGCGCCGTCGTACGTGGCGCCGAGCGGATACGCCTGTCCAGGCCAGACCTGCATGGTGACGACTCTTCCACTTCCGGCCCGGCGGTCCGGGCGACATCAGTCAGTCTCTCCCCCGAAAGTGGCGGAACCACCTACGAGTTGGGTCCCTCTTACATGAAGACCACGTAATTCCGGTATGCCCGCGCGTGGGACTGCCGGGGAAGCAGGGGGTAGATGTGCGCGAGCTGGCTAGTAGACATCTCGGGAAGCTGGTGGCGACGGTGGCCCTCGCGGTCACGGGGGCCGCTGTGGCCGTCGCCGTGGGCCTGCCGGACGACGGAGGGGGCGCGGGGGGTGCGTCCCGCGCGGGGGCCGCGCAGCAGGACGCGGTGGCCCCGGCGGGCAAGGTCGAGGCAGCCCCCGCAGAGGGGGACAAGGGGGTCGGCAGGGACCCGCTCACCGACGCCGAGATCGACCGCGCCGAGAATCTCGCGGTGCGGAACAACGGCCTGCGGATGAAGGCCCGGGACGTGGAGGGCGACCGGGGGCCGCAGCACCTGTCGACGAACCTGACGGAGATCGACCCGGGCCTGACCGGCGCCGCCGCGGGACAGCGCCGCGCGGACGTCGTCTCCTACGACTACAAGAGCGACTCCGTCATCACCAAGACCGTGAACCTCGACACCGGCAAGGTGGAGGACACCCGGAGCGACCAGGGAGTGCAGCCGCCGCCCAGTCAGGGCGAACTGGCCGAGGCCACGCAGCTGTTGATAGCGAACAAGCTCGGTGCCGACCTGAAGAGCGACTACAAGGACGCCACGGGCAAGCAGCTCACGAAGGCGGAGCAACTGCATCTCAGCGGCATGGTGTTCCGCAAGACGACCGTCGCGAAAGTCCCCTCCGGCCTCACCGCCTGCGGGAAGCACCGCTGCCTGCGCGTCGTGGTCAAGGTCAAGAACGGGCCGTGGATCGACACCCGCGCCCTCGTCGTCGACCTGAGCGACCGCACGGTCGGCCGCCTCGCCTGAGAGCCGTCCCGGCACCGAACCCTCCACATACTCCTCCTGCACAAGGGAGCCCTTCCGTATGCACGTCAACAGAGTTCAGCGCGCCGGCAGACGGCCCGCTGCCGTCCTCGCCGGCCTTTCGGTCGCCACGCTCCTGGGCACCGCTCTCGCCACCGCCCCTTCCGCCACGGCGGCCCCGCCGCAGGCGCCCGCGGCCGCCGGCCCGGCCTGCTCGGCCGCGTACCAGATCGAACAGACCCTCGACGGCGGTACCACCTGGCGCATGTGCTGGCACTACAACACCCTCTCCGGACTCGTCCTGGACGAGGTGAGCTACCAGCCCAAGAGCGAGCCGAAGCCGATCCGTGTCCTCACCAGTGCCCGGCTCGCGCAGGTCCATGTCCCCTACGACGACGGGGAGGCCGAGTACGACGACGTCACCGGCACCGATTTCGGCCAGGCCCTGCAGAACCTCAGGCCGGCCGAGTGTCCTGGTGGCACCATCAAGACGGTCAAGGTCCCCGACCGGGGCAATGTGACGGGACTGTGCACGACCACGCGTGCGCGCGGGCACGCGTACCGGCTCAATGACGACGAGTCGACCGGCGGCAGCGGCAAGCTGTACAGCGCCCAGGGCAAGGACCTGCTCGTCTACACCGTCAACAAGGCGTCCTGGTACGAGTACATCACCGAGTGGCGTTTCTCCTCCGACGGCACCATCACCTCCAACATCGGTGCCACCGGCAGCCTCTCCCCGTACGACTACAAGGGCACCGACGGCAAGGGCTGGCCCATCGGCAAGGGGGCGAGCGCCTACGCCGAGAGCCACAGCCACAACGTCTTCTGGCGGCTCAACTTCGGCCTCGACGGCTCGAACAAGAGCAAGGTCGAGCAGTACGACTCCAAGGTGACCCCGCCGCGCGGCAGCGGTTCGCCCACCACGAAGACCACCAGGACGCCCGTCACCAAGGAACTCGCCGGTGACGTGAAGGACCTGCGCTGGTGGCGCGTGGTCTCCACGGCCGGCAAGAACAAGGACGGGCACCCCAGGTCCTACGAGTTCGTGCCCGGCCGCTCGGCCAAGTTCCTCGGACGCCCGTTCACCAAGCACGACGTGTACTTCACCGAGTACAAGAAGTGCGAGCAGTACGCGAGCGACAACCCCGCGGCGAGCTGCGGTGGAACAAGTGTGGACAAGTGGGTCACCGGTCAGGCGCTGAACCATCCGATCGCCTGGGTCAACGTCGGGTTCCACCACATCGCCCGGGACGAGGACCAGCAGCCCATGCCGGTCCACTGGCAGGGCTTCTCACTGGCTCCCAGGGACGTGACCGCTATGAGTCCGCTCACTCCCGCCGACCTGGCGGACCAGAACGGCGTGCCCAGAAACGGTAGTTGAGAAACTCGCATCTCCATCGGGCTGCACCGCCCGCCGCTCCCGGAGTACCCTTCCTTGATCGTTGCTGGGGGAGTGCTCGACAAGCTCGGGGGAGCGGAAGGCGGTGCGGAGCGGGTGAGCTCGGGAGGGCTTGAGCTGCCCCCTGGTGACGAGGGTCACGAGGGCCAGGAGGGTTCGGTGGCAGCCTCCGCGGACATCCCGCCCGGAGCGGTGTCGCTGGCTCGGCCCATGGATGTGGGGTCGCAGATCGGACCCGAACTGGACTGGGGCACCGACGCGTGGCGCGAGGTTCGTACGCGCGCCCAACGAGCGGGGCGCGCGTACATCTGGCTGAATCTGGTCGAGCAGCGGCTGCGTGCCGTCGTCGCGGCCGTGCTGCGTCCGATCTATGAGCCCGTGCACAGTGACGACTGGGTCGTGGCCGCCGCCGGGCCCGCCGGACAGGAGTGGGTGCAGCGGGCCGTCGCCGTGCGCGAGGTCAGCCGACGCAAGGGCTACCTCCTCGACCCGGCCGACGACAACGTGCTGTCCTTCCTCACGCTCCCGCAGCTGCGGGAGCTGATGGTGCAGCACTGGCCGTGCTTCGAGCCGTACTTCGACGACCGGCGCGACGTCGAGCTCGCCCTGGACGAGCTGGAGGTCACCCGCAACGTGGTCTCCCGCAACCGTGCCCTGTCCGAGACGGTCCTCGCCCAGGCCGAGCGCGCCTCGGCCCGCCTGCTGGAGATGCTCGGCGCGGGCTCCGACGTCCCCTCGGCCCGCCGGCTGCCCATCGACGCCGTCGAGAGCCTGGTCGGCGACCGGTACGCGGACGTCGTGGGTGTGCACCCGGACCGGGTACGGCTGCTGCGCCAGTTCCCCGCCGAGGACCTCTTCGGCGGCGCCCGGCGGCTGGACGCGATCGGGATCGGGCTGAACCTGCTGGTCCAGAACTTCTCCGGCCGCCGCCTGATGCGCCTCGCCGAGTCCGGCTGCCGGACCCGGCTTCTCTTCCTGAACCCGGCGTCCAGCTCGGTCAAACGCCGCGAAAGGGAACTCGGTATCAAGCGGGGCGAGTTGAGCCGTGCGGTCGAGATGAACATCCTGCACATGCGTCGCGTACGGGCCCGGCTTCGCGACCCCGGCGCGTTCGAGATCCAGGTCTTCGACGAGACTCCGCGCTTCACCGCGTACCTCGTCGACGGCGACGGTTCGGACGGTGTCGCGGTCGTCCAGTCCTACCTGCGCCGCACGCGCGGGATGGAGGCGCCGGTCCTCGTACTGCGCGGTGGCGGGCGCCTGGTCAAGGCGGGCGCCCCGGCGGACATGGGGGAGAACGGGTTGTTCGTGACATACCGGGACGAGTTCGAGCAGGCGTGGGCGGACGGCCGCCCGGTGTCGTAGGAGCCGCCCGGGACCGGCGCCGGACGCATTGTCAGTGGCGCATGCGAAGGTGGTGGTCACTGGGGGAACGCACCACGAGAAGGGGGCTGCCATGGGCTGGCACCGGGAGCTGATGGTCGGCTTCGACCTGGAGACGACGGGGACGGATCCGCGTGAGGCGCGCATCGTCACGGGCGCTGTCATAGAGGTCAGGGACGGCTCGGTCCTCGGCCACCGGCAGTGGCTCGCCGACCCGGGCGTACCGATCCCGGACGAGGCGGTCGCCGTGCATGGGATCAGCAACGAGCGGGCGACGGCGGAGGGCGCGCCGGCCGACCGCGTGGCCGAGGCCATCGCGGAGGTGCTCGTCGGGTACTGGCGCACGGGCGTCCCGGTGGTCGCGTACAACGCGACGTTCGACCTGACCCTGCTCTCCGCCGAGCTGGCCCGGTACGGACTGCCCTCGCTGCGCGACCGTCTCGGCGGCACGGAGCCGGCCCCGGTGATCGACCCGTACACGATCGACCGCACCGCCGACCGCTACCGCCGCGGCAAGCGCAACCTGGAGGCGGTCTGCACCGAGTACGGCGTCACGCTCGACGCCGCGCACGACGCCTCGGCGGACGCCCTGGCCGCCGTGCTGCTCGCCCGCGCGATAGGCGACCGCCATGCGAAGGTCGCCTCCCTCGGCCCGGCGGAGCTGCATCGCCGACAGGTGGAGTGGTACGCGCAGTGGGCGACGGACTTCCAGAACTTCCTGCGGAAGAAGGGCGACGCGGCGGCGGTGGTGGACCCGGCGTGGCCGATAAGGGATCTGGAACCCTCCAGCCCTGCCCCTTCCAGCCCGTCCGGTGTTTGAGGAGTGGAGGTCCGGGGGCGAAGCCCCCGTGTGAGCGGCGCCGCGGCCAGGCTCAGAACGGATACCACCGCACGGAGGCGTCCCCGTCGCGCAACGACGCCACCCGCCGCCGAAACTCCGCCAGGGCCGACGGGTTACTGGGCGCATGCTGTGCAACCCACGCGCAGGAAGCAGTCTCCCGCGCCCCGCGCAACACCCCACACCCCTCCCACTCCCGCACATCCCACCCGTACGAGGCGACAAACCCGGCATAGGCCGCCGCGGGCAACCCGTACCGGTCGAGCGACAGCGCCATCACCACCAGATCGTGCTCCCGCAGATCCGACGAGAACGTTTCCAGGTCGACGAGGACGGGCCCGTCGGGCCCGATGTGCACATTGCGGGGCAGGGCGTCACCGTGGATCGGCCCGGGGGTGAGCCGCGGGGTCAGCGCGGCGGCGGCCGCCGCGAATCCGTCGCGCCGCTCGCGCAGATACGCCGCGTCCGCCGGGTCGATCGCGGAGCCCGCGAGCCGCAGCCACCGCTCGACGCCGCCCAGCAACTCCCGCCGGGGCAGCGTGAACGCGGTCGGCGCGGGCAGCGCGTGCACGAGCTTCAACAGCTCCGCCAGATCACGCGGCTCCGCGGGCCGCACCGACGCCGGGATGCGCTGCCACACCGTCACCGGGTGTCCGTCGACCAGGAGCGGCTCGGCCTTCGCGGCCCGCACCGCCGGTACGCCGTGCTCGGCGAGGTACGCGGCGATGGCCAGCTCGCGGCGGGCGCGGTCCAGGAGTTCGGGCGCCCGGTCGGTGCCGCGGCCCACCTTGACGACGAGGTCGCCGGCGGCGAACACCGCGTTCTCGCCGAGAGCGAGCAGCTCCGCGCCGCCCGCCGGGCCGTCCACGACACCCGCCTGAGCCAGCACGTCCCGTGCCCGTGCCTCGTCCATCACTCGCCTCCCGCATGCCTGCCGATACCGGCCCGGTCCCTACCGGCCCAGTCTCGCACCCGTCCGTATGTCTTGACGTCGCAGGACCGTGTCAGGACCATGACGGAGGCCGCCGGGGCGGCCGGAAGCCTCAGAGCCTGTCTTTGAACGCCGTCCGCAGCGCCCGAAGGACCCCGAAGGAGTCGCATCCGTGACCTCGGCGACCGCACCAGCACGGACGGGGCAGCGCCCCGCGTCCGGACCGCCCGGGGAGCAGGGCGCCTGGTTCCTGGTGCTCCCCGCTCTCCTCCCCATCCTGGTCCTGAGCGTCGGCCCGCTGCTGTACGGGATCGGGCTCGCCTTCACCGACTCCCAGTCGGGCCGCACCACGGCGACCCAGTGGGTCGGCACCCTCAACTTCCGGGATCTCTTCCACGACACCCTGTTCTGGGAGTCGTTCCGCATCGGCCTGCTGTGGGCGGTCGGTGTGACGGTGCCGCAGTTCCTGCTCGCCCTCGGTCTCGCGCTGCTGCTCAACCAGAACCTCCGCTTCCGCTGGCTGGCGCGGGCCCTCGCGATCGTGCCGTGGGCGATGCCGGAGGTCGTCGTCGGCATCATGTGGCGCCTCGTCTACCACCCGGACGCGGGCATCCTCAACGAGACGCTGCGCGACCTCGGACTCGGCGACGGGCGCGACTGGCTCACCGGTCTCGCCACCGCGCTGCCCGCCGTCATCGTCGTCGGCGTCTGGGCGGGCATGCCGCAGACCACGGTCGCGCTGCTCGCCGGGTTGCAGCACACCCCGCGTGAACTGCACGAGGCGGCCGCCATGGACGGGGCGGGCGCCTGGCGCCGGTTCCGCACGGTGACCTGGCCGGCGATCCGCCCGGTGGCCCTCGCCATCAGCGCGCTCAACTTCATCTGGAACTTCAACGCCTTCGCCCTGGTCTACGTCCTGACCAACGGCGGGCCCGGCGGCCGCACCCGGCTTCCCATGCTGTTCGCGTACGAAGAAGCCTTCCGTTACGGCCAGTTCGGCTACGCGGCGGCGATGGGCTGCGTCATGGTCGCCGTCATCTCGGTCCTCCTCGCCCTCTATCTGGTGGGCCGTCTGAAGGGGGGCGACGAGCTGTGATGAAGCCGTCCAGGCCTGCCCGCGCGGGCCAGTACCTCGCGCTCCTGGCCTATCTCGTCTTCCTCGTCTTCCCGTTCCTGTGGCTGATCTCCACGGCGTTCAAGCCGCCGCGCGAACTCGCGAGCCTGCACCCCACCTGGATCCCCGAGGACCCCACTTTCGCCAACTTCCGGCAGGCCTTCGACGAACAGCCCCTGCTGCGCGCCGCGGGCAACTCCCTGCTCGTGGCGGTCAGCACCGCCGTGATCGCCCTCGTCATCGCGACGCCGATGGCGTACGTCATGGCGCGTCACCGCTCGTTCGTGTCGCGAGCGGCGACCGGCTGGGTGGTGGTCAGCCAGGCGTTCCCGTTCGTCCTGGTGATCATCCCGCTGTTCCTGATCCTCAAAAATCTCCACCTGATCAACGCCCTCCCCGGCCTGATCATGGTGTACGTGGTGTGGGCGCTGCCCTTCGCGTTATGGATGCTCGTCGGCTATGTCCGGGCCGTACCAAGGGAGTTGGAGGAGGCCGCGGCGGTCGACGGGGCGGGCCGGTTGCGCGTCCTGGTCTCCGTGACGGCGCCGCTGCTCGCGCCCGGCATCGTCGCGACGGGCCTGTTCGCGTTCATCAGCGCGTGGAACGAGTTCTTCTTCGCCCTCGTCCTGATGAAGACCCCGGAGCGCCAGACGCTGCCGGTGATCCTGACCCATTTCCTCGGCGCCGAGGGCGTCGCCGACCTCGGTCCGCTCGCCGCCGCGGCGTTCCTGGCGACGCTGCCGTCACTGGTGATCTTCGCGGTCATCCAGAAGCGGATCGCGGGCGGCATGCTGGCAGGAGCGGTGAAGTGATGCGGAACGTACGCACGTCGGTTCTCGCCCTCGCCGCGTCGCTGACGCTGCTCATCGCCGGCTGCTCATCGGGATCGGAGGAGACCGGCGGCCCCGTCACCCTGGAATTCCAGTCGCTGGCCTGGCAGAAGGAGTCCGTCGACGCCAGCAAAGAGCTGGTGAAGGAGTGGAACGCGGCGCACCCCGACATTCAGGTCAGGTACATCCAGGGCAGCTGGGACAGCGTCCACGACCAGCTGCTCACTGCCTTCGAGGGCGACGAGGCGCCCGACATCATCCACGACGCCTCCGACGACCTGGCCGACTTCGCGTACGGCGGCTACCTCGCCGATCTGCGTGACTACCTGCCCCAGCGGCTCAAGTCGGCCATTGCACAGCCCAGTTGGGAGACGGTGACGTTCGGGGACGGGGTGTACGGGGTGCCGTTCCTCCAGGAGCCGCGTGTGCTCGTCGCCAACGCGACCCTGTTGAAGAAGTCGGGTGTCCGGGTGCCGACGCCGGAACGCCCCTGGACCTGGGCCGAGTTCCGGCAGGTCACCCGGCGGCTCAGCGGCAAGGGCGCGTACGGGGTCGCCTGGCCGCTGAAGGAACCCGTGTCGGCGACGCTGAACCTGTCGCTGTCCACGGGCGGGCAGATGTTCCACCGGGGCGCGGACGGCAAGGTGACGGTCCGTTTCGGCGCGGCGGACGCGGTCGTGCCGCGCACCGTGCACGATCAGGTGAACGTCGACGGCAGCGCCTCCGGTACGACGCTCGGCATGGGCGGCTCCGACACGCTTCCCGGGTTCTTCGCGGGCAAGTGCGCGATGGTGCCGCTCGGCTTCTCCTACCGGCAGCAGATCGTGCAGCAGGCGCCCAAGGGGTTCGACTGGCAGGTGCTGCCCGCGCCGGCCGGGGCCGACGGCCTCGCCCAGGGCGTCAGCCCGCAGACCCTGTCCGTCTCCGAGGACAGTCCGCACAAGAAGGAGGCCGCCGAGTTCATCGACTTCCTCCTGCGGCCGCGCAACATGGTGCGGCTCGCCCTGGGCGACTGGATGCTGCCCACCGGTACGCAGGCACTCCAGGACCCCGCGCTGCACACCACGAAGTACGGCTGGGCGACCGGCACCGCCCTCGCCGCCCACCTGCGTTCGGCCCCCGCCCAGTCCGTGCGCGGCTACCCCGAGTGGAAGGACAAGGTGGCGACGCCCGCGCTGCAGGAGTACTACAGCGGCGCGATCGGCCTCGGTGAACTCCGGCACCGCCTCGTCGACGACGGAAACCTGGTGCTCGCGCGCTACCAGAGGTAGCCGACAGAGAGCGGCTTCCCGGATATGTGATTGCACGAGACGTATCGTCTTGTCTAAGGTGGGCGTATGACGAACCCGGAAGACCGCAAGCGTGCCCACATCGCCATGTTCTCCATCGCCGCTCACGGACACGTGAACCCGAGTCTGGAAGTGATCCGGGAACTCGTCGCCCGTGGACACCGCGTCACGTACGCGATCCCGCACCTCTTCGAGGAGAAGGTCGCCGAGACCGGCGCCGAGCCGGTGCTCTACCGCACCATCCTGCCCGGACCCGACGACGACCCGGCGGCCTGGGGGACCACGCTCCTGGACAACGTGGAACCGTTCCTGAACGACGCGATCCAGGCGCTGCCGCAGCTCATCGAGGCCTACGAAGGGGACGAGCCGGACCTCGTGCTGCACGACATCGCCTCGTACCCGGCGGGCGTCCTCGCCCACCGCTGGGGCGTGCCCGCGATCTCCCTCTCACCGAACCTCGTCGCGTGGCAGGGGTACGAGGAGGAGGTCGCCGAGCCGATGTGGGCGGAGCCCCGGCGGACTCCGCGCGGCAAGGCGTACTTCGACACGTTCACCGGCTGGCTCAGGGAGAACGGGGTGCGCAAGACCGCCGAGGAGTTCTGGGGCCGCCCGGACCGTTCCCTCGTGCTCATCCCCAAGGCCCTGCAGCCGAGCGCCGACCGGGTCGACGAGAAGACGTACACCTTCGTCGGTGCCTGTCAGGGCGACCGGACCGCGCAGGGCGACTGGGAGCGCCCGGCCGGCGCCGAGCGCGTGCTGCTCGTCTCGCTCGGCTCGTCGTTCACCAAGCAGCCCGGCTTCTACCGGGAGTGCGCCAAGGCCCTCGGTGATCTGCCGGGCTGGCATGTCGTGCTCCAGGTCGGCAAGCACGTCACGGCCGACGACCTCGGCGAGCTTCCCGGCAACGTGGAAGTGCACCAGTGGGTACCGCAGTTGGCGGTCCTGAAGAAAGCCGACGCGTTCATCACGCATGCCGGCGCGGGCGGCAGCCAGGAGGGCCTTGCCACCGCGACGCCGATGGTCGCTGTCCCGCAGGCCGTCGATCAGTTCGGCAACGCCGACATGCTGCAGGGCCTCGGGGTCGCCCGGCGCGTCCCGATGGAGGAGGCGATGGCCGGGAAGCTGCGCGAGACGGTCCTCGCCCTCGTCGACGACCCGGAGGTGGCGCGCCGCCTCGCCGTGCTCCAGCAGGAGATGGCGGACGAGGGCGGCACGCAGCGGGCAGCCGACCTCATCGAGGCCGAACTGCCCGCGCGGTAGAGAGCTTCACTCGTACAGCGTGGTGGAACGCCGTCGCTGAGCCTGTCTCTGCCGGACGGACCTCATTGGAGGTGATCCGTCCGTTTTGTTATTACAGAAGCTTGTTGAACAAGTCACAGGTGTATGTAGGTCTTGATCTGGTCGCGTCAATCGGTCAGGGTTTCGTCTCAACCCCCGGAGATCTTCCGGAGATTGCCGGGGACGGCACGAAATTACGCGCCCCCACGCGCGTAGATCCTCAACCCCCCACATCACCACGAGGAGACCCCTCTTCATGGCAACACACAAGCGTGCGCGCACGATGAAGCTGACCGCGGCGATAGCCACGGCGGCGACAGCTGTGGGCGTGACGGTCTTCACCGGCAGCTTCGCGGGAGCCGCGGCCCCCGCCCAGGGCAAGGTCTATGGTCTCGACGCCAAGGGCGCCGTCTCCGGCAGCTACATCGTGCTGCTCGACCAGAAGGCGAACGCCACCGCCAAGAAGGACCTGGCCAAGAGCTATGGCGGCACCCTCAAGCGGAACTACGCCTCCGCCGTCAACGGCTTCTCGGTGAACGGCCTCTCGGAGACCGAGGCCAAGCAGCTCGCCGCCGACAAATCTGTCGGCAAGGTCGTCCAGAACAAGAAGTTCCACATCGACGCGACCCAGGACAACCCGCCGTCGTGGGGCCTGGACCGCATCGACCAGGCGGACGCCGCGGGCGACGGGAAGTACACCTACCCCGACGCGGCGGGCGAGGGCGCCACCGCGTACGTCATCGACACCGGCGTGCGGATCAGCCACAAGGACTTCGGCGGCCGCGCCTCCTCCGGCTTCGACGCCATCGACAACGATGACAACGCCGACGACGGCAACGGGCACGGCACGCACGTCGCCGGCACCATCGCCGGTACCGCGCACGGCGTCGCCAAGAAGGCGAAGATCGTCGCCGTCCGTGTCCTCGACAACGAGGGCTCCGGCACCACCGAGCAGGTCGTCGCCGGCATCGACTGGGTGACCCAGAACCACAAGGGCCCCTCCGTCGCCAACATGTCGCTCGGCGGCGGCGTCGACGAGGCGCTGGACGCGGCGGTGCAGAAGTCGATCGCGTCGGGCGTCACCTACGCGGTCGCGGCGGGCAACGAGTCGGCGGACGCCTCCACGTCCAGCCCGGCCCGCGTCCCCGAGGCCATCACGGTCGCCTCCTCCACGAAGGACGACGAACAGTCGGACTTCTCCAACTACGGCTCCGGTGTGGACATCTACGCCCCCGGCTCGGACATCACCTCCGACTGGAACACCGGCGACGACGCCACCAACACCATCTCCGGTACGTCGATGGCGACCCCGCACGTCGTCGGTGCCGCCGCCGTCTACCTCGCCGGGCACCCGGACGCGGCCCCGGCCGACGTCGCCAAGGCGCTGACCGGCGGGGCCACCCCCGACGCCATCACGAACGCGACCGAGGGCACCCCGAACAAGCTCCTGAAGATCGTCGAGTAGCACGACTCCAGCGACCGGCGGCCGCCGCGCCCACCCCCACGGGGCACGGCGGCCGTCCCGCGTCCGCCCACCGTGTCCGCCTATCGTGTGCGGATGACGACCAAGAGATACGCGGCACTGCTGCGCGGCATCAACGTGGGTGGCAACAAAAAGGTCCCGATGGCCCAACTGCGCCCTCTGATGGAGGGGTTGGGCTACACCGACGTCCGTACCTACCTGCAGAGCGGCAATGTCACCTTCGCCGCCGACGGCGGCGACGAGGCGTCGCTGGAGCGGGACGTCGCCGCGGCCGTCGCCGCAGAATTCGGCTTCTCGGTGGACGTCGTCGTACGGGACCACGCCTACCTGCGCGCGGTCATGGAAGCGTGTCCCTTCCCCGCGGCCGCACTCCAGGGCAAGCAGCTGCACGTCACGTACTTCTCGGCGCCCGTGAGCACCGAGCGGTTCGCCGGGATCGACCCGGCGGCGTACGCACCGGAGGACTTCCGGCTCGGCGACCGCGCCCTGTACCTCTACGCCCCCGACGGCCTCGGCACGTCGAAGCTGGGTGCCCAACTCGGCCGCCCCGCGCTGAACAAGGGCCTGATCGCGACGAGCCGCAACTGGAACACCGTGGTCAAACTGGTGGAGCTCACGGACGAATCGTGAGCGCGTCGAGCCGGGACATGTCGTTCGCGGTGAGCCGTACGCGCGCCGCGCCGAGGTTCTCCTCCAGGTGCGCCGGCGACCCGGTGCCCGGCGTCGGGCAGAGCACGGGCGAGTGGTGCAGCAGCCAGGCGAGAGCGATCTGCGACGGGGTCGCGCCGTGTGCCGCCGCGATCTCCGCGCACACGGGGTGACCGGCGAGGCTCCCGTTGCCCAGCGGGAACCAGGGCAGGAACGCGATGCCGTGCGCCTCGCAGAGCTTCAACAGCGGTTCGGCCGCGCGGTCCAGAAGGTTGTAGCGGTTCTGCACGGAGGCGATCGGGACGATGTCCAGGTCCAGGGCGGCCCGCAACTGCTCGGCCGTGACCGAGTCGAGGCCCACGTGCCGGATCTTGCCCGCGTCCCTCAACTCCCACAGCGCGCCCAGCTGTTCGGCCACCGCGACCTCGGGGTCGAACCGGTGCAGCTGGTACAGGTCGATACGGTCGAGGCGCAGCCGGCGCAGACTCGCCTCGCACATCGCGCGCAGCCGCTCGGGGCGCCCCTCGATGTGCCAGGCCTCGGCCGAATCACGGACGACCCCGCCCTTCGTGGCGATCACCAGGCCGTCGGCGTACGGATGCAGGGCCGCGGCGACCCGCTCCTCCGCCACGTCGGGCCCGTAGTTGTCGGCGGTGTCGACCAGCGTCACACCCAGCTCCACGGCGCGGCGCAACAGCGCGGTCGCGTCCGCGTCGGTCCCGCGCGCCCCCCAGCAGCCGGGGCCCGTCAGATGCACGGTGCCGTAGCCGAGGCGGCGTACCGGCAGGTCGCGGCCGATACGAAACGTCTCCCGATGCTCCTGGAACGCGTGGGGCTCCTGCGGTGCGGGGTGTGTCATGACGTGACGGTATCCAACGCGTCCCGCACGGCCTCGCGGCGCGGTCGCGGGGACCGGCGCCGCGTCGATCCGCTCGGCCAGCCGCCACTGCTGCGCCGCGGACAGGGCGCCGAAAGCCGTGACGAGCAGGCAGCCGAGCCCCACTGCCCACACTGCCCGATGAACGCGCACGATCGAGAGTTTGCCCGATCGCAACAGGCGTGTCGGTGGCCCCTGCAACCGTCCATGAAAGGCTCGCGGACATGCGCTATCTCATCATCGGAGCAGGAGCGGTCGGTGGCGCCATCGGCGGCCGGCTCGCGCAGTCGGGTCACGATGTCGTCCTCGTCGCACGCGGCACGCAGTACGAGGCGCTGCGCGACCGGGGTCTGGAGCTCCAGACCCCGGACGGGCCGCACACCCACCGGCTGCCCGTCGTCGACGGCCCCGAGGCGCTCGGCAGCCTGGACGCCGACGACGTGCTGATCCTCGCCGTGAAAACCCAGGACAGTGCCGCCGCGCTCGCCGCCTGGGGCGCGCGGCCCGTCGCGGGCGGCGGCACCGCGGCCCGGCGGCTGCCGCTGGTGTGCGCGCAGAACGGCGTGGAGAGCGAGCGGCTCGCGCTGCGCACCTTCCAGCGCGTGTACGCGATGTGCGTGTGGCTGCCCGCCGGCTTCGTGGAGCCGGGCGTCGTGCGCGCCGACGGCACCCCGCTCACCGGCATCCTGCACCTGGGCCGCTACCCCGAGGGCAGCGACGACACGGCGCGGGCGATCGCCGCCGACCTGGAGCGGTCGCATTTCGAGGCCCCCGTCGCCGCCGACGTCATGCGGTGGAAGTACGCCAAACTCCTGTCGAACCTGGCCAACTCGGTCGAGGCGGTCTCCGGCGTGATCGACGGCGAGGAGGGACTCGCCCTGATCCGGCGGGCCCGCGCCGAGGGCGAGGCCGTGCTCGCAGCCGCCGGCATCGCGTACACACCGCAGGACGAGGAGCAGAAGGTACGGGCCGACAAGATCCGGTTCGAGCCGTACGGCGGGGAGCCGCGCGGCGGCGGCTCCTCCTGGCAGTCCCTCAACCGCGGCACAGGCACCATCGAGGCGGACTACCTGAACGGCGAGATCGCCCTCCTCGGACGGCTGCACGGCGTGCCGACCCCGGTCAACGACGTCCTCCAGGAGTACGCCAACGAGGCGGCCCGGCAACGGCGTTCGGCGGGCGCGACGTCCGTGACCGAGCTGACCGCGGCGGTCGACGCACGCGGCTAGCGCCCCAGGGCCCTGTCGCGTTTGTTCAAGAGGGACCGGTGCGCCGCGCCCTAACGTCGGCGCCATGGAAGAACGTATGGACACCGTGTACCCGTACCTCGTGGAGGCCGCCGCCGAGGCCGCACGCGTCGCCGCGGGCGTCGGGCCCGACCGGCTCGACGCCCCGTCCGGCTGCGGGGAGTGGGACGTGCGCACCCTCGTCAACCACTGGGTGGTGTACAGCTCGCACGGCCTGGAACACCGCGCCCGGCGCCTGCAACTGCCCGGGGAGCTGACCGGGCGCGACTTCACCGCCGACGCGGACTGGGCCACGCAGTACGCGGCGCAGCTCGACCGGGCCGTCACCGCCTGGGCCGCGCCCGAGGTCTGGGACGGGGACATCGACCTCGGCTTCGCCCGGCAGCCCGCCTCCGAGGTCGCCGCCCTCATCTGGGCCGAACTCGTCCTGCACGGCTGGGACGTGGCCCACGCCACCGGCCAGGAGTTCCGCGTCTCGGACGGCGCGGCCGCGCTGCTGCTGCACGTGGTCGAGAAGAACGCCGCGATCTACCGCCAGTACGAGGGCTTCGCCGAACCCGTCGAGGTGGCCGCCGGGGCGTCCGTGTACGAGCGGGCACTCGCGGGGAGCGGACGGGATCCCGTGCCCGTCAGGAGCTGACGGACACACCGTGTTCCCCGTGCTCGCCACGCCACGTGTCCCGCCGTGCCCGGCGCACGGCGGGGCCCACCCCCAGACCCGCCGCGACGAACAGCACCCCGAGCACGGCCCAGCCCGCCGGCCCGTGGTCGATGGCCGTGACCGTCACCAGGGCCGGCGCGGCCATCGTCGCCGCGGCCTGGCCGGAGTTGAACACGCCCTGGTAGACGCCCTGCGCGCGGGCGTCCGCCAGTCCGTAGCCGACGGTCCAGCCGCCCGCGGCCGACAGCACCTCGGAGAGCACCTGCACCACCGCGCCCACCAGGAGCACCGCAAGCGCCCACAACGGTGACAGGCCCGCCGTGCACCCGAACACCGCGCACGCCAGCGCCATCAGCAGCCCCGCGCGGCGCATCGCCCGGACCGCGCCCGACAGGTCCTCCACGCCCCGCGTCACCCGCACCTGGAGCAGCGCGACCAGCACGCAGTTGAGGATCATGATGAGCGCCGCCGACCAGAGCGGCGCGTCCGTGTGCTGCACCACCCACAGCGGCAGCCCCACCTCCAACAGGCTGTACTGCAGGGCAAGTACGGCATTGAAGAGCGTCACGCTCAGGTACGGCAGATCGCGCACCGCCCGCCAACGGCTCCCCACAGGCGCGTCGTCCACGGGCCGCCGCGCCGTTCCGCCCGGCAGCCGGTGCACCATCAGCGCCGAGCCGACGAACCCCGCCGCGTCGACGAGGATCAGGGCCGTGTACCCGGCGGGGCTGTCCAGCTGGAGCGCCAGCGCACCGAACGCGCCGCCGACGCCCATGCCCACGTTGGTGACCATCCGCAAGTGCGCCCGGCCTTCCACGCGGGTCCGGGCGGGCAGCACATCGGCGTACAGCGCGTTGCGCACACCCATGCTCGCCTGGCACAGCGCGGCATAGACGATCGCCGTCGCCAGGAAGGAGGCGTACGAGCCGATCACCGTGTACGCCGCCAGCGCCAGGCCGCACCCGATCCACAGCACGGTCAGCACCGGCCGCCGCCCCCACCGGTCGGAGGCCCGCCCCGCGGGCACCCCCGCCGCGATCCCGAACAGGCCCGCCACGGTCAGGCCGAGCCCCACCGAGGTGGCACTCAGACCGACGATCCGCGTGAAGTACAGAACGCTGACCGGGAAGAACAGCCCGCGCCCGAACGCGTTGAGGAGCGTCAGCAAGGAGAGGCGCAGCAGCAGGGGATCGGTGGGCAGCATTCCGGCGAACCGGGTGGCGGGCGCGGCGTCGACGGATCGCGGCTCGGTCGGCGTAGTGGTCATGCACACAGCGAACCTGGGTTCCGGGGCGCGTGACATTCCTTTAGCGTGCCGCTAAGGGTCGAGGCGGCGGGGAGGGCGGATCGGTGATCGAGTTCCGGTTCGTCGTCGGTGACCTCGCCCGTACGTCGTTCGCCTACTCGCCCCTCCAGGAGGCCGTGTACTCGCTGCGCTGCCGGCGCGACCCCGCACGCTATCCGCACCAGCGGCCCTGGCTGCGCAGGCTCGGCCCCGCCTTCCGGCGCCAGGACACCGAACTGCTCACCGCGCTCATCGCCCCGAGCCTGTGGATCCCGGACTTCCTCACCCCGCGCCCCGACCGGCCGAGGCCCGCCTTCGCCCAGCAACTCGCCGCGCTCGGCCGCACCCCGCCGCACGTGCTGGAACCGGGGTTCGGCGCGGCGTACGGCACCGCCCCGCTGCCTCCCGTACTGCGCCGGGGCCTCACCGACCCCGCCGGCTTCCTCGACCGGATCGTCCGTGCCCTGGACGCCTACTGGCAGGAGTGCCTGGCCCCGGACTGGTGGCCGCGCGTCCACACCGTCCTGGAGGCCGACCTCGCCCACCGCGGCAAGGTCCTCGCGGAGGAGGGCGCGGGCGCCCTCTTCGCGAGCCTGGATCCGCGGCTGAGCTGGAGCGGTGAAGTCCTCACCCTGGTCAAGAAGTTGGACCGGCACCCGTGGCCCGAGGCCGACATCGGCATCGGCGGCCGGGGCCTCGTCCTCGTCCCCACGCTCTTCGCGCAGGGCGCCCACACCATGATCGACCCCGCCCTGCCCCCGCTCCTCTCCTACCCCGCGCGCGGCCGCGCCACGATCTCCGAGACACCGCCCCCCGCCACCGGCGAAGCCCTGACCCGCCTGCTCGGCCCCGCCCGCGCCCGCATCCTGCGCCTGCTCGCGGAACCCGCCTCCACAACAGAACTCGCCCACCGCCTCGCCGTGACCCCGGGCGCGGTGAGCCAGCACCTCTCGATCCTGTACGACGCGGGGCTGCTGTCGCGGGCACGCAGCGGGCGCAGTGTGCGGTATGTGCGCAGTGAGTTGGGGGAGCGGTTGTGCGGGTGAGGGGGCCGGGGGAGTCGGCGGGGGAAGCGACGAGGAGTCGGTGGCGGCGCCGTTGAGGAGCTGACCGGGGAACAGGGCTTCTGCCGGGCCTCAGGCCCCGACTGCCGCCGCCAACTCCCGTACCAGCGCCTCTTGATACCGCCGCACAAGTACCCGCGCCACATCCGGCGCGGGGCCCAGTACATCGGCCAGGACGTCCGCCTCCGCCGCGCCCTGGGCGATGCGGTCCGGGAGGCGCCCCGGGGCCAGCACGTACGGGGCGACCGCGACGCGCTCGCAGCCGAGGGCGCGGAGTTCCCGTACGGCGTCGGCCGTACGGGGCAGGGATGCGGAGGCGAACGCAGGTCGCACGGCGCACCAACCGGTGTGCCGCCACTCCCGCGCGATTTCAGCGATCACTGCGATCGCCTCCGGGTCGGAGGAGCCCGCCGAGGCCAGGACGACCCCGGTCGTGGGCTTGTCGGCCGGGGTCAGCCCGGCCTCGTACAGGCGTCGTTCGAGCGCTGAGAGGAGGAGGGGTGACGGGCCGAGGACGTCCGCTTGGCGGATACGGAGCGCGCGGGGGGCCTCGCGCAGCACCGCCGGGATGTCGGACTTCGCGTGGAACGCGCGGGTGAGGAGGAGGGGGAGGGCGACGACATCGCGTACGCCCTCCGCCGCCAGGGACTCCAACACCCCGCGCACCGAAGGGATGTTGAATTCCAGGAACGCCGTCTCCACCCGGACACCGGGCCGCTGTGCCCGCACCTCGCGCACGAGGGCGTGCACCGTCGCGGCGTGCCGCGGGTCGCGGCTGCCGTGGGCGATCACCAGCAGAACGGGCGGAGTGTGGTGCATGGAGTGGCTCAGTTCCGGACGAGGAGGCCGCGACTGCGCAGGACGCGGCGCTCCAGCGGGCTGAAGATCAGCAGGTCGATGACGATACCGACGATCAGGATGAGCAGGATCGCCAGGAACACCATGGGCATGGAGGAGGCGTTGCGGCCGTTCTCCAGGAGCTGGCCAAGGCCGATGCCGAGGTCGGGCGAGGACGCGATGATCTCGGCCGCCATCAGGGAGCGCCAGGAGAACGCCCAGCCCTGCTTGAGCCCCGCCAGATAGCCGGGCAGCGACGCGGGCAGGACGATGTGCCACAGCCCGCGCACGCCCGTGGCACCGAGGGTGCGGCCCGCGCGCAGGAACAGCGGCGGCACCTGGTCGACGCCGGAGACGAGGCCGTTGGCGATCGAGGGGACGGCGCCGAGCAGGATCACCGCGTACATCATCGAGTTGTTCAGGCCGAGCCAGAGGACGGCCGGGGGGACCCAGGCGACCGACGGCAGCGACTGGAGGCCGGAGAGGATCGGGCCGATCGCCGCGCGCACGAACTTCACCCGCGCCACAAGGAGGCCCAGCGGCGTACCGATGACGAGCGCGAAGAGGAAGCCGAGCAGGCCGCGCGAGACGCTCGTCCAGATGTAGCCGAGCAGCTCGCCCTTGAGCCAGGCGTCCTGCACCTCGTCCCAGACCGCGGACGGCGAGGGCAGCTTCGTAGGATCGTCGACGATCTTGAAGGAGACCAGCGCCTGCCACACCACGAGCACGACCAGGACCGCCGTCAGCGGCGGCAGGATCTTCTCGCGGAACGTCCGGCTGAACGGGACGCGTCCGGTGTCCACCGTGGTGAGGGCGTCCAGTCCTGCCTCCAGGCCCGCCAGATCGTCCTTGCCGGTCTTGCGGGGCAGGTCGGTCGGCTCGGCCTCGTCGACGGCGGCCGTCGGTTCAGTCCTTGCCATGACGGCGGATCTCCCCACGCAGTTGTTCGGTGATCTCGACGGAGAGTTCGGCCACGTCCGCGTCCTCGATGCGGCGCGGCTGCGGGATGTCCACCGTCCACTCGTGCGCGATCCGGCCGGGCCGTGACGACAGCAGCACCACCCGCTCCGCGAGCCGCACCGCCTCGCGCACGTTGTGCGTGACGAACAGGACGGAGACGTTCGTCTCGCGCCAGATGCGGGTCAGCTCGCCGTGCAGCACGTCACGCGTGATCGCGTCGAGCGCCGCGAACGGCTCGTCCATCAGCAGAAGCCCGGCGTCCTGGGCCAGCGCGCGCGCCAGGGCCACCCGCTGGCGCATACCGCCGGACAGTTCGTGCACGCGCTTGCCGTACGCGTCCTGCAGCCGGACGAGTTCGAGCAGTTCCTCGGCGCGGGTGCGCCGCTCGTTCTTCGCGACTCCCCTCAGTTTCAGGGCGAGTTCGATGTTCTTGCCCGCGGTCAGCCACGGGAACAGGGCGTGCTCCTGGAACATCAGGGCGGGTCGCCCGTCCGTCGCGATGGCGCCCGCCGACGGCCGGTCGAGGCCGGCCACCAGGTTGAGCAGCGTCGACTTGCCGCAGCCGGAGGCCCCCAGGAGGGTGACGAACTCGCCCGGCGCGACATCGAGCGTGATGTCGTCCAGGACGAGCTGGGGGCCGGCCGGCGTGGCGAAGGACTTCGAGACGTGCTCGATCCGGGCCGCCCTGCCGCCCGTCGCGGCGGCGGAGTCGCCCGCCTTGGCGAGAGTCGTAGCCATGGTCGTCACCTCCTGGGGAATCCTGTGAATTCGTGAATCCGGATAACTCGGCTTGGTTAGCGGTTACTTGACGCCGAGACCGGCGTCGTCGACCTTGACGCCGCCCTCGGCCACGAGGACCTTGTTGAGCGGCTTCAGGTCGTAGATACCGGCCAGGTCCGGCTTCTCCAGGAGGCCCGCCTTCACGGCGTGGTCCGCTTCGGAGTCGAGGGTCGAGGCCAGCGGGTCGTCGGTGAAGTCGATGGACTTCCACGCCGGGTCGAGCACGTTCGCCGGCAGCGCCTTGCCCGAGTCCTTCTCCAGCTGCTTGTTCGCGGCGGCCTTCGCGTCGTCCGGGTTGGCCTTGATCCACGCGTTCGTCTTCACCGAGCCGCGCAGCACGGCCTCGACGACGTCCGGGTGCTCCTTGAGGAACGACTGCTTCACGATGATGTTCGTGATCACGAACTTCTTGTCGGGCCACAGGTCCGACTCGTCGAGCAGCACCTTGCCGCCCTCGGCGACCAGCTTGGAGGCGGTCGGCTCCGGCACCCACGCGCCGTCGATGGAACCGGACTTGTAGGCGTCCGGCGTGATCTTGTTGTCCGTGCGGACCACGGACACGTCGCCCTTGCCGGAGTTCGCGTCGACCTTCCAGCCCTTCTCGGCGACCCAGTTCAGGAACGCGACGTCCTGGGTGTTGCCGAGCTGCGGGGTGGCGATCTTCTTGCCCTTGACGTCGTCCAGGGACTTGATCTTCTTCGGGTTCACCACGAGCTTCACGCCGCCGGAGGCCGAACCGCCGATGATGCGCAGCGACTTGCTCTTCGACTTGGTGTAGCCGTTGATGCTGGGGGAGGGGCCGATCCAGCCGATGTCGATGGAGCCGCTGTTGAGCGCCTCGATCTCGGAGGGCCCCGCGTTGAAGATCTGGTACTTCGCCTGCGTCCCCTTGAGCTCCTTCTGGAAGAAGCCCTTCTGGTTGCCGACGAGGGCGGTGCCGTGGGTCAGGTTGCCGAAGTAACCGATCTTCACGGTGTCCGCGGAGAGGGCCTTGCCCTTGGCGGAGACGTTCTCCTTGGAGCTGGCGTCGCTGTCCGAGCCGTAGCCGCAGGCCGTCGCGGTGAGCGCGAGGAGCGGCAGCGCGGCGACGGCGACGAGGCCGCGGCGCGTCAGGGTGGAACGGTTGGCAGGCACGGGAGGCTTTCCCCTCGTTGGCCCGGCGGTCACGCGGTCAGGGCGTGGCCGGGACGGCGGCAGGTCTTCGTTTTCGACGAACGGTGTTCGGGCGAACAGTGTTCTGATGGACGGTGCGGGGGGTGTGGGCGCGCAGGCAGTGCGCGGACGTCAGCACGCACATCGCCCGACCCCGCCCTGTCCGCTGCCGAGGGCGCCGCTGCCGACGCGGCCGCCCTCTTTCGCGAACGTCCCGTAGTAGTCGATGAAGGCCATGTCAGAAGTCCCAGCCGTCTTCGTCGTCGACGGCGACCGGCGTCTCGGCGGCGGCGAACGACTCGCCGGCCATGCCCGCCGCGAGGGTCGTCCCGTCCGACGGGTCGATCAGCAGGAACGAGCCCGTGCGCCGCGAGTCGGCGTAGTTGTCGAGCGCGAGCGGCTCGGCGGTACGCACCTTGACGCGGCCGATGTCGTTGGCGACGAGCTGCCCCGGCTCGGGGTGCTGGGAGAGGTCGTCGAGCGTGAGCCGCGACGGGATCTCCTTGACGATCGCCTTGACGGTGCGGGTGGTGTGCTTGAGCAGCACCCGCTGCCCGACGACGAGTGGCGTGTCGGCGACGTGGCAGACGGTCGCCTCGACGTCCTGCGAGGTGGCGGGCGCGTCGCCGCTCGGCACGATCAGGTCGCCGCGCGAGACGTCGATGTCGTCCTCCAGGAGGAGGGTGACGGACTGCGGCGTCCACGCCACGTCGACGGACCGGCCGAGCAGGTCGATCCCGGAGACCTTCGAGGTGCGGCCTGACGGCAGTACGGTGACGGACTCGCCGACGCGGAACGTGCCGGCGGCGATCTGGCCCGCGTACCCCCGGTAGTCGGGGTGCTCGGCGGTCTGCGGCCGGATCACGTACTGCACGGGCAGCCGGGCGTGGCAGCCGGTGAGGTCGTGGCTGACCGGCACCGTCTCCAGGTGCTCCAGGACGGTCGGGCCGCCGTACCAGTCCATGTTGGCGGAGGGCTCCACGACGTTGTCGCCGGCCAGCGCCGAGATCGGGATCGCGGTGATCTCCGGGACGCCCAGGCCGGCCGCGTACGCGGTGAACTCCTCGGCGATCTTCGCGAAGACGCTCTCCTTGTACTCGACGAGGTCCATCTTGTTGACCGCGAGGACGACGTGCGGGACGCGCAGGAGCGCGGCGACGGCGGCGTGCCGGCGGGTCTGCTCGATGACACCGTTGCGCGCGTCGACCAGGACCACGGCGAGGTCGGCGGTGGAGGCACCGGTGACCATGTTCCGCGTGTACTGCACGTGACCGGGGGTGTCGGCGAGGATGAAGCGGCGCCGGGGCGTGGCGAAGTAGCGGTACGCCACGTCGATGGTGATGCCCTGCTCGCGCTCGGCGCGCAGGCCGTCGGTGAGCAGCGCGAGGTCCGGCTCGGCGGCGCCGCGCGAGCGCGAGGCGGACGCGACGGCCTCCAGCTGGTCGGTGAGGACCGACTTGGAGTCGTGCAGCAGGCGGCCCACGAGCGTGGACTTGCCGTCGTCGACGGAGCCGGCCGTGGCGAACCGCAGCAGGGTGGTGGCCGAGAGTCCGGCCAGCTCTTCGGTCGTGGTGCTGGTGGTGCTCATGTCTAGAAGTACCCCTCGCGCTTGCGGTCTTCCATCGCGGCCTCGGACATCTTGTCGTCGGCGCGGGTGGCGCCCCGCTCGGTGAGCCGGGACGCGGCGATCTCGACGATGACCTTCTCGATGGTCGTCGCGTCCGAGTCGACGGCGCCGGTGCAGGACATGTCGCCGACGGTGCGGTAGCGCACCTGCCGGGTCTCGACGCTCTCGCTGTCCTTCGGGCCACCCCACTCGCCGGCGGTCAGCCACATGCCGTTGCGGCTGAACACCGGGCGCTCGTGGGCGTAGTAGATCTCGGGCAGGTCGATGTTCTCGCGGGCGATGTACTGCCACACGTCCAGCTCGGTCCAGTTGGAGAGCGGGAAGACACGGACGTGCTCGCCGGGCGCGTGGCGGCCGTTGTACAGCTGCCACAGCTCGGGGCGCTGGCGGCGCGGGTCCCACTGGGAGAACTCGTCCCGCAGGGAGAAGACGCGCTCCTTGGCCCGCGCCTTCTCCTCGTCGCGCCGCCCGCCGCCGAAGACCGCGTCGAACTTCTCGGCCTGGATCTTCTCGGTCAGGGGCAGCGTCTGGAGCGGGTTGCGGACCCCGTCGGGCCGCTCCTTGAGCACGCCGCGGTCGATGTAGTCCTGCACGGAGGCGACGTGCAGGCGAAGGCCGTGCTCGGCCACGACGCGGTCGCGGTACGCCAGCACCTCGGGGAAGTTGTGCCCGGTGTCGACGTGCAGCAGCGAGAAGGGGATCGCGGCGGGCGCGAACGCCTTCAGCGCCAGGTGCAGCATGAGGATCGAGTCCTTGCCGCCGGAGAAGAGAATCACCGGCCGCTCGAACTCGCCCGCGACCTCGCGGAAGATGTGCACCGCCTCGGACTCCAGAGCGTCCAAGTGGCTCAGCGCGTAAGGGCTGTCGGTCTCCTCGGAGACGGTCACTACGGTCGTCATACGGCGAGACCCCTTTCGGTGAGCAGTGCACGCAGCTGGGCCGCGGACTCCTGCACGCTCTGGTGGTGCGACTCGATGCGCAGGTCGGGCGATTCAGGTGCTTCGTACGGGTCGTCGACCCCGGTCAGCCCGGAGATCTCACCCGCCGCCTGCTTGGCGTAGAGCCCCTTCACATCGCGTACGGAGCACACCTCCACCGGAGTGGCGACGTGCACCTCCAAGTACGCGGTGCCGCCGACCTGGTGGCGCTTGCGCACCGCCTCGCGGCTGTCCGCGTACGGCGCGATGACCGGGACGAGCGTCAACACGTCGTTACGGGCGAGGAGTTCGGCCAGGAAGCCGATGCGCTGCACGTTCGTGTGCCGGTCCTCGCGGCTGAAGCCGAGGCCCGCCGAGAGGTACTCGCGGATCTCGTCGCCGTCGAGCACCTCGACGCGGCGGCCCTCGGCGCGCAGCGTGTTCGCCAGCTCGTACGCGATGGTGGTCTTGCCGGCGCTCGGCAGACCCGTGAGCCAGATGGTGGCTCCGGTCACTTGCTTCTCCAAAGTCTCTGTCGGGCCCACGAGTTCGGCCGCTCCGGTGGCCTCAGCCATGGATGCCGCACTCGGTCTTGTTGCGGCCCGCCCAGCGTCCCGCGCGGGCGTCCTCGCCCTCCAGGAGACGGCGGGTGCACGGGGCGCAGCCCACGGAGCCGTAACCGTCCATCAGTAGCGGGTTGGTGAGGACGCCGTGCTCGGTGACGTAGGTGTCGACGTCGTCCTGCGTCCAGCGGGCGATCGGGGAGACCTTCACCTTCCGCCGCTTCTCGTCCCAGCTGACGACCGGCGTGTTCGCGCGGGTCGGGGACTCGTCGCGGCGCAGGCCCGTGGCCCACGCGGCGTACTTGGCAAGGCCCTCCTCGAGGGGCTTCACCTTCCGCATCGCGCAGCACAGGTCGGGGTCGCGGTCGTGCAGTTTCGGGCCGAACTCGGCGTCCTGCTCGGCGACGGTCTGCCGGGGGGTGAGCGTGATGACGTTCACGTCCATCACGGCCTCGACGGCGTCGCGGGTGCCGATGGTCTCCTCGAAGTGGTAGCCGGTGTCGAGGAAGACGACGTCGACTCCGGGCAGAGCGCGCGAGGCGAGGTGGGCGACGACCGCGTCCTCCATGGACGAGGTCACGCAGAACTGCTTGCCGAAGGTCCGCGTCGCCCACTGGAGGATCTCCAGGGCGGACGCGTCCTCCAGGTCACGCCCGGCCTGCTCGGCGAGCGCCTTCAACTCTTCGGTGTCCCCTTCGGTGTCCGAAGAGATCTGAGTCGTCGTCATATCTGTTCCCCTCCACCGTCGTTGCGCTGAAGCCCCCGGGACAGCAGCCCGAGGAACTTCAACTGGAAGGCTCGATTGCATGCCGCGCATTCCCAGGCGCCGTGACTGCCTTCGATGGCTTCATTCGGCCGAAGGTCCTCGTCGCCGCAGTAGGGGCAGTAGAAGGGGGCCGCGCGTTCGCTCATGAGAGGGCCTCCTCGGAGGCGCGGGCGGTCCAGGTGGCGAACCGCTCGCCGTCCTCGCGCTCCGCCTGGAAGCGCTTGAGGACCCGCTCGATGTAGTCGGGCAGTTCGGTCGCGGTGACCTTCAGGCCACGCACCTTGCGGCCGAATCCGGCCTCCAGGCCGAGCGCGCCGCCCAGGTGCACCTGGTAGCCCTCGACCTGCTCGCCGTCCTTGTCGAGCATGAGCTGGCCCTTGAGACCGATGTCCGCGACCTGGATACGGGCGCAGGCGTTCGGGCAGCCGTTGAGGTTGATGGTGATCGGCTCGTCGAACTCCGGGACGCGGCGCTCCAGTTCGTCGATGAGCGAGGCGCCGCGCGCCTTCGTCTCGACGATGGCGAGCTTGCAGAACTCGATGCCGGTGCAGGCCATGGTGCCGCGCCGGAAGGGCGAGGCGTTGACCTTCAGATCCAGCGCCTCCAGGCCGGCGACGAGCGACTCGACCTGCGCCTCCTCGACGTCGAGCACGATCATCTTCTGCTCGGCGGTGGTCCGCAGCCGGCCGGAGCCGTGGGCGCTCGCGACTTCGGCGATCTTGGTGAGGGTGGTCCCGTCCACGCGGCCGACGCGGGGTGCGAAGCCGACGTAGAAGCGCCCGTCGTGCTGCCGGTGCACACCGAGGTGGTCGCGCCAGACGCCGGCGGGCTGCTCGGGCGCGGGCCCGTCGACGAGCTTGCGCTTCAGGTACTCGTCCTCCAGGACCTGACGGAACTTCTCCGTGCCCCAGTCGGCGAGCAGGAACTTCAGGCGGGCGCGGGTGCGCAGGCGCCGGTAGCCGTAGTCACGGAAGATGCCGATGACACCGGCCCACACGTCCGGGACCTCGTCGAGCGGCACCCAGGCGCCCAGGCGCTGACCGAGCTTGGGGTTGGTGGAGAGGCCGCCGCCGACCCAGAGGTCGAAGCCGGGGCCGTGCTCGGGGTGGACCACGCCGACGAACGCGACGTCGTTGATCTCGTGGGCCACGTCGAGCTGCGGGGAGCCGGAGACCGCGGTCTTGAACTTGCGCGGCAGGTTGGAGAAGTCCGGGTTGCCGATGAAGCGCCGGTGGATCTCGTCGATGGCGGACGTGCCGTCGATGATCTCGTCCGCGGCGACTCCGGCGACCGGCGAGCCGAGGATGACGCGGGGGGTGTCACCGCAGGCCTCGGTCGTCGACAGGCCGACGGCCTCGAGCCGGTTCCAGATCTCGGGCACGTCCTCGATCCGGATCCAGTGCAGCTGGATGTTCTGCCGGTCGGTGATGTCGGCGGTGCCGCGCGCGAACTCCTGCGAGATCTCGCCGATGACGCGCAGCTGCTCGGTGGTCAGCCGCCCGCCGTCCACGCGCACGCGCAGCATGAAGTACTCGTCGTCCAGCTCCTCTGGCTCCAGGACGGCGGTCTTGCCGCCGTCGATCCCGGGCCGGCGCTGGGTGTAGAGACCCCACCAGCGCATCCGTCCGCGCAGGTCATTGGGGTCGATGGAGGCGAATCCGCGCTTGGAGTAGATCGTCTCAATGCGTGTCCGCACATTGAGACCGTCGTCGTCCTTCTTGAACTGCTCATTGCCGTTGAGCGGCGTGAAGTGGCCCACGGCCCACTGGCCCTCGCCACGGTGACGGCTCACCTTGCGGCGGGGCGCGGCGGCAGCGGGCTTTTCGGGGGTAGCAGCCATGGGTGTACGTCCTTCAGGGCAGGCTGAGTGCGGCTCTGACCGGCACACTTCGCGCGAGGGCGCGGCGGTGCGCAGGGAGATGCAGAGGGTGCGGGAAAGTCGGCGGTGCTGGTTCTCTCAGCGCGCCGGACAGATGGCGCTGGACATACGGCCGTAGTCGACGTGCCGTCGACTCACCAAGGCGATTCCAGCTGTAGACATGACGGAAGCGTGTCACGGGACTTTGGGCCCGGTCCACCATCGTCCGGGATTTGGACGCTCATGTCCCACATCGTGGACGATGGTGGCGCCGATCACACGCCGACCCGCCGAAAGGTCGCATACGCCCGTAATCGGCTCAGGCGGACGGGAACGCGCCGGGCCACGGACCCGGAGCCGCCACCTCGGGCTCCTCACCCGTCTCGGTCCTGAACAGCCGGAGTCCGCGCCGCTCGTAGTTGGCCATCGCGTGCTCCCCGTCGCGGCTGCACGTGTGCACCCACACCCGCTTCGTCGGCATCCGCTCCGGCAGGCGTTCGGCCAGGTCCCAGGCGCGCGCGATCCCGTACGACAACAGGTGCCCGCCGATCCGCCGTCCCCGGAAGGCCGGGATCAGCCCGAAGTAGGCGATCTCCACCACGCCGTCGTCGTGCGCGTCCAGCTCGACGAACCCGGCGGGCGTCCCCCTGTCGTAGGCGACCCACGTCTCGGCGCCCGGCCGCGCCAGCTGCTCCTGCCACTGCGCGTACGTCCAGCCGAGCCGGTCGACCCACTTGATGTCGCCGCCCACGGACGCGTACAGAAACCGGCTGAACTCGGGCGAGGGCACCTCGGCCCGCACGATCCGCACGTCACCCGCGGGCGGGACGGCGGGCCGCAGGTCGTCGGGGGAGGTCTGCTCGAGGTACCAGGTGGTGACGGTGACATTGCTGCTGCTCATGCGGCATATGGCATCACGCCCGAGGGGGCCGGGCCAAGGGCCGGTGTCAGAGCGCGGGCGTGCGGGCCCTGCGCACCGCCGGCGCCGTCGAGTGCGGCAGCAGGTCCAGCGGGTCGGGCGGCAGCAGCACCTGCACGTCCGCGTCCTCCAGGAAGCGGTACGGGCGATGCGCCAGCAGGCCACCGAGGTAGCGGCGCACCCGGGACAGCTCCGCGCGCACCGTCACCGTCCGCGCCGGGTCCCCGAACACCTCCTCGGCCAGGTCCGATGCGCTGCGGCCGCCCCGGTGACGGGCCAGCAGGAACAGCAACTCGGCGTGCCGCGGGCTCAGTTCATGGGTCCAGGAACCGGCAGGGCCCGACACCTCGACCGACCAGCGGCGCGGCCGGCTCACGTCCAGGAGTATCCGGGTCGCGCCGAGCGGCTCCGGGGCGTCGTCCACCACGAGCAGCCAGCCGCCGGGCAGCGGCGCCGCCTTGCACGCCCCGAGCGACGGCACGAAGCAGCGGCCCTCCGCGAGCGACTTGGGCAGGGCCACGCGGTCGAGCAGCGGCATCCCGGTGACCGCCGCCGTCCAGCCGTTGGCGTCGACGGCCAGCGCCCGGCCGCCGATCCGCGCGAGGGCCGGCGCCGCCACGGCCCGCAGCCGCTCCAGACTGCCCACGTGGACCTCGCGCAGCCGCGCCTCCGCGAGCTGCGCCACCGACCGCACCCACGACAGCGTTGCCGGATGTATCGACTCCAGCGGGCCGCTGACGTCCACCACCCCGAGCAGCCGCCCGTCGCGCGGATCCGTCACCGGCGCGCCCGTGCACGTCCACGTGTGGTGCGAGCGCACGAAGTGCTCGGCGGAGAACACCTGGACGGGCCGCCGGGTCACCAGCGGCGTCCCCACCCCGTTCGTACCGACGACGTCCTCGGCCCAGAGCGCGCCCACCTCGAAACCGAGCCCGTCGCCCTTGCGCAGCACACCCGGGTGCCCCTCGCGCCACAGGATCCGGCCGTCGGCATCACTGATCACCATGATGTGCTGCGCCGCATCGGCCACCGACACCAGCGCCTCGCGCAGCACCGGCAGGACGGGCAGCAGCGGCGAGGACCGGCGCCGCTCCTCCACCTCGTCGACACCGAGCAGCCCCGAGCGGAAGTCGTGGTCCGGATCGACGCCGCCGCGCAGCATCCGCCCCCAGGACTCGCCGATCTCCGGCCGGGGCATGACCCGCGGCCGCTGCCCGGCGAGCGTCGCCTCCCGCACGTCCCTGAGCAGCCGGGACGCGAGCGCCGCGTCCATCGCGGACAACCGCGCCAGATCGATCGTCGAGTCCGTGTTCATGCCTGAATCCTCGCAATGCGGGGAGTTACCCACTTCGGCACGTTCGAGCCACGGCAAGAGTGAGCCTCGGCAAGCACCGTTGCAACCCCCTGCAACCCTGGCGAACGACCGCGGAGAGTTTGAAACTGGCACCAACGCCGCCCCGGTGGCGTTCAAGCTCCTCACGGGGCCTGAAGAGCGGGGATGGTGCCGTGTCGGCGCAGCACCATCCCCGCCACAAGAAGCGTCCGGCCGATGTGGTCAGGACACCGGGCGGGCCCGCTCCACGATCTCCGTGAACGCCAGCGTGTGCGGCAGCGTCCCGAACGCCGCCCCCCGGTCCCCGCCGAGCCGCGACGCGCAGAAGGCGTCCGCGACATCGGCCGGCGCGTACCGCACGAGCAGCGAACCCTGCAGCACCAGCGCGATCCGCTCCACGAGGCGCCGCGCCCGCGCCTCGATGCCGTCCAGGTCGCCGAGTTCGGTCAGCAGGTCCTTCACGGCGGCGTCGAGGCGGTGATCGGCGCCGCGCGTCGCCCCCACCTCCAGCAGGAACGCGTTGAACGCCGCCGGCTCGCGCTGCAGCGCCCGCAGGACGTCCAGCGCCTGGATGTTGCCCGACCCCTCCCAGATCGAGTTCAGCGGCGACTCGCGCAGCAGCCGCGGCAGGCCCGACTCCTCCACGTACCCGTTGCCGCCGAGACACTCCAGGGCCTCGGCCACGAGCGGCGTGCACCGCTTGGTCACCCAGTACTTGGCGGCCGGCACGGCGAGCCGCAGGAACTCCCGCTCCCGCTCGTCGCCGCCGTCGGCCCGGTCCTGCGCCACCGCGAGCCGCAGCGCCAGCGTCGTCGCGGCCTCCGACTCGAGCGCCAGATCGGCCAGCACATTGCTCATCAGCGGCTTGTCGACGAGTTTCCCGCCGAACGCCTCGCGGTACGTGCAGTGGTGGATCGCCTGCGCCACCGCCTGCCGCATGAGCGCCGCGGAGCCGAGCACGCAGTCGAGCCGGGTCGCCGCGACCATGTCGATGATGGTGCGCACTCCGCGCCCCTCGTCCCCGACCCGCAACGCCCAGGTCCCGTCGAACTCGACCTCGGCCGACGCGTTCGACCGGTTGCCCAGCTTGTCCTTGAGCCGCTGGATCGCGAACGGATTGCGCGCCCCGTCGTCGAGCACCCGCGGCACGAGAAAACACGTCGGACCCGCGTCGGCCCGCGCGAGCACCAGGAACCCGTCCGACATCGGCGCGGAACAGAACCACTTGTGGCCGGTGAGC
Source organism: Streptomyces sp. NPDC102467 (assembly GCF_044765445.1). NCBI lineage: Bacteria > Bacillati > Actinomycetota > Actinomycetes > Kitasatosporales > Streptomycetaceae > Streptomyces > Streptomyces sp. NPDC102467. The sequence continues at coordinate 73,988 of NZ_JBIWKA010000009.1, read as the reverse complement.
GCGTACGCCCCGTCGTCGGCGAGAGCGTCGGCACGCGTCGTATTGGCCCGTACGTCGCTGCCGCCCTGCTTCTCCGTCATCGCCATGCCGAAGAGCGACCCGGCCTTGTCCGACGCGGGCCGCAGCCCGGACTCGTAGACCGTGGATGTCAGTCGTGGCTCCCACACCGCGGCGAGGTCGGGCTGCGCGCGCAGCGCCGGGACCGCCGCGTGCGTCATGGACAGCGGACACAAGTGGCCCGCCTCCACCTGCGACCACACCAAGAACGCGGCCGCGCGCCGCAGATGGCCTGACGGTCGCGTCCACGCCGCCGTCAGGCCCGCCGAGACACCCTTGCCCAGCAGGCGGTGCCAGGACGGATGGAAGTCGACCTCGTCGATCCGGTGGCCGTACCGGTCGTGGGTGCGCAGGACGGGCGGGTTCTCGTTGGCGAGGCGCCCCCACTCCTGCGCCTGGGCGGAACCGGCGGCCCGGCCGAGCACCGTGAGTTCCGCCCGGGTCTCGTCCAGGAGCTCCGGGTCCAGATACCGCTCCAGGCCCTCGGTGAGGGCCCGGTCGGCGTCGAAGACGTCGTACCCCACCAGGGGCGGGGTCTGGTTGGTCACCGTGTGCGTGCTGCCCGACATGAGGCCGAACCTACCGGCGGCGTGGCCCGGACCGCGACCGCGCCGCCAGTGGTCAGACCGCCAAGGACGCCATCGCGGCCACCTCGCTCCGCTCGGCGTCGGCCTCGGCCGGTGGCCAGCCCTCGCGGTAGACGGTGTCCAGGTAGCGCTCACCGAGGTCCGGCGCGATCGCCACCGCCGTCAGGCCGCGCCGGCCGTGCTCGTCCAGCCAGCGCTGCGCACCGCTGATCACCGTGCCGGTCGAGCCGCCGAAGAGGAATCCCCTGCTCGCCAGGGACCGGCAGGCGCGGACGGTGTCCGCCTCCTCCACATGCACCACGTCGTCGATGTACGACCTGTCGAGCATGGGCGGCGGCACGCTCGTGCCGAGCCCGGGGATCAACCGACGGGCAGGCGCCCCGCCGAAGCTCACCGAGCCGACGCTGTCGACGGCGACGATGTGCACCCGGCGCCGCCACTGCCAGAACCACCGGGCACATCCCATGAGCGTGCCCGTGGTGCCGGCCCCGACGAACAGGACGTCCAGGCGCGGGAAGTGATCGGCGATGGCCGGGGCCGTGGTGCGGTAATGCGCCTTCCAGTTGGCCTGGTTGTTGTACTGGTCGAGCCACACGTAACGGTCGTCGGACGCGCACAGCGCCCGCACGTACGCGCGTCGCGCACCCAGCAGCCCCTCATTCCCTGCCGGGTCCTCGATGACGTGCACGCGGCTGCCGAGCGCCTCCATCAGCCGGATCGTGGGCTGGTTGCAGCGCACGTCGGTCACGCACAGGAACCGGTGGCCGCGGCTGGCCGCGATGACGCTGAGCGCCACCCCCAGGTTCCCGGACGAGGACTCGACGAGTACCGAACCGGGCCGCAGCCGACCGTCGCGCTCGGCGGCGTCCACCATCTCGGTGGCCGCCTTCAGTTTGATCGAACCGGCGAAATTGAACCCCTCGCATTTCAGATACAGCGGCAGCCCCAGCGCGGCCCGCAGGTCGACGTAGAGCTGTTCTTCGTTGAACCTCGCGGGTTCGGTGATGACAGGCATGGTTCCCCCCTCTTGTGTCCCCCGTGTCCCCCTCGTGCGCCACGAGATGTGCCGTAGGCCCTCAGCCGAAACGGCTCAACTCGTGGAAAAACCCCTCGACGACGTGGAGTTCGCCCCGCCGGGCCACCTCGTCGTGGACGAACCGGCCGACCGCGAGGTCGAGTACTCCCAGACCGAACGGTGAGAACACCACCGTGCGGTCCGCCGGCGCGGTGACCCGTCCGGTCAGTACGTCCTCCAGCGTGCCGTCGATGAACTCCCGCTTGCCAGTGAGCTGTTCGGCCAGATGCGGAGAGGTGTTCGCCTTGAGGCAGTGCTCGATGTCGTCCACGACATTGGCCGATGCCAGCAGGATCTCGGGCGCGAGGTCGCGCAGCGAGAGATGCAGCACCAGCGGGTGGTGGTCGAACCACGACGGGTCGTGGACGTGCGGTTCTGCGGCGATCGTCGCGAAGACCAGCAGGTCGCTCTCGCGGATCAGCGACTCCGCGGTGTCGTGCACCTTGACCCGCCCCTTGGTCCCGGCCCGCTCCAGATAGCCGCGGAACCCCTCCGCGCTCTCCGCGGACAGATCGTGCACGCCCGTCTCGTCGAACTCCCAGCCGTTGGCGGTCAGATGGGTGTGGACGTAGCGGGCGATGAGCCCGGTGCCGAGGAAACCGACGCGCGCCGGACGGGTCCTGGTGCGGCTGAGCCGGTCGGCGGCGAGCACTGCCGAGGACGCCGTGCGGGTGGCGCTGATGACCGAGCTCTCCAGGCAGGCGTACGGGTACCCGGTGCCGGGATCGTTGAGGATCAGCACGGCCGACGCCCGGGGCAGGCCCGAGCGGGTGTTCTCCGGGAAGCTGGAGATCCACTTCAGGCCGTCCACCCGCAGCGGCCCGCCGAGCGAGGCGGGCAGCGCGATGATCCGCGCCGACGGACGGTCCGGGAAGCGCAGGAAGTACGACGGCGGGTTCACGGTGTCGCCCGCGCCGTGCAGCCGGTACACGGACTCGATCAGCTCGGCGATCTCCACCTCCCGTGCGTACAGGGCCTGTTGGACCTGCCGGCCGGAGATCACGGCGAAGGTCGGAGTGGCGTCGCTCACGTGGCGCTCACCTCGACCGTGGGTGCGCAGTCGGCGAGCCGGACCGGGTCGGCGAGCCCGGCGAGGACCTCGCGCGGTCCGTCGAAGGGCTCTCTGCTGTGCGCGGTGCGGAGGTTGTCGATGAGCAACAGGTCGCCGGAGTTCCACGGCTCGCGGACGGTGTGCGCGTCGTACACCTCGTTGATCGTGCGGATGACGTCCTCGCCGATCGGATCGCCGTTGCCGAAGCGCGTGGTGAACGGCAGCCCTTCGGGGCCGTAGACGTCGGTGAGGTACTCGCGCACCTCGGGTTCCATCGTCCACTCGCTGAGGAACGCGATCTGGTTGAACCACACAGGGCGGCCGTCGGCCGGGTGGTGGATCACGGCGCTGCGGCGCTGGCGGGTGCGCAGCGAACCGTCTGACTGCCAGTCGAAGTCGATGGCGTGGCTGCGGCAGTACCGGGCGATGGCGTCGCGGTCGTCGGTGCCGAAGGACTCGGCGGCCGACGCCCCGATCTCGTCGTGGTAGGTCCGTGCGAGGATCCAGCCCTCCTTCTCGAACCGTCCGGTCAGCTCGGCGGGCAGCGCGTCGAGGACGGCCGCCGCGTCGGCGACGCCGGTCGCCCCGCCGGACGCGGGTGCCTCCAGGCAGGCGAACAGGAGCATGCTGGGAAACTCCAGGGCGTAGCTCATCTCGTGGTGCATGCACATCTGCTGGTTCGGCGGCCACTTGGAGGACGAGTACACGCCCTCCGTGTACGTGCGCCGGGGTGCGAACGGCTCCTGGTCGGCCATCAGCGACTGGGCGAGGCGCCGGAAGACGCCGGCCATGGCGCCCGGGTCGGCGAGGCCGAGTCCGCGGACCAGGACGGATCCGTGGGTGGCGACGGCGGCCCGCAGCGCGTCGTGATATTCGGCAGCCCAGCCCTCGGGGTCGCCGCCGGCGGCGGCGCTCAACAGAGGTGGACTGCCCGGGACGAGCGAGATGTCGTCGGGTAGTGGGGACGGATTCGGACGGTGCATCGAGTCTTCCCTTCAGTGGCGCTGAGCTGTCGTCCGGTCGAGCAGTCCCGCGAGTTCCGCGAGGACCGGCCGGCTGACGACGTCCTTGAGGGTGATCACCCGGTCGAGGGCGATCACCAGCTTCACGGCGGAGAGCGAGGAGCCGCCGAGGTCGAAAAAGTGGTCGCGGCGGCCGATCCGGCCGGCCGGGACGCCGAGCACGTCGGCCCAGGCGGCGGCGAGCCGGCGCTCGGTCTCCGTGCGGGGCAGGTCGGTACTGCCGTCGAGCCGCTCGGCGAGCGCGGTGAGCGCCCGGCGGTCGGTCTTGCCGTTGGCGGTCAGCGGCAGCCGCTCGCGCCAGTGCACGACGGCCGGGACCATGTAGGCGGGCAGCGACGCGGCCAGGCGCTCCCGCACGACCCCCGCGTCGACCGGCCGCGGGCCGGTGCAGAACGCGGCGAGCTGCGTGCCCCGTACGACGATCACCGCGCCGTCGCGGACGCCGTCCACCCGCAGCAGCGCGTTCTCGATCTCGCCGATCTCGACGCGGAACCCGCGGATCTTCACCTGGCCGTCCCGCCGGCCGAGGAACTCCAGCTTCCCGTCGGGCAGCCAGCGCCCGTGGTCGCCGCTGCGGTACAGCCGCTCGCCCGGCCGGTACGGGTCCTCGCCGAACGCCGCCTTGGTGCGCTCGGGGTCGTTGACGTAGCCGCGCCCGACGCAGACCCCCGAGAAGACGATCTCGCCGGGCGCCCCGAGCGGCACGGGCACCAGGTCCTCGTCGACGACGTAGATCCGTACGTTGGCGACGGGCCGGCCGAGCGGCACCCGGTCGTGCTCCGGCACCCGGTCCATGACCTCGTGGTTGGTGTCGTCGGAGGTCTCGGTCAGCCCGTACGCGTTGACGAGCCGGACCCCGGGCCGCACCGTGAACCAGCGCCGCACGAGCTCCTTCTTCACCGCCTCGCCGGTCACCGACACGCAGTGCAGATCGGGCAGTTCGCGGGGCCGCGCGTCCAGTTCGGCCAGGACGGCCTCCAGATACGACGGGACCACCTGGAGCACATTGACCCGGCCCCGCTCGATGGTGTCCACGAACCGCGGCACGTCCAGGATCGCGTCCTGCTCCACAAGGAGCGTCCGCCCGCCCACGAGCAGCGCGGAGAGCAACTGCCACAGGGAGATGTCGAAGCACTGGGGTGCGGTCTGCGCCACCACCTGGCCGGTGCCGACGCCGAGGTCGTCGAGTTTGGCGAGTACGTGGTTGAGGAACCCGGCGTGCTCGCACATCGCGCCCTTGGGCTCGCCGGTGGAGCCGGACGTGAAGTAGATGTAGGCGAGTTGGCTCGCCGCGACGGGCACACCGAGATCGCCTTCCGCGTGCCCCTCGGCCATGGCGTCCGCCACGGAGAGGATGTCACCGGAGAAGGTGCCGGCGGAGAGGGTGCCAGCGGAGAGGGTGGTGTCGTTCTCGGTGATGACCAGGTCGCACTCCGCCCGCGCGAGCGTCGCCGCGATGCGGGCCGCGGGGAAGTGCGGCTCGATGGGCAGATAGACGCCGCCCGCCTTGAGGACGCCGAGGACGGCGGCCATCCAGTCCATGGTCCGCTCGCTCACCACCGCGACGACGCCTTCTGGCCGCAGCCCGCGCGCGAGCAGCGCCCGGCCGATCCTGTTCGCCCGGGAGTTGAGCTCCCCGTACGTCCACTGCCCGTCCCGCGCGACGACGGCCACCGCATCCGGGTGCGCGGCCGCCCGCTCCTCGAACAGCTCGTGCACGCGCCGGTCGGGCAGGGCGCGATGCGGGCCCGCCAACTCCTCCAGCTGGTAGACGAGTTCGTCCTCGGACAGTAGGCTCCGGCGGCCGGGTTCGATGAGTGCGGCGAGGTGGTAGCCGGCGATCCGGTCGGCCACCTCGCGGTCGATGACGTCGGTGCGGTAGCGCAGCCGCAGGACGCCGGCCGTGACGCTCACCGCGAGTACGGTGTCGTCGCGCTCGGCGGACAGCTCGGCGAGGACGCGCTCGTGCGCGGCCGCCAGCGCGGATTCGGATACCAACAGGCCCTGGGGAAGCGGTATTTCATACTCTGCCGTGCCCGGCCGCGGGTCGCGCGTCCACTGCGGGATCGTGGTCATGGCCCTACCTCCCCGTCGCCGGATTGCCGCCCCAACGCGCCCCTGCGGGCACCTGTTCGCCCTTCATCAGGAAGGAGTCGGGGGCGAGTACCGCGGCCTCGCCCAGCGTGACGCCGTAGTGCACCAGCGCACTGGTGCCGAGCGTGCAGCCGGCGCCCAGGGTGATGTAGTCGGACTTGAAGGTGCCGTCCTCCTGCGAGTGGGCCTGCACCTTGGTGTGCGCGGCGAGGGTGACGTCGTCGCCGATCGTCACCAGCGTGCGCTCGGTGATGGAGGCGCCGTCGTCGAAGACCCGGCGGCCGAGCCGGACGCCGAGCAGCCGCCACACCACGTTCTTGAACGGCGTCCCGTTGAACACCACGAGGTGGTTGTCGGGCACTTTCCACAGCCTTTCGTGCCACCGGAAGTACGGGTCGTAGATCGAGACCAGCTGCGGAACGAGCGGCCGGAAGCGGCAGATCAGCCGCTCGATGAGGATGTAGTAGCCGGTGCTGAAGGCGAGGCCGACGACCATGGAGGCGCCGATCAGCAGCCCGCCGGCCACGTCGTACAGGTCGAACGCGGCGAAGGCGATCACCGTCAGCGCGAACCAGTGCAGCCACCGCAGGAACAGATGCAGGGCCATGGTGCGCAGGTTGTGGCGGTTCTTCGCGGCCAGCCCGCGCCGCAGCTCGTCCCCCTCGCGCAGGTGGTCGAAGCGGGTGTCGCGTTCCACGGTGCGCGGGATCTCGAAGGGCGGCGAGCCGAGCAGCCCCACGCCCTCGCGGACCGGGCCTTCCAGCGGGATCATCACCTTCGTCGCGAGCAGGCAGTTCTCGCCGGTGCGGCCGCCCGCCGGGTAGGCGATGTGGTTGCCCAGGAAGTTGCGCGGCCCGATCGACGCCTGCGCGACGCGGAACGACGTGGCGGAGAAGTCGGCGTTCATGATCGACAGGCCGTCGGCGACCATTGTGCCGCTGCCGACCTTCGCCAGGTACGGCGACTCGTGACCCACCTCGGTACCGAAGTTGGAGCCGGTCTGCTCCACCTGCGAGAGGTCGTATCCGATGGCCCGCAGGTAGGGGACGATGTACGAGCTGTCGCCGCACAGCCACTTGAAGAACTTGAGGTTGGTCATCCGGGCGATCGTGCGGTGCACCGAGTAGTGCAGGCCGTACAGCGGGTACGTACGGTCCGGGCGCAGGATCGGCCGCAGCACGCGCGGCACCAGAGCCACGGTGGCGAGGCCGATGGCCAGGACCACCAGGAAGCCGACGATCGACAGACCGAGCGCCTCGGCGTAGAACGCGGGCGAGCTCAGGTCGTGGGAGTCGGGCTCGATCAGTACGTCAAGCGCGGGTGCCTCGGTGAGCAGCAGCTCGGTCCCGCCGATCGCGAGCGGCACGACGACGAGGAGCGCCTGGAGCAGACCGCCCACCGCGAACAGCACCCGGCGGGGGGTGGAGCAGGCGGCTTCCGGCACCCGGACGTAGTCGACGTCGGTGCGTTCGGCGGGGGAGCCGTGCCAGTGCTGCCCGGCCGGTACCGCGGCGCCGTCGTACAGCGCCGACGCGTGGCCCAGTTGGGCGCCGTCCCCCATGGACGTACCGATGTCGAGGACCGTCTTCTCGCCGACGAAGACGTCCTGGCCGAGGGTGACAGGCCCCGTGCGGATGACGCCGGCGTGGGCGTGATAGCCGAGGAAGTAGGCCTCCTTGCGGATCACGCTGCCCCCGCCGATCGTCAGCAGGTCGGTGCAGACGGGGATGGCGTGGGAGAGGATCGTGACGCGCGGGCCGATGCGGGCACCGAGCAGCCGCAGGTACAGCACGTAGACCGGGTTGCCGACGAACAGTGCCATCGGGTTCGCGTGCAGCAGTGATTTCACGAGCCAGAAGCGGAAGTAGGCGAGGCTCCACACCGGGAACTCGGTCTCCCGCCAGCGGCCGACGAGCAGCCACTTCGCCGCGATGGGCACCAGGCACGCGCCGAGGAACAGCGCCCCGCCGAACAGCGCGGAGCGCGTATAGACGTCGATGAAGCCGGAGCCCGCGGCGACCCAGGAGAAGCCCCGGGCGGCGAGTATCCCGGCGCCCGCGCAGTACAGGGCGAAGGTGAGCAACTGAAGCGCCCCGCACAGGAGATAGCGGGAGGTCCTGCCGGGTGGCGGAGGCGGCTCGGGCTCGAACACCTTCGCGACCGGGGCCTCGTCGAGGGCCGCCGCCAGACTGCGGATGGTCGGGTGTCCGTAGACGTCCTTCATCGAGACCGCCGGCAGGTCCGCGTGTTTGCGTACCCGGGCGCAGAAATGGGCCATGACAAGAGAGTTGGCGCAGAGATCGTCGAAGAAGTGACTGTCAGGTGGAACATGGTCCACACGGACGACACCGGCCAGGACTTCGGCGAGAACGCGTTCGGTGCCGATCGGCACATGAACTCCTCGTGCTGATACTCATGTTTCGCGCCATTTCTGAAATGACGGAACGCGCGCGAATTGAGTGTGGGTTGGATGTGCAGTGAGCGTGAGGAGCAAACGCGGATGAAGCGGGGTCACGTCTGATGACCCTGAAAGTTCCCCCGTGGTAAGTCCCCCCGGACTGTGCCCTGCCGGTCGGTGTTCGATCGGTCGACGGCGTGTGCACTGAATACGATCGGAATTCTTTCGGGTGACTCATGAACGCTTCAAGTCGGATTCGAGCATTGGCTGTTTCCGACAGCTTCTGACTGACGTGGTCATGCCCGATTTCGAGACGGCTCGGACGCTGTGCCGGGGAACTCACCGAAAAGACCGTGCAATTGTCGGTGTCGCTTCCGTTTTTCACTCTAGCGATTTCCGGCCAACGTGGCCATGGCGGAAATCGAAGGAACATTTATTCGAAAAGTTCTTCTGGGTTGCGGCGCTATTTCTGTTGCATTGCGCGACCGAATGGCACCGCTGGGAACAGTGGGTCGTGCCCGGACCGCCGCCGACGCGGACGCCCAGGCAGAGGCACCGGGGGATGAGTACACGTTCCCGTGGCGGATACCTTTGAGACGTGCAGCCAGCAAGTGAATCCCCCCCGCCGCCGTCCGGCCGACTCCACAGGGCCCGCGTTCTCTACCAGAACGTCTCAAAGCGCAGGACCGCCTGGCTGTTGCTCAAGGACACCGTCAACTCGTGCATGGAGTACCGCATCCTGGGCCTCGCGGCCGAGGCGGCGTTCTTCACCCTGCTGTCCGTCCCGCCGCTGCTGCTGTCGATGGTGGGCCTGCTCGCCTACGTCGACTCGTGGACCGGCGCGGACACGATCGCGGGCGTCCGCGACAACATCCTGGAGGCCTCCCGCACGGTCCTCACCGACCAGGGTGTGAAGGAGATCGCGCAGCCGATCCTCGACGACGTCATCAAGGGCGGCCGCCCCGATGTCATCTCGATCGGATTCCTCATCTCGCTGTGGTCGGGCTCGCGGGCCGTGTCGACGTTCGTGGACACGGTGACCGTGATGTACGGCCTGGACGGGGTCCGTGGCATCGTGACGACCCGGCTGCTCGCGTTCCTGCTCTTCCTCGTGGGGCTCGTCGTCGGCTCGGTGGCGCTGCCGCTGATGATCGCGGGCCCCGACGCGGTGATCGGCCTCGTCCCCTGGTCGGAGTCGGTCGTCCAGATCCTGTACTGGCCGGTCGTACTCGTCCTGTCCGTCGCCTTCCTGACGACGCTCTACCACGTGTCGGTCCCCGTGCGATCGCCGTGGATCGAGGACGTGCCGGGCGCGCTGGTGGCCCTCGCGATGTGGATCCCCGGCAGCTTCCTGCTCCGCCTCTACCTCACCAACACCATCGAGGGGCCGACGATCTACGGCTCCCTCGCGGCTCCCGTCGCGGTGTTGCTGTGGATCGGTGTCTCGGCGTTCGCGGTACTCGTCGGCGCCGCGGTGAACGCCGCGATCGACCGTGTCTGGCCGTCGGTCGCGACGGCCGCGGCGCGCGCCTCGAACGAGCGGGTGCGGTCGGCCGCCGCCGCGCAGTACATGGCCATCGCGGCAGGCCGGTCGACAGGGCACGAACAGGACCCGGACGACCCCGAGGACCCCGACATGCCGTCGGAGTTCCCGGAGCGCTGGTCGAAGTTCCTGCCCCCGACGGACGTGACGTCCCGCCTGCGTACGCACGTACGCCGGCACGGGGACAGTCAGGGGGACAGTCATGGGGACGGGCACGGGGACGGTCCGCCGCGTGACGAGGAGAAGGACGAGTAGCGCGGGCTGCTCGGTGCCATGAGCCTGCGTCTACGCTGCCGTCATGGACGTACGCGCAGGGCTTCCGGAGGGGCCGCGGGCTCGGGGGGCGTACGAGGAGCGGCCGAGCCGGGTCCCCGGCGCGGTGCTGTGGACGCGCGCCGCCGCCCCCGGCACCGCGGCGCCGAACCCCGTGCTGCCCGACGGCTGCATGGACCTGATCTGGAGCGAGGGGCGGCTGTTCGTCGCCGGGCCCGACACGCGCGCCCACCCGTCCGAGGACGGTGCGGGACGCCGGTACGCGGGCATCCGTTTCGCCCCCGGCTCGGCCCCCGCCTACCTCGGCGTACCGGCACACGAACTGCGCGACACCCGCGCCGAGTTGGCACACCTGTGGCGCGGTGCCGATGCCCGCCGGCTCACCGAGCGCATCGACGCGGCCGCCGACCCCACGGCGGAGCTGGAGCGGGCCGCCGTCCGTCTGGCCGCCGCCGCCCCGCCCGACCCGCTGCTCGCCCGCGTCGCGGCAGCACTGGCCGCGGGCCGCAGCGTCACCGAGACGGCCGCGGCGACGGGGCTCAACACCCGCCTGCTGCACCGGCGTTCACTGGCCGCGTTCGGCTACGGACCCAAGACGCTCGCCCGGGTGCTGCGGTTGCAGCGGGCCCTGGCGCTGGCCCGCGCGGGCGTCCCGTTCGCGGAGACCGCCGTCCGGGCCGGCTACACGGACCATCCCCATCTGGCCCGCGACGTGCGGGCCTTGACGGGCCTCACGCTCGGCCGCCTGGCCTGAGGGAAGCCTGCGCGGCTTGTCCGGATCAGGCATTGTCCGCATCAGGCGAACAGATCGACCTGATTCCCGTCCGGGTCGTGCACGACGGCGTAGCGCTGCCCCCACACCGCGTCCCACGGCTTGCTCTCGCCGTGGTGCCCCGCCCCCGTCAGCGCCGCGTACGTCGCGTCGACCCCGGCGGCGTCACCGCAGTGGAAGGCGAGCGCGATCCGGCCGCGGCCGCGGCCCGCGCCGCTGTCGTCCGGGTCGAACATGAGCCGGATGCCGCCGGGCAACTCCGTTTCCACGTGCGGAAGTTCCTCGGCGCCTTCGGGGAAGGAGAGGCCGAGGAGGCGGTAGAACGCGAGCGAGGCGGCCAGGTCGCGGGAGTTGATTCCGATGGCGTCCATGCGGACGGTGCTGTCAGTCATGGCCTCACCGTAGACACGCGGAGGCCGCTCGGTCTTGTACGAAACGGACCGGAGCGATCGCTCGCCGCGACCTGACGGCGACGTAGGCTCGACCGCATGACCAGCGACACCACGCCCGGCACAGGCACCGGCACCGGCCCCGCGCCGCTCAGCTTTCCCCGCGCTCTCGCCGCGTACCGGGCCGTCGTCCTGGACGGCGGTCTGTCCAACCAGCTGGAGGCCGCCGGGCACGATCTGAGCGACGAGCTGTGGTCGGCGCGGCTGCTGGCAGAGGAGCCCGAGGCGATTGTCGCGGCGCACCGCGCGTACTACGAGGCGGGCGCGAGCGTCGCCATCACCGCGAGTTACCAGGCCACGTTCGAGGGGTTCGCGGGGCGCGGCATCGGACGTGAGCGGGCGGCCGAACTCATGGCGCTGAGCGTCACGTTGGCGCGTCGGGCGGCGCGTGAGGTCCGGGCGGACCGGCCGCTGTGGGTGGCCGCGTCGGCGGGACCGTACGGGGCGATGCTCGCGGACGGCTCCGAGTACCGGGGGCGGTACGGGCTGAGCGTGGCGGAACTCGAACGGTTCCACCGGCCGCGCCTGGAGGTACTGGCGGCGGCGGAGCCGGACGTGTTCGCCCTGGAGACGGTGCCGGACGCGGACGAGGCGCGGGCGCTGCTGCGGGCGGTGCGGGGCCTCGGGGTGCCGGCGTGGCTCTCGTACAGCATCGAGGGGGAGCGGACCCGGGCCGGGCAGCCCCTGGAGGAAGCGTTCCGGCTCGCCGCCGACGCGGAGGAGATCGTGGCGGTGGGCATCAACTGCTGCGCCCCGCACGACGCGGACCGGGCGGTGCCCCTGGCCGCCCGCGTCACCGGCAAGCCGGTGATCGTCTACCCGAACAGCGGGGAGACCTGGGACGCGGGGGCGCGCCGCTGGGTGGGCCGGTCGACGTTCGGCCCGGAGCGGGTCGCGGGGTGGCGGGCGGACGGCGCGCGGATCATCGGTGGCTGCTGCCGGATCGGGCCGGCGGCGATCGGCGACGTCGCCCGAGCGGTATCGGGAGCCTGAACGGTATCGGGAGCCTGAACGGCTGCCGCGCGGTGCGCCGAACTCTCGCGGACCCACCAGTTCCGTCCGACCCGTTGACCTCCCCCCGGCCCCCTCATACCTTCGCCGTGTTCGTCATCGCGAGTGATGTTCGATATATCGGACGGAAGGTGGCCAGGTGATCGCCCAGGACCATGCACACCCCTCCCGGAGAAGCCTGTACGTGATGCTGCTGGCCGTGTGCTGTGCGCTGGCGGCGGCGTTCCTGCCCGCCGTTCCCGCCCAGGCGGCTTCGCAGTCGATCCCGAACGGCGGGCAGTTCACGACGAGTTCGGGCGACCCCGTGCACGCGCACGGCGGGGGCGTCATCAAGGTCGGTGCGTACTACTACTGGTTCGGCGAGCATCGGGGGGACGACAACACGTTCCTCTACGTGGACGCGTACCGCTCCACCGACCTGAAGAACTGGGAGTTCAGGAACCATGTCCTGACCCGGTCGAGCGCCGGTGAACTCGCCACGGCCAATATCGAGCGCCCCAAGGTCATGTACAACGCGGCCACCGGCAAGTACGTGATGTGGATGCACAAGGAGAGCGCGACCGACTACAGCCAGGCGCGGGCCGCCGTCGCCGTCTCCGACACGGTGGACGGCACCTACACGTACCAGGGCAGCTTCCGGCCGCTCGGCGCGCACATGTCCCGCGATCTCACCGTGTTCACGGACACCGACGGCACCGGTTATATGGTCTCCGCCGCCAACGAGAACTACGACCTGCACATCTACAAGCTCACCGCCGATTACACCGGCATCGCGAGTCTCGTCGCCAACCCGTGGCCCGGCGGCCACCGTGAGGCCCCGGCCCTCTTCAAGCGCGGCGGCGTCTACTTCATGCTGACGTCCGGGGCCACCGGCTGGAGCCCCAACCAGCAGCAGTACGCCACCGCAAGCTCCCTCGCCGGGCCCTGGACCGCGATGAAGAACGTCGGCGACTCGACGTCGTACGGCTCGCAGACGGCGTATGTCCTGCCGGTGCAGGGGAGTTCGGGCACCGGCTACCTCTACATGGGGGACCGCTGGGGCAACTCCTTCGGAACCAATGTCAACGGCTCGCGGTACGTATGGCTGCCGCTCACCTTCCCCAACACCACGACCATGACCATGAGTTGGGCGCCGGAGATCACCGTCGACGCCGCCGCGGGCACGATCGGGGCCACCAGTGCCACCTACGAGACGCTGGCCGCCCGGCACAGCACCAAGTGCGTCGACGTACCGGACCAGTCACTGCTCACGGGCAAGGCCGTCACGCAGTACACCTGCAACGGCGGCGCCAACCAGAACTTCTGGTTCAAGTCCGTCGGGAGCGGCTACTACGCACTGGTCGGCCGGGGCAGCTCCCTGTGCCTGACGGAGAACGCGGCGAGCGTGACCCAGGAGAACTGCACCGGCGCGACCACCCAACAGTGGAGCGCCACCGCTTCCGGCGGCTACACCACCCTCAGGGCCCGCGCCACCGGCGAATGCCTCGACGTGAACGGCGCGTCCACCGCCGACTCCGCCGCGATCATCACGTACGCCTGCAACGGAGCGACCAACCAGCAGTGGACACGCGCGAGTTGACCGTGTGGCCTCAGGCCCCGGCCGCCCGCACCATGGCCGCCACCAGACGCTGGTTCTCCGGCGCCGCGCCGCCCGGGAAGGCGAAGCGGCGCCGGGTGTAGCCGTAGGCGAGGCCCGTGCCCGGGTCCGCGAAGGCCTCCGAGCCGGCCGCGCCGCAATGGCCGAAAGCGTCCGCGCCCAGAGGCGGATAGCGCAGCCCCTCCGTCTCGAAGCCGAGCCCGAACGGGTCAGGCGTGGCGGTCACCAGGTCGGTGCCCGTCCAGTCGCGCCGCGTGAACTCCGCGATCGTCTCCGGCTTCAGGAGCGCGGGCCCGCCGTCCACCCCGCTGAGCGCCGCCGCGTACAGCCGGGCGAGACCGCGCGCATTGCCCACACCGCCGGCCGAGGCGGGCCCGAGGGCACGCACCGTACGGGAGTTGACGTAGGCGATGAGGTCGAACGACGGGTCGGCGGACTGATTGAAGGCGATCGCGGTGAGGCTGTCCTGCGCCGTGCTGTTCGCCTCCAGAAATGCCTGCTGTTCCGCGGTGGGGGCCATCGGCCGCGTCGGCTGGAACCTCGCCTCCTCGGTCTCCGGCAGACCCAGCCAGAAGTCGAGGTCGTGCGGCGCCCTGATCCGCTCCTCGTAGATCGCTTGCAGGGAGCGACCCGTCACCCGGCGCACCACCTCGCCCGTCAGGGCCCCGATCACCAGGGCGTGGTATCCGTACGCCGTACCCGGCTCCCAGAACGGCCGCTGCGTGGCCAGCCGTTCGGCGATCACCCGGTCGTCGGCGAGTTCCTCCAGGGTGAAGCCGCCATCGACCCCGATCAGGCCCGAGCGGTGCGCGAGCAGCTCGCGCAGCGTCAGGCGTTCCTTACCGTGGCCGGTGAACTCGGGCCAGTACGCGGACACTTCACGGTCCAGGTCGAGGACGCCGTCCTGGACGAGCAGCGCCACCACGAGGTGCGCGGCGCCCTTGGAGTTGGAGAAGACGGCGGTCAGCGAAGAGCCGTCGAACTCCTCGCCCGCCCACAGGTCCACGACCTGGCGCCCGTGCACGTACGCCGCGAGCTGCGCCCCCGGCTCGGCCGACTCCTCGGCGAGCACCGCCGCGAACTCCTCCCGGACTCCTTCGAACCCCGCCGCGACGGTTCCTTCGACCTCGATGCCGCTCATCGTCATGCCCCCATACGAGTTGACCGTGCCGTCTGGCTTCGGAGTGATCGAACCCTGGACGCGGCCCGGCTATTCCCGCCGTATCGGGTCGTCTCACCCGCCGGTCAACAGGCTTTCCAGAGACTCCAGTTCCCGTATGTACTCCTTCACGCCCAGCGGCGTCTTCCGGACCGCGGGGGCGTGCCGCGCCGAGTCCGCACCGAGGAACACATCCGTGTGCCGGCGCCGTCCCGCCCCGGTCTCCAGGAACAACGTCACCGTCGGGGAGGAAGCCGTGCTCCACGCCCGGTGCAGGGTGTGCGCCGGCAGGGCGTAGCTGCTGCCCGCGGCGTACTCGGCGACCTGGGTCAGGCGCAGCAGGGCCGGGCCCGCCGGTTCGAGCAGCCAGTCCGCCGTGTCCCGCGACAGCGACTCCCGGTACCGGGCCGCCTGCTCGCCGCCGTCCCGCGGGAGGGTGTCGTGCGCGTAGAGCTCCATCCGCAGCGCCCCGCGCACGATGTGCGAGGCGAGCGGGGAGCGGTGGTTGTGGATGTCCCCCGGGGCGCGCGTGCCCGGATGCCAGACGTGGGCGCGGAGCATGTGCCGCGGGCCGCAGTCGATGAGCAGCAGCTTGTCGAAGCCGAGGACGTGCCGGTACGAGAGCCCCGCCCGCGGCTCCGGGTCGATGTCGCCCGCCGTGACATCGCGGATGAGCCCCAACAACCGTCTGGGAGCGCCCAGTCGGGCGACGACGTCGTACGCCGCCCGGGTCAGTTCCGCCTCGGACGTATGCACGTCGAGGGCATCGGCGATCAGCCGCCGCGCCGATTCCGCCGGTCGAGCCCTCATGCCCACGTCCTCCCGCACGACTCCTTATTTGCTCATATATCCATAAGCCATGGGCCCGTTGTGCCGAAAGACCTTGGTAAGTCATCCATATCGGCCGCCGTGGCTCACTTGTGGCTCCGTGGCGTCCGCCTTGTGCGGCGTGGGTTCGGAGCAGCCGCGCGGAGGGCTGCTCCGAACCCACCCCGGTCGGTCAGTTGACGGCCAGAACAGCCTTGTTGTTCGTGAGGTCCGGGTCGAAGGCGAAGGGGTACTCGCCGAACTCGCCGAACGCGGGGTGGATGCTCACCGCGCCGGTCGCGCCGGGCACCACGGTGTCGATGCGCACGGAGAACGCGAACGTGCGCTGGGTGTCCTCGAGGACCCAGTACGGCAGGTTGCAGTCGTAGCGCGGGGCGCCCGTCCGCTTCGGGTAGTAACCGCCGCCGAGGGTGCGCGGGGAGCAGCCGGACGGCACACCGGTGACCGTGGTGCCCTCGGGCACGATCAGCCGGACCTCGGCGGCCGGGTCGCCGGAGCCGAGGTTGCCGAACCAGGCCGGGCCGTTGTTCTTGAACGTGAGCTCGGCCGTGGCCGTCTCGCCCGCCGCGCCGGAGATCGCGTCGCCGGTCACGGAGAAGTCCGCGTTGTTCTCGGCGCCGATCTGGAGGGCCACGTAGTCGTTCGTGGAGTCGAGGTCCTGCGCGCCGTCGCCCGGCTCGACATCGATGTCGAGCCGCTCGTTCAGCGCGTGCGGGGCGATGCGCACCGTCAGCGGCTCGGGCAGTTCGAAGGAGTCGCCCGGCGCCAGCACCTGGTCGAAGGTGCAGACTGCCTTGTTCGACGGTGCGCCGTCGTTGCCGTCCGTCGTGGTGTACGCGCAGGCGTCGTACCGGGTCAGATCCGTCAGGCCGTACGAGGCGTACAGCGTGACGGAGACCCCGTTCGCGCTCTTGTTGCCGTTGTTCGTGACCTTGAACGGGATCGTCCGATCGTCACCCGGCCGAGCGCCCTCGATGTCGGCGACGGGGGCGATGGCGAGGTCGGGCCCGGCGCCGACGGTGAGCGTGGTGTCGAAGCTCTCGTGCGGCGCGGTGAGCGTGCCGTCGGGACCGCCGGTGGCCGTCGCCTCGTAGGTGATCCTGCCCTGCGCGCCGGCCTCGGCGCCGTCGGCCGCGCGCACCGTAAGGAACACCTGACCCTCGTAGTCGCCCCCGATCGTGGGCACCGTGGGTATGTCGCACACCGCGCTCGTGCCGCTCGGCGCGCAGTTGTCGGGCCAGGTCACCTCGGCGACCCCGGCGAGGCCGGAGATGTCGACGGTGAGCCTGCCGTCGGTCACCGTGAAATTCTCGTTGTCGTGGTAAATGCCGACACCGAGGGTGCGGGACTGCGGCTGACCGCCGTCGGTGCCGAGCGGCAGCGTCTGCTCGTACGGCTCGTTGACCCACAACTGGTCACTCTGCGGCGAGTCGTCGTCGGCGAGCGCGGGCGCGGCGAGGCCGGCGGTCAACAGACCGGCGGCCACCGCCACGGCGGCGCCGGATCTGAGTCGTACCGGGCGTCCAGCAGAGAACAGTCTCATTGCTACCCCCCAAGGGTGCCAAGGCTTCTGACGCGCCGGCAGCCCCGGCGCACCGGACGGATCATCACACGGCAGGGGGCCCCGCCGCGCCCAGGTTCTCCTGGCCGCGGGGGCCGGGGGCTCAGCAGGTCACAGGCTCTAAGGGGCATCCGTACCGCTCAGGGACGGACCGTGAACACCAGCTTGCCCGTGACGCGGCCCGTCTCGCCCTCCGCGTGGGCCTTGGCCGCCTCGGAGAGCGCGTACGTGCGGGAGACGTGCGCGCGCAGCTGACCGGATTCGGCGAGCGTCGCGACCGCTGTCATGCCCGCCTGGTCGTGCTCGACCAGCATGAACCTGGCGCGCACTCCCAGTTCCTCGGCCCGGTCCCGTACGGCGTCCCACCGGTCAGGGAGGATCGACACCAGGATGCCGCCGGGCTTGAGCACCTCCAGGGAGCGCAGGCAGTTCTCGCCGCCCAGGGAGTCGAGCACCACGTCGATCTCCCGGGCCTCGGTGACGAAGTCGGCGGTGCGGTAGTCGATGACCTCGTCCGCGCCCAGGCCGCGCACGAAGTCGTGCTTGGCGGCGCTGGCCGTGCCGATGACGTACGCGCCGCGCGCCTTCGCGATCTGTACCGCGAGGTGGCCCACGCCGCCGGCCGCCGCATGCACCAACACCCGCGTGCCGGGGCCGATTTGGGCGTTGTCCACAAGTGCCTGCCAGGCGGTCAGGGCCGCCAGGGGCAGCGCGCCCGCGTCCACGTGGCTCAGCGCGGCGGGCTTGGGCACGAAGGCGCGGGCAGGGCCCGTCACGTACTCGGCGTGCGAGCCGGCGCCGTACGGGTACGGCAGCATGCCGAACACCTCGTCGCCCGGCGCGAAGAGGGAGACGCCGAGACCGACGGCCTCGACCACACCGGACACGTCCCAGCCGAGCGTGAACGGCGGCTGCCCCAGGAAGGCGCCGGTCCCGCGGTGCTTCCAGTCGGTGGGGTTCAGCCCGGCCGCGTGGACGGCGACGAGGATCTGGCCGATGCCGGGCTCCGGGCGGGCGAGCTCGGCCACGCGCAGGACGTCGGGGTCGCCGAGGGTGTCCTGGGTGAGGGCGCTCATCGTGTTCTCGGTGCCGGTGTTCTTGGTGCCGCTGTTCTGGGTCATGTGATCAGCCTGCCCCGGCCGCCCGACCTCGGCAATGGCAAGATTGCCATGAACCGATAACATCGTGCCATGGGCTTCCAGGACTTCCAGGACACGCCGGCCGGCCGGCCGCACCGCGTCGTCTCCCTCGCGCTCGACGGCGTCTACCCGTTCGAGCTCGGCATCCCGAACCGGGTCTTCCCGCTGGTGCCGGGCGCGTACGAAGTGCTCACCTGCGCGGCGACGGACGAGCGCACGGTGCGGACCGACGCCGACTTCACGATCACCGTCGCGCACGGGCCCGAGGCGCTGGAGAGCGCCGACACGGTGGTCATCCCGCCCTACGACCTGCGGCGCATCTCGGCGGAGCTGTCCGACGAGGAGCGCGCCGCGTTCGCCCGGATCCGTCCGGGCACCCGCCTGGTCTCCATCTGCACCGGCGCGTTCACGCTGGCCGCGGCCGGGCTCCTGGACGGCCGGCCCGCGACGACGCACTGGGCGCTGGCCGACGCGTTCCGCCGGATGTTCCCCGGGGTCGACCTCGATCCCGAGGTCCTGTTCGTCGACGACGGTGATGTGCTGACCTCGGCGGGCGCCGCGTCCGGCGTCGACGTCTGCCTGCACGTGGTGCGCTCCGACCACGGCAGCGCGGTCGCCAACCGGGTCGCCCGGCACTGTGTCGTACCGCCGTGGCGCGACGGCGGGCAGGCCCAGTACATCGAGCAGCCGGTGCCCGAGGAGGGCGACACCGGTACGGCCGGCACCCGCGCCTGGGTCCTGGAGCACCTCGACCGGCCGCTCGCCCTCAGGGACCTGGCGGTGCACGCGCGGATGAGCCCGCGCACGTTCGCCCGGCGCTTCCAGGAGGAGACCGGCATGAGCCCGGGCCGCTGGCTGATCCAGCAGCGGGTGCATCGGGCCCGGCACCTCCTGGAGTCCACCGATCTGCCGGTCGACCGGATCGCGGCGGAGGTCGGCTTCGCCACGGGCACCTCGCTGCGGCAGCACCTTCAGGCAGCGATAGGGGTGTCCCCGCGCGCGTACCGGCGGACGTTCCGCACTCTCGGCGCGGCCGTCTGAGACAGCCGCACTATTCGGTGGGCCACTCCCAGCGCTCCAGGTCCCGCAGCCACGCCCGCGCGTTGCTGTCGGACGGCGCCCGCCAGTCGCCGCGCGGCGAGAGCGAACCCCCGGCGGAGACCTTCGGACCGTTCGGCATCGCGGACCGCTTGAACTGGGCGAACCCGAAGAAGCGCTTGCAGAAGTACTCCAGCCAGTGCCGGATCTCCGCCAGGTCGTAGGAGCCGCGATCTTCCTCGGGGAAGCCCGGCGGCCACTCACCGGCCTCCTGGTCGCGCCAGGCGTGCCACGCCAGGAACGCGATCTTGGAGGGCCGGAACCCGAACCGCAGCACGTAGAAGAGCGTGAAGTCGTGCAGCGCGTACGGGCCGATCTTCGACTCGGTCGACTGCAGCTCCTCGCCCGGCACCAGCTCCGGGCTGATCTCCGTGTCGAGGATCGCGGTCAGCGTCCGCCCTGCCTCGTCGCCGAACAGGTCGCTGCTGACGACCCACCGGATCAGGTGCTGGATCAGCGTCTTCGGCACCCCTGA
Source organism: Streptomyces sp. NPDC102467 (assembly GCF_044765445.1). NCBI lineage: Bacteria > Bacillati > Actinomycetota > Actinomycetes > Kitasatosporales > Streptomycetaceae > Streptomyces > Streptomyces sp. NPDC102467. The sequence continues at coordinate 53,799 of NZ_JBIWKA010000009.1, read as the reverse complement.
GTTCACGTTGTAGTGGCTCATCTGGTCGCCGACGCCGTACGTGCACCAGCCGAGCGCCAGCTCGGAGAGGTCGCCGGTGCCGAGCACGATGCCGCCGCGCTGGTTGGCGAGCCGGAAGAGATAGTCGGTGCGCAGCCCGGCCTGCACGTTCTCGAAGGTGACGTCGTACACCGGCTCGCCGGACGAGAACGGGTGGTCCATCTCCTTCAGCATCAGCCGCGCGGTGTCCGTGATGTCCAGCTCGGCCGCGGTGACGCCGAGCGACTTCATCAGCGCGTGCGCGTTGTTCTTCGTGTGGTCGCCGGTCGCGAAGCCCGGCATCGTGAACGCCAGGATGTCGCTGCGCGGGCGGCCCGCCCGGTCCATCGCGCGGGCGGCGACGATCAGGGCGTGCGTGGAGTCCAGACCGCCGGACACGCCGATGACGATCTTCGGTCCGCCGATCGCGCCGAGCCGCTGCTGCAACCCCGCGACCTGGATGTTGTACGCCTCGTAGCAGTCCTGGGCGAGCCGCTCCGCGTCGGCGGGCACGAACGGGTACCGCTCGACGCGGCGGCGCAGGCCCAGGTCGGCGCCGGTCGGCGGGTCGAGCCGGAACTCCACCGTGCGGAAGTCGCCGGTGCGCGCGGCGTGGGTGCGGCGGTTCTCGTCGAAGGTGCCCATGCGCTGGCGCTCCTGGCGCAGCAGATCCAGATCGACATCGGCCACGGCGGACCGGTCGCCGAGCGGGAAGCGCTCGGTCTCGGCCAGCAGCGCCCCGTTCTCGTAGATCATCGTCTGCCCGTCCCAGGACAGATCGGTCGTCGACTCACCAAGGCCCGCCGCCGCGTAGACGTACGCGGCCAGGTAGCGCGAGGACGCCGAGCTGCACAGCATCTTGCGGTCGTCCGCGCGGCCGACCGTGATCGGGCTGCCCGACAGGTTGAGCAGCACGGTCGCCCCGGCCAGCGCGGCCTCGGCGCTCGGCGGCACCGGCAGCCACATGTCCTCGCAGATCTCCGCGTGCACCACGAGCCCCGGCACGTCCTCGGCGGCGAACAGCAGATCCACCCCGAACGGCACGTCCAGGCCGCCGACCCGGATCGTGCCGCCGCGCTCGTCGTCCCCCGGGGTGAGCTGCCGGCGCTCGTAGAACTCCCGGTAGTTCGGCAGGTACGACTTGGGGGCGATGCCGAGGATCCGGCCGCGGTGCACGACGACCGCGCAGTTGTAGATGTTGCCCCGATGCCGCAGCGGGGCCCCGACGACGAGCACCGTCAGGAGGTCCGCCGACCCCGCGACCACCGCGGCGAGAGCCTCCTCGACCTCGTCGAGAAGGGCGTCCTGCAGTACGAGATCCTCGACGGAGTAGCCGCACAGGCCGAGCTCGGGGAAGACCGCGACGGCGACCCCCTCCTCGGCGCACCGGCGTCCCTGGCGCAGGATCGCCTCGGCGTTGGCGGGCGGGTCCGCGAGGGCGGCGTGGCCGGTGCAGGCGGCGACCCGCGCGAAACCTTGGGCATAGATCGACCGGAAGTTCACCCGTCCATCATGTCAACCGCCCCGCGGCGCTGCGCGCCGGGACCCGGGTCGGCCGACCGGCGGGGCCCGGAAATTCCCTCGCCGACGCGCACCCGCTCCGCCACAGTGATCGCCATGACCGAGACCCCCGCCTTCCTGCCCGGCCTCGAACTGTCCCGGATCCTCTACGAGGAGGGGGTGCGGCCGGTGCTCGACGCCGCGTACCCGGGTCTCGCCTACGCGGCGGCCCGCGTCGGTACGGGCTCGGAGGTGCTCGGCCTCGACACGGCCCGCTCGGCGGACCACGAATGGGGGCCGCGCCTGGATCTCTTCCTGGCGGACGCCGACGCCGCCGCCCTCGCGGAGCCCCTGCGCGAACTGCTCGCCGAACGACTCCCCAAGCACGTACGCGGCTGGCCCACGCACTTCATGCGCGACAGCGGAAACCTGCTGGATCCGGTGTCCGGACACATGACGCCGACGGACGGGCCGGTGGACCACCGGGTCTCGGTGACCGGCGTCGAGACGTGGCTCCGGCGTCAAGTAGGCAACAGCAGAGGAGAGTTGACCTCGTCGGAATGGCTCGCCGTGCCGCAGCAGCGACTCGTCGAGGCGACCGCGGGCGCCGTCTTCCGCGACGGACCCGGCACGCTCACCACGGCCCGCGCCCACCTCGCCTGGTACCCGGACGAGGTGTGGCGGTACGTCCTCGCCTGCCAGTGGCAGCGGATCTCGCGGGAGGAGGCGTTCGTCGGCCGCTGCGCGGAGGTGGGCGACGACCTCGGCTCCGCGGTGGTCGTGGCACGCCTCGTCCGCGACCTGATGCGGCTCTGCCTCCTCCTCTCGCGCACTTATGCCCCGTACAGCAAATGGCTCGGCAGCGTCTTCGCCCGCCTGCCGGTCGCGGCGCGCCTCACGCCGTCGCTCCGGGGCGCCCTCGCCGCGACGACGTACGCGGACCGCGAGCACCACCTCTGCGACGCCTACGAGACGGTGGCCGCGCTGCAGAACGACAGCGGGCTCGCCGAACACGTCGACCCGGCCCGGCGCCCGTTCCACAGCCGCCCGTTCCAGGTCCTGCACGCGGAGCGCTTCGCGCGGGCCCTCGCCCTGACGCTCACGGACCCGGAGCTGCGGAGCCGCCCGCTGACGGGTGCCGTCGACCAATGGGCCGACAGCACCGACTACTTGACGACGGCCCCTTAGCCGTTACGTGAGCTCTCGGAACGTGAAAGTGAACTCGGCCGGCGCGGGCGTCAGCCGGTACTGGGGCAGCACCCCAGGACCGCACGACTGGGAGCCGATGCCCTGCTGGGCGTGGTCGAGGTTCAGCCACACCGTCTCGGAGGGCGTCAGGTCCGTACGGTGCTCGGCCGCGTCGAGGTGCTCCGATGTCCAACGGCGGGCTGTCAGTGCGAAGTTCGGGTCGCCTTCGATGCGCAGGCCGCCGAGTTCCGCCCAGCGGACGTCGGCCCGCGCGCCGTTCTCCTGCGGCCGCACGTACGGCGTCTGCAGCGCGTCCACGTCGGAGTGCCACAGGCCGACCCGGGACGCCGCCCGCGTGTCGGGGTACGCCTCACCGGGGCCGCCACCGAACCAGCGGACGGCGTCGGCGCCGCCGGGCAGCCCGAACCGGACGCCGAGCCGTGGCAGCGGGAGCTGCCAGTCGCCCTCGGGGCCGACGGACACGGTCAGCCGCAGCCGGTCCGCGTCGGCGGTCCAGCGGTAGATCGTCCGCAGCCCGATGTCCCGGCCCGCCGGGGCCACCCGGGTGCGTACGGTCAGCGCGTCGTCGCCCGCCTCCACACCGTCCAGGCGGTGGTGCATCCGGTGCAGCCCGAACCGGCGCCACAGCGGCCCGAGCCGCTCGCCGCTCTGCCAGCTCGCCCCGTCGTCGTTGTCGGTCGGCGCCCGCCACACGTCGAGACGCGGGGCGATCACCTCGACACCGCCGATCGTGCGGAGCGCCCCGGTGCGCGCGTCGAACGCGGCCGGACCGAGCGTGATCAGCCGCTGCCCGAGTACGGGACCGGCATCAAGGAGGCGTGCTCGTACGGCCGTCGGGGCGCCCGGGGCCTGGCCCCACGCGACCTCGCGGCCGTCCGTGTCGAGTGCCCGTACCGTCCATCCCGTCTCCTTGCCGCGTCCGTCGGCGGGCGCGGGCGGCAGCTTCACTTCGGCGTGCTCGCCCGGGGTGAGCGGGGGCAGGGTGAGCGTTCCCGACGCGGCCGGCTCGCCCTCGACGTCGTACGCCCAGGTGAAGGAGAGCCCGGACAGGTCACGGAAGTCGTAGCGGTTGGTGACGCGCACCGCGCCTGCCGGGGCGTCGATGTCGATGCGTACCGGCTCGATCACCTTCTTGAGCTCGACCAGGCCGGGCGACGGCGTGCGGTCCGGGAAGACGAGGCCGTCGCAGACGAAATTGCCGTCGTGCAGCTCCTCGCCGAAGTCACCGCCGTACGCGTATCCGTACCGCTCGTCGGCGATCCCGTGGTCGATCCACTCCCACACGAAGGCGCCCTGGAGCCGGTCGTAACGCTCGAACAGCCGCTGATAGTCGGCGAGTCCGCCAGGACCGTTGCCCATCGCGTGCGCGTACTCGCACAGGATGAAGGGGAGCGCACGACGACGGGACGGGCCGCCGTCGAGACCGCGGCCGATCCGCTCGACCTCGGCGTGATCCGCGTACATCCGTGAATACACGTCCGTGTCACGGCAGTTGATGTCGCCCTCGTAGTGGACGAGCCGCTCCGGATCGCGGTCGCGGATCCACTCGGCCATCGCGGTGAGCCCGCGGCCGGTGCCCGCCTCGTTGCCGAGTGACCACAGGACGACGGAGGGGTGGTTCTTGTCGCGCTCCACCATGCGGGCCGCGCGGTCGAGCAGGGCCGGTGTCCACCGTTCGTCGTCGACGGGATTGTCGCGCCAGCCCTGCTCGACGAAGCCGTGGGTCTCCAGGTCGCACTCGTCGATCACCCACAGGCCGTACTCGTCGCACAGGTCCAGGAAGGCGGGGTGTGGCGGGTAGTGGGAGGTGCGCACGGCGTTGATGTGGTGCTGCTTCATCAACTCGACGTCACGGCGCATGGTTTCGAGGTCGAGGGCGCGCCCGCGCTCGGGGTGCCACTCGTGCCGGTTGACGCCCTTGAAGAGGACCGGCGTGCCGTTCACCTTGATCAGGCCGTCCGACAGTTCCACCGTCCGGAACCCGATGCGCAGCGGGACGCGCTCGCCGCCGGTGTCCAGCGTGCCCGCGTACAGGCGCGGCGTCTCCGCCGTCCACGGCTCGACGGGAACCGTCACCGACTCACCTGACGCACAGTCAACTGCCAACTCGGGCACGGTGATCCGGGCATCGACATCGCTGTCCACGCGCAGCGTGCCCGTGCCGGACGTGTGGTCGTACGAGGAGTGCACGAAGAAGTCGAGCGCGCAGTCGGCGGGCCGGTGCAGCAGCGTCACGTCGCGGAAGATGCCCGGCAGCCACCACTGGTCCTGGTCCTCCAGGTACGAGCCAGCCGACCACTGGTGGACCCGGACCGCGAGCACGTTCCCGGTCGGCTTCAGCAGCCGGCCGACCGCGAACTCGTGGGGCAGACGGCTGCCCTTGAACTCGCCGATGTCCGTGCCGTTCAGCCACACCCGCGCGCAGGACTCCACGCCGTCGAACCGGAGCGTGGCCGCACCGTCCGCGGGCCAGGAGTCCGGCAGGTCGAACGTCCGCAGATGGTCGCCGGTCGGGTTCTCGGTCGGCACGTACGGCGGGTCGACCGGGAACGGGTAGAGGTGGTTCGTGTAGATCGGCGCGCCGTGCCCCTGGAGCACCCAGTGGCCCGGCACCGACACATCGGCCCACTCCCCGGCCTCGGACTCCGTGTACCCCTCCGCGGCGAAGGACTCGTCCTGCGCGTCGGCTGTCGGCGACAGCCGCAAGCGCCACCTTCCGTTCAGGGACAGGGTGGTGGCCGAAGAGTCGGCGTACCAGGCGCGCGGCGGCAGCGCGCCGCTCCCGGGCAGGACATCGTCGACGTACGAGAAGGACACAGGGTCTCCTAGCGACGGGTTCTGAGAAGGAAAGGGCGAAGGGAAGCGTGACCCGTCGAGCCCGGCCGTCGCCACGGCATTGCCACCAATGGTGGCGAAAGTCCAACAACCCACGCGAAAGTCCTGGCAGCGCGTCCAAGCCGGGGCACGAAAGTCCTCGTCCAGAGACAGGTTCTCAGCACTCAGCGGGGCAGCAGCGCCCGCACGAACGCGTTGCTGAACGTGCCCCGCGGATCGAGGCGCCGGGCGAGCGCGGCGAACTCGGCGGCGTGCGGATAGAGGGCGGCGACCCGGTCCGGCGCCGCGGTGAACACCTTCCCCCAGTGCGGTCGCGGCGCGAAGTCCCGCAGCCGGTCCTCGACCAGCGACACCACCGGCAGCACGCGGGGCGCGTCCGCGACCCACGTGAAGTGGAAGGCGACCGTGTCCCGGCCGTACGCGGGGCTCAGCCACTGCGTGTCGGCCGCGACGGTCCGCACCTCGCACACCTGGAGCACCGGCGCGATCCGCTCGCGCACCGCGTCGAGCGCGTGCAGCGCGGCGACCGCGTGCTCGCGCGGCAGCAGATACTCCGACTGCAGCTCGTCACCGCTGCTGGGCGTGAACTCGGCCCGGAAATGCGGCAGCCGCTCATGCCACGGCCCCGGCACCCCGAACTGCTCGGTGCAGTGCACGGCGGACATCCCGGGCACCGGGTGCTGCGCCTCGACCGCGGGTTCGGCCCACGGGAACTCCACCGGCTCGGGCAGCCGCTGCTTGACCCACACCTGGTCGAAGTGCGGCCCGCGCCACTTGGTGAACAGACTCACGCTGTACGCGGCCGAGGAGACGGCCGCGAAGTCAAGGCCCTGGAACGGCAGTTCACGGAACACGTGCTGCGCGACCTCGAAGCCGGGCTCCACGTCGAGAGTCAGCGACAGGACGACCCCGAGCGCGCCCAGTGAGACGACGGCGCCCTCGAACCCGGCGTCGCCGCGCGCGAGCGTGACCGTCCCGCCGTCGGCGGTGAGGAGTTCGATGGCGCGGACAGCCTCCGCGAGGGACCGGTTGTGGACGCCGGAGCCGTGCGTGCCGGTCGCCACGGACCCGGCGACCGAGATGTGCGGCAGCGACGCCATGTTGGGCAGGGCGAGGCCGTGCTTGTGCAGCTCGGCGGCCAGCTCGGCGTAGCGCACCCCGCCGCCGACCCGCACGGTTCGCGCGGCGGCGTCGACCTCGATGCCGCCCGGCAGACCGGCGAGCGACAGGAGGACGCCGGACCGGTCGGCGTCCACGTCGGCGATCCGGTTGAACGAGTGGCCGCTGCCGAGGACCCGTATGTGCGGGCTCTCGGCGATCAGGCCGCGCAGTTCGTCGAGGGAGGCCGGGCGATGCACCTTCGGGACGGAGAAGGTGATGTTGCGGGCCCAGTTGGTGGGGGCGGCGGGTTCGGTGGCGCGGGCTTCGGGCATGGTGTGCTGCCTTCCTGCGAGGGCGGGCTTCCCGCAGATTGGATCACGGCGGATTTGCTGTGCGCCCCGGGGCCCGCTCCTCGATCGCCGGCGGGGGTCGGCCGGTGCGCGCCGGAGGGACCGGGCGCCCAACAGCCGGTGAGGGCCGGGTGATCACGCGGGAGTACTGTTCCGGCGCATGACGCACACCGAGCCGACGAGCACTCTCAGCCCCACCGACCGGACCCGGCCTCGCCGTATGAAGGAGAACGCCAGCTTCGAGCGGGGCGATCTGGAAGCGATCCTCGACGCCGGGTTCGTCTGTCATCTGGGAGTGGTCGTCGAGGGGACCCCCATGGTCGTCCCCACCGTCTACGGACGCGATGAGCGGTACCTCTACGTGCACGGGTCGGTGGCAAGCCGCAGCCTGGCCGCCGACCCGGACGCGGAGATATGCGTCACCGTCACGCACGTCGACGGCCTCGTCCTCGCCCGCTCCGTCTTCGAGCACGGCGTGAACTACCGCTGCGCGATGATCTACGGCGTGCCGCGCACCCTCACCGACGACGCCGAGAAGACCGAGGCGCTGCGCATCCTCACCCATCACTCGGCGCCGGGCCAGTGGGACTATGCCCGCCGCCCCGACCGCAAGGAACTCGCGGCCACGACCGTCCTCGCCCTGTCCCTGGAGGAGGCCTCGGTCAAGATCAGCGCGGGGCCGCCGGACGACGGGCGTTCGCCGGACGCGGAGCGCGGCCGGTGGGCCGGCACCCTCCCGCTGACCGCGCGCTGGGGCGCCCCCACCGCCGACCCGCTCCTGCCGCACGGCATCACCGCACCCGCGCACGTCGTGGCCCGAGCGGGGACCCGCCAGGGCTGAGCGACAAGCGGGGGCATACCGTGAGGTGTCGAACTGTGACTGTCGCAGGGTCGTCGTAGTGGCCGGTCGTGGTGGCCGGCCGTAGATGCACGTTGTAGATACATGTCGTAGAAGCAAGTCGTAGATGCACGTCGTAGAGGCAAGGAGACCGGGATGCAGAGCCGTACGGCACTCGTCGAGGACCTGATGGAGCGCTTCCCGCACGTTCCGAGGGAAGCGGTCTTCAAGGAGGACCTGCTCCGGGGCGGTCTGGCCTTCGACCCGTCGGCGCTGAGCGACAACGAGGACGGCGAGGTCAAGCCGAAGTCGTACTTCATCTTCTCCTTCGACCACGGCACGCTGCCCGAGCTCGGCGAGGCCGCGCTGCGCCGTCCGCCCGAGGAGATCGTCCTCACCGGCGGCCCCTACGACCTGCGCCGCACGGTCGTCTCGGTCCGCGTGAACCCGTCCTCCCCCTACCGGGTCGCGGCCGACGACGCCGGCATGCTCGGCCTCTACCTCGACGGCAAGCGCATCGCCGACGTCGGCGTGCCCCCGATGCCGGAGTACTACCGGCACAAGCTCTCCAACGGGAAGTCGGTCATGGAGGTCGCCCCGACCATCCAGTGGGGCTACCTGATCTACCTGACCGCGTTCCGCGTCTGCCAGTACTTCGGCGCCAAGGAGGAGTGCCAGTACTGCGACATCAACCACAACTGGCGCCAGCACAAGGCGGCGGGCCGCCCCTATACGGGCGTGAAGGACGTCGACGAGGTCCTTGAGGCCCTGGAGATCATCGACAAGTACGACACCGCGAAGACCTCCACCGCGTACACGCTCACCGGCGGCGCGATCACGTCGAAGGTCCAGGGCCTGGACGAGGCGGACTTCTACGGGCGGTACGCCAAGGCCATCGAGGAGTACTTCCCCGGGCGCTGGATCGGCAAGGTCGTCGCGCAGGCGCTGCCCAAGGACGACGTCCAGCGCTTCAAGGACTACGGCGTGCAGATCTACCACCCCAACTACGAGGTGTGGGACGAGTACCTGTTCAAGATGTACTGCCCGGGCAAGGAGCGCTACGTCGGCCGCGACGAGTGGCACAAGCGCATCCTCGACTCCAGGGACGTCTTCGGCGCGCGCAACGTGATCCCGAACTTCGTCGCGGGTGTGGAGATGGCCGAGCCCTTCGGCTTCAAGACCGTCGACGAGGCCATCGCCTCCACGACCGAGGGGCTGCGCTTCTTCATGTCGAACGGGATCACCCCGCGCTTCACCACGTGGTGCCCGGAGCCGACGACGCCGCTCGGCAAGGAGAACCCGAACGGCGCCCCGCTGGAGTACCACATCCGGCTGCTCGAGGCGTACCGCGCGACGATGGACGACTTCGGTCTCTCGTCCCCGCCCGGCTACGGCCCGTCGGGCGCGGGCCGCGCGGTCTTCTCGGTCAGCTCCTTCATGGACAGCCTCGCGCCCAACGAAGAGGCGGTGGAGGTCTGAGGCCGAAGCTCTCAGTGCCGCGGCGCCGCGGCACTGAGAGCCTCGGTACTGAGAGTCGAGGTACTGGGTCCGGGCGCCGGGTGCCTCGGGCTCAGGCGGCCTTCTCCGCGGCAGCGTCGTCCTGGGGGAGCGGCGCGGCGATCAGCCGGCGCAGCAGGTCGGTGCGGGCGGCGGGCGCGGCGTCCGTCAGGAGCGCGGCCAGTACGGCGATCCGGGCCTGGCCCGCACGCAGCGTGCCGGAGAGCACGGCCCCCGCGGCGACCAGGTCGACGGCGCCGCCACCGGTGTAGATCTCGGCGAGCGGCCCGGCCGGGACCCGGGTGCTGACGGCGACCAGGACACCGCGGCGGACGGCGGCGGAGACCGCGTCGACGAACTCGGGTGTCGCGTTGCCCGCCCCCGTGGCGACGAGCACGATGCCCTGCGCGCCCGCGGCGAGAGCAGCCTCGAAGAGAGCCGGGTCGGCGTCGCTGTGATGCATGACGATGTCGACGCGCGGTATGCGGGCCCCGTCCTGCGGCGCGGGCAGCGGGGCCGGGCGCTGCGGCGTGTTGCGGATGTCCACCCGTCCGAAGCCGAGGCGGCCGAGGGGCCCGGCCGACGGGTCGGCGAACGCGTTGGCGGCGAGGGTCTGCGTCTTCACCGTGCCACGCGCGGCGTGCACGCTCCCGTCGAACACGACGAGAACGCCCAAGTCCCGTACGGACGCGGCAACTTGAAGCGCGTCGTACATATTGCCCGGCCCGTCGCCGTCGGTGGCGCCGAGCGGCTTCTGCGCGCCCGTGAGCACCACCGGGCGCGGGTCGTCATGGTGCAGGTCGAGCAGGAACGCGGACTCCTCCAGGGTGTCCGTACCGTGCGTGACGACGATGCCGTCCACGGCCGGGTCGGCGAGAACCTCGCGGACGGTGCGCAGCAGGGTCAGCTGCCGCTCGGTGGTCATCCGCGAGCTGTTCACGTTGAACAGGTCGACGACCTCGACCTCCACCCCCTCCGGCACGGCGGCGCTGGCCAGGACGGTGTCCCCGCCGGCGTCGGCGGCGTAACCGGTGCCCTGCCAGCGGCTGGCGATGGTGCCGCCGGTGCTGATGAGAATGACGCGCTTGGGCGTGCGGATGCGTTCCATGGGGGCTGCCTCGCGTGGGGGTCGGGTGCGGCGCCTGGGCGGGGGCGCATGCATGTTCGATCTACAGCAAGGATAATTCGAGAAGGGCGCAATCGGATTGCGAATCCTGGCCGATGATCGCGCGATGTGTAGCGCACAATTGCGTCATGGACCGGATCGACTTGCATATCTTGCGTGAGCTGCAGAGCGATGGGCGTCTCAGCAACCAGGAACTGGCCCAGCGGGTCGGCCTGAGCCCGTCGCCCTGCATGCGCCGCGTCCGCCAGCTGGAGAACGACGGCGTGATCCTCGGGTACCGCGCGGTCGTGGACCCGGACGCCGTCGGCCGTGGCTTCGAGGTCCTCGTCTCCATCGAGGTGCGCCGCGACCGCGCGACCGTCGAGGCTTTCGAGCGCGCCCTCCAGGACATCCCGGACGTCATCGAGGCCTACCGCCTCTTCGGCAGCCCGGGTTGTCTGCTGCGTATCGCGGTCGCCGACCTGGCCGCGTACGAACGGCTGTGGATCGAGCGGCTCACCACGCTCGACGGGGTGACCGAGGTGAACTCGCAGATCATCATGAAGCGCGTGAAGGAACCGCGGGGTCTGCCGGTCGGACCGGCCTGACCGGTCCGCCTCGGCTGAGAAACCGGGACGGAAAAAAGAAGTGGCGGGCCGCCGGTGCTCGGGACTACCGTCGTCCTCGTTCGCCGGGTGGTCCGCCGCCCGGGGAGACCGACCGAGCGCTGAGAAGTGAGAAGGGGGAGGTGTTGACCGATGACTGTCGCTGCGATGGGCGTTGCCCGCATCCGGAAGTTCGTCACGTCCACCTCCCTGGCCACCGGCTGAGCCGATCCGCTCCCTTCACATCGCCGGGGCCGCCCTTCGAAGGGTCACCCCTTGTCTCTCCACGCCGACCACCCCGTCCTCGCCTCCTACGGCTGGGACCCCCAATGGGCCGCCGAGTTCGCCCCCTATGCCGAGCGCGGCCTCGTGCCCGGCCGGGTGCTGCGCGTCGACCGCGGGCGGTGCGATCTCGTCACGCCCGACGGCACCGTGCACGCCGACACCGAGTACGTCGTACCGCGCGACCCCATGAAGGTCATCTGCACCGGTGACTGGGCCGCCGTCGACCCTGCCGACCGCGACCCGCGCTACGTCCAGGCGTATCTGCCGCGCCGCACCGCGTTCGTGCGGTCCACCTCCTCCAAGCGGTCCGAGGGGCAGATCCTCGCCGCGAACGTGGACCACGCCATCATCGCCGTGTCCCTCGCCGCGGAGCTCGACCTCGGGCGGATCGAACGGTTCCTGGCGCTCGCCTGGGAGTCCGGGGCCCAGCCGCTGGTCGTCCTCACCAAGGCCGACCTGGTGCCCGACCCCGTCACGCTGTCGTACCTGGTCTCCGACGTGGAGACCAGCGCGCCCGGCGTCCAGGTGCTGCCCGTCAGCGCCCACGACGGCGACGGCACCGATGTCCTGCGGGCCGTCGTGGCCGACGGCACATCCGTGCTGCTCGGCCAGTCCGGTGCCGGGAAGTCCACGCTCGCCAACGCACTGCTCGGCGCCGACCTGATGGACGTACAGGCGGTCCGTGACATGGACGGCAAGGGGCGGCACACGACAACCACCAGGAACCTGTTCGCGCTGCCCGGCGGAGGCGTCCTCATCGACACGCCGGGCCTGCGCGGTGTCGGCCTCTACGACGCCGAGGCCGGGGTCGGCCAGGTCTTCTCGGAGATCCAGGAACTGGCGCGGGACTGCCGCTTCCAGGACTGCGCGCACACCGTGGAACCCGGCTGCGCGGTGCTCGTCGCGCTGGCCGACGGAACGCTCCATCAGCGTCGGCTGGACAGCTACCGCAAGTTGTTGCGGGAGAACCAGCGGCTTGCCGCCCGTACGGACGCCAGGTTGCAGAGCGAGATGCGGAAGGTGTGGAAACAGCGAGGCGCGCAAGGCCGCGCCGCGCTGGAGGCGAAGCGGGGGCGCCTCATGTAGGGCCGTCGTTTCGTCGCCGGGCGCGGGCCGGTGGGGACTTCTCGCGCAGTTCCCCGTGCCCCTGAAATGCGCACTGCGTGTGCCATTTCAGGGGCGCGCATCACACGCGCCCCTGGGGCTGCGGCGAAGCCGCATGCTTCAGGGGCGCGGGGAACTGCGCGCTCAGCCCCCACCGGCCCGCAGCCGACCCTACGACCCCCGGAGGGAAACGCCGCGTCCGAAATCCGCCAGCCCCCAGCGGAGCGCAAGCGCACACTGGAGGGCGTGATGATCGACGAGGACACGCGGTACGAAGCCGTGCGGAGCCGGGACGCCCGGTTCGACGGTGAGTTCTTCTTCGCCGTCGAGACCACCGGCATCTACTGCCGCCCGAGCTGCCCCGCGGTCACCCCGAAGCGGCAGAACGTGCGGTACTACGCGTCGGCCGCCGCCGCGCAGAGCAGCGGGTTCCGGGCGTGCCGGCGGTGCCGGCCGGACGCCGTGCCGGGGTCCGCCGCCTGGAACGTGCGGGCCGACGTCGTGGGCCGCGCGATGCGGCTCATCGGGGACGGCATCGTCGACCGGGAGGGCGTCGGCGGCCTCGCCGGGCGGCTCGGGTACAGCGCGCGACAGGTGCAGCGGCAGCTCACCGCCGAGGTGGGTGCCGGGCCCGTCGCCCTCGCCCGCGCCCAGCGCGCCCACACCGCGCGGGTGCTGCTGCAGACGACGCCGCTGCCGGTCACGGAGATCGCGTTCGCGGCCGGGTTCGCCAGCGTGCGGCAGTTCAACGACACGATCCGCGAGGTGTACGCCCGCACGCCCACGCAGCTGCGCACCGACGCGCCCGGCCGCGCCGAGGAGCGCCGCGCCGTCGCCTCCACCGCGGGGATCCCGCTGCGCCTCGCCCACCGCGGCGCGTATCAGGCCGGACCCGTCTTCGACCTGCTCGGGCATGAACTCCTCGACGGAGTGGAGGAGTTGACCGGCGACCGCGGCTCGCGCATGTTCCGGCGCACGCTGCGGCTGCCGTACGGCACGGGCATCGTCTCCGTCGACGAGGCGGGGCACGAGCAGCCAGGGCTGCGGGCCGAGCACCGCGGCGGCTGGCTGGACGCCCGGATCCATCTGACCGACCTGCGGGACCTGACCACGGCCGTGGGCCGGCTGCGGCGCCTGTTCGACCTGGACTCCGACCCGTACGCGATCGACGAGCGGCTCGGCGCCGACCCGCGGCTCGCCCCGCTGGTCGCCGCAAGGCCCGGCCTGCGCTCGCCCGGCGCAGCCGACCCGGAGGAGCTCGCGGTGCGGATCCTCGTCGGTGCTGGGGAGTCCGCGCGGCTGGTCGAGCGGTACGGAAAGCGGCTCGACGCCCCGTGCGGCGGACTGCACCGGCACTTTCCCGCACCGGACGCCCTCGCCGACGAGCCGGGTACGCTCGGCGCCCTCGCCCGCGCGCTGGCCGACGGCGCGCTGCGCCTCGATCCGGGCGCCGACCGCGATGATGCCGAGGAGGCGCTGCGGTCCTTGCCCGGTATGAGTGCGCGCGGCGCGGCGCTGATCCGGTTGCGCGCCCTCGGCGACCCGGACGTGGCCGTGCCCGGTGACGCCGTCTCCGGTGACGGGACCGCCGGTGACGCATGGCGGCCCTGGCGCTCGTACGCCCGTCAACACCTCATCGTAGAAGGACAGTTGTGAGCACACCCAGCGAGATGACGAAGTACTGCACCACCGTCGGGAGTCCGCTCGGTGAGCTGCTGCTGACCGCTGACGCCGACGGGGCCCTCACCTCCCTGTCCGTGCCCGGGCAGAAGGGCGGGCGGACGGTCCAGGGCCTGCCGGACGGATGCGTGCGCGACCCGGCGCGGTTCGCTGAGGTCACGCGGCAGCTCGACGCCTACTTCGCCGGTGAACTCAAGGAGTTCGACCTCAAGTTGCGGGCCGAGGGGACGGAGTTCCGGCGGCGCGTGTGGGGCGCTCTCGACGACGTGCCGTACGGGGCCACCACCTCCTACGGTGCCGTCGCCGCCGCGATCGGCGCCTCGGGCGTCGCCGTGCGGGCCGTCGGCGGCGCGATCGGCGCCAACCCCCTGCTCATCGTGCGCCCCTGCCACCGGGTGATCGGCGCCAGTGGTGCGCTCACCGGATACGCGGGCGGCCTGGAGCGCAAGGTGCGGCTACTCACCCTTGAGGGCTCCCTCCCGCACTTTTAGGCCGGGCCCAGGGCGACCGCTGCCGCGTACCCCTCCGGGACCGCCACGTCGCGCACCGACCAGCCGCCGGGTGCGCCGGGGGAGTCGGGCAGCGTTCCGACGTAGTCGAGGTCGGCGGCGCGGGACAGGCCCGTGCCGATGCCCTTGAGGTACGCCTCTTTGCGGACCCAGACGCGGGTCACGGCGATCCGGCGGTCCAACAGGTCGTCCAGCGCGGCCAGTTCGGCCTGCTCCCGGGGGTGCAGCACGGTCGTCAGGTCCTCGGCGGCCGCCGGGTCCGTCAGCTCCTCCACGTCCACGCCGACCGCCGCCGGGGCGAGGGCCACCAGCGCGAGGTCGCCGCCGTGGGAGAGGGAGAAGTGCAGCTCCGGCGCGTCCGCGACAGCCGGGCGGCCGTGCAACTCGCCGCACCCCGGGCACGGTTGACGCACGAACCGCACCGCGTCCGGCGTACACCCGAGCCGGTCGCCCAGGATGCCGCGCAGCGCCACGTGCGCGGTGATGTACCGCGTCCGGTGCCGGTCGAAGGCGAACGCGGCGGCCCGCCGCCGCTCGTCCGCGTCGAGGACGCCCGCGCCGCCGGAACCGCCCGCACCGTCTCGGGGACCGGCGTCGGTCCGCACCAGCCACAGCCCGACGGGCCCGGAGCTCGGCAACTCCCGTACGTGGTCCATGAGTCACGCCTCCAGATAACGCAGGACCGCGAGGATCCGCCGGTTGTGGGCGGCGGTGCGCGGCAGATCCAGTTTGTCGAAGACCGTGTTGAGGTGCTTCTCCACGGCGCTGAGGGAGAGGTGGAGGCGTTCGGCGATCCCCGCGTTCGTATGGCCCTGCGCGAGCACCTCCAGGACGTCGCGCTCCCGCGGCGTGAGCCGGCCCAGGAGGTCGGTGTGGGAGGAGCGCCCCACCAACTGCCGTACGACGTCCGGGTCGATGACCGTGCTGCCCGCGCGGATCCGCTCCAGCGCGTCCAGGAACTCGTCCACCTGCGCCACCCGGTCCTTGAGCAGATAGCCGATGCCTTCGGCGCCGCCCGCGAGCAGCTGGGTGGCGTAGCGGCGCTCCACGTGCTGCGACAGCACCAGGATGCCCGTCGACGGGCGCCGCCCGCGGATCTCCAGGGCCGCGCGCAGGCCCTCGTCGGTGTGTGTCGGGGGCATGCGGATGTCCACGACCACGACGTCGGGCGTGAGCGCGTCGACGGCGTCGGGCAGCGTCAGGGCGTCGCCGAGCGCGGCGACGACCTCGTGCCCCTCCTCGGCGAGCAGGCGGGCCAGGCCCTCCCGCAGCAGGGTCGAGTCCTCGGCGATGATCACGCGCACGGCAGCTCCGCGATGACGACGGTGGGTCCCCCGAGAGGGCTGGTGACACGCAGCCGGCCGTCGAGCGCCTCGACGCGGCCGCGCAGACCGGCGAGACCGGTTCCGGTGCCCTCCGAGGCGGCGCCGCCGCGCCCGTCGTCCCGTACGGACACGGTCAACACGCCCTTCACCGCGGACAGTTGAGCGGTGATCGTGTCGGCCTGTGCGTGTTTGGCGGCATTCGTCACGGCCTCGGACACGACGAAGTAGGCGGCGGCCTCGACGGGCGCGGGCAGCGGGTCCCGCACGTCGTACGCGAGGCGCAGCGGCACCGGGCTGCGCTCCGCGACTCCGCCGAGCGCCTCGCGCAGGCCGAGTCCGTCGAGCGCCGACGGATACACCCGCCAGGCCACTTCGCGCAGTTCGGTCAGGACGGCCCCCGACTCCTCGTGGGCCTGGCGCAACAGCGCCGCGGCCTGCTCGGGGGTGCGGCCGGGCCTGCGGGCCCGGCCGAGCAGCATGGCGAGCGCCACGAGCCGCTGCTGGAGACCGTCGTGCAGATCGCGCTCGATGCGGCGGCGCTCCGCGTCGACGGCGTGCACGATCGCGGCGCGGCCCGCGGCGAGTTCGTCGATACGCCGCTGGAGCCGCTCGCGCTCGGAGGGGCCGAAGGTGTCGCGGGCCAGGCGGGCGTCGAGGGCGTACAAGGAGAGGAAACCCTGGACGCCGAGGAAGAGGAAGACGCCGCCGAGGGCGGTCTGGCCGAGGAGTTGGGGCACGCCCACGCCACCGTGGGCCAGGGCGGCGACGAGGACCGCCGCGAGCACCGCGCCGAGCGCGAACAGCGCGAGGACGACCGCTGTCAGGAGACCCGCGTAGGTGTGGGCGGCCAGGTAGCGCAGGGCCTTGTCGCCCTCCGGTTCGTACAGTGCGGGGAAGCGGTCGCCGAAGCAGGCGGTGCGGCGGTGCCGGTCGAGCGCGGTGACCCGGCGGGCTCCGCCGGTCAGCGCGTGCCGGGCCCGCGGGCGGGTGCGGCGGACCAGGAGAAAGGGCCCGAGGACGGTTCCGGCGACGGCCAGGTAGCCGAGCCCGGCGACCGCGGTGGCACACCCGATGAGCACCCCGGCCCCTGTGCGCCCCACCCGTTTCGCCCCCACGTCGGCCGAGCCTACCGGCGCTGCCGGGCAGCCGGCCGCTGGTCGCCGTCGCGATGGCGACGGCGGCCCCGCAGGCGTACGGCCAGGTAGGTCACGACCGCGACGATCACCGCGGCCAGCACGATCTTCGAGAGCACGCCGACATATGTCTCCACCAGATCCCATTGGTCGCCCAGCCAGTAACCGGCAAGCACCAGAACCGAGTTCCAGACCAGGGAACCGAGGGCCGTCAGGGAGAGGAACACCGGCAGCGGCATCCGCTCGACGCCCGCAGGGACCGAGATCAGGCTGCGGAAGATCGGCACCATCCGGCCCAGCAGGACCGCTTTCGTGCCGTGCCGCTGGAACCAGGCCTCCGTGCGCTCCAGGTCGGAGACCTTCACCAGCGGAATGCGGGCCCACAGCGCGTACATCCGGTCGCGGCCGACGACGCGGCCGATCCAGTAGAGGATCGCGGCGCCCACGACGGAGCCGAGCGTCGTCCAGAACAGCGCGGAGGCCAGGGAGATCGCGCCCTGGCCCGCCGCGAACCCGGTCAGGGGCAGGATGACCTCGCTGGGCAGCGGCGGGAACAGGTTCTCCAGGGCGATCGCGAGACCGGCGCCGGGACCGCCGAGCACATCGACGAGGTCGGCGGCCCAGCCCGCGATGCCGCCGGTCGGCTCCGCGGCGGCGGCCAGGGTCACGAGAGGCATACGAGGTCTCCAGGCGTGGGCGATCGGATCGTCCGACGCGGCTGCCCCGAACTCCACCCAGGCTAGAAACCGCAGCTCAGCGCCACCACGAGGGTAACCGTTCGGCAAAGTGCGGCTTTCCGTGCCGGTGCCCCCGCGGTTTTCCGCAGGAGCACCGGGAGTCAAGTGATCCCAAAGACAGGCTCTTAC
The DNA here is from genome assembly GCF_044765445.1 of Streptomyces sp. NPDC102467. NCBI lineage: Bacteria > Bacillati > Actinomycetota > Actinomycetes > Kitasatosporales > Streptomycetaceae > Streptomyces > Streptomyces sp. NPDC102467. The sequence continues at coordinate 35,839 of NZ_JBIWKA010000009.1, read as the reverse complement.
GCGGGCATGCCCCAGCGCGCCGCCCGCGCGTTCGGCGTGACCGGCTCGATCCGCAGGTCCGGGCGGTCGCCCGCGGCGGTGACCAGTGCGGACTCGCCCTTGCGGAGCCTGATCCGGATGGCCCCGTCGCCCGTGCCGGCGTCTTCGTAGGAGAGTCGCCGACCGTGCCCGTCGCGCACCTCGACCGGGCCCGCGATGCCGTGACGCACCACACACGGCGCCCCCGCCTCGCTGACCAGGCGCACCCAGCGCGTGACGCCCTTCTCGCGGACCGCGCTCAGCAGGAAGGCGCCCTGGGTGCGGAAGTCGTGCACGGTCAGGTCCGCCCACGTGGCCGGCAGCGCCGGGAAGACCCGGACGACACCGCCCCACGACTGGCACACCATGTCGTGCAGCGACTGAGCCGCCGACAGCGGCGTCTCGATGACGGGACCCGACTCCTTGTACATCGTGTTGGCCTGGATGAAGCGGCTCATCAGCTCGCCCAGGTACTTCAGCGCGTCCTCGCCCTTGCCGAGCAGCGCCGACATCGAGGCCGCGCCCGTGAACGTATAGCCCTGCAGGGCTCCTTCGAAGCCGACCCAGTGGGCGAGGGACTTCTCGATCAGGGCGCGCTCGTCGGCGTCGCGGCCGGTGAGTTCGTACAGCGGGTAGACGGCGAGCATGTGCGAGTAGTGGCGGTGGGACTTGGCGAACGGGATGTCCGCGCCGATCATGAAGCCGTTCCCGTCGGTCGGATACGCGACGCGCTTGGTGAGCACCTCGCGCCAGCGAGGCGCCGACTCGTCCTCGATGCCCAGCAGTTCGGCCGATTCGAGCAGCGTGCGGCAGCCCCAGCTCAGCAGCATCAGGTCGTAGTTGCAGTCGCGGGTATTGCCGCCGTACTCGGGCGAGAACGTCGCGGGCAGGTGCAGTTTGCCGTCGGCGCCCGGCTCCAGGAAGTGCAGGTAGTAGGCGATCGCCTTGCGCAGCAGCGGGTAGAGGGTGTCGCGCAGGATCGACTCGTCCATGGTGTGGCGGTAGCTGAGCCACACGTTGTGCAGCGCCCAGGTGAGGTTGCCGACCTCGGGGGTGGGTGGGTCCTGGCCGGGGATGCCGACGCCGTAGCCCTGGGAGGTGCTGGTCGCGCCGCCGTTGACCAGGCTGACGTCCGTGGTGCGCGGGATGCCGAGCGAGTCGGCCCGGTACGCCGGGGCCATCTCGGCGGTGAGGTTGTCCCGGAACTCGCCGAGCGCCCGGGTCACGGCGTCGAGTTCGAGGTGGTTCGAGCCGTGGATCAGCCAGTACTCCAGCTGCACATTGAGGTTCCACCAGGTCGCGGGCCATGGCGTGGGCTCGAGCCAGGGGCCGCTCGTCGCCATGACGGGGGCGTCGCGGCGGGCGGCGGCGGCGACCTTGTAGAGCTGGATCCAGTAGAAGCGCTGGATCCGGGCGTCCGGCACCGACAGGAAGCTCTTGCGGTAGTACGCGTGCCACCAGGCGCGGTGCGGGACGGCGAGGGCGTCGTAGGGCAGGTTCGACACGAGGCGGACCGTGGCGAGGGCCTTGTCGCGGGCGGTGCTCTTCGGATACGAGTGCTCGACGTCGACGTACAGCGTGCGCGCCGCGCCGCGGGTGCGCTCGCGCCACGCGGTGACGTGCTCGCCGCCGGAGAGCAGCGACTGCACGGACGCGGACACGTCACCGGCGTACCGGCCGACCTCGGCCGGCGGGTTGGCCGTGTAGCCGTCCGGTATCGGCTTGAACGCGGCGCGGGGGCTCGTCGCCTCCGCCGGGTGGAACACCCACCGGAAGCCGCGTTCACCCGCGCTCGGGGTCACCTCGACGGCGAGTACGGACCGGGCGTTGTCGACCTGCGCGCGCAGCGTCAGGGTGCCTTTGTCGGTGGTGAGGGTGCCGGTCAGCTCCGCGTCGCGCAGCCGCAGGCGCCAGTCGAGGCCGGTGATCGTGCCGACGGGTTCGAGGGTGAAGTATCCGATGGGCAGCCGCGCGAGCCCGAAGAGCGAGCCGAATTCGGGGCGGTGGTCCTGCACTTCGGAGTGCTGGATGTTGAAGCGGACCGCGTTCTTCCCTGGCTCCTGATAGATGCCGGAGCCGAGGCGGCCGTTGCCCAGGTACGGGCCCTCGTACCAGGTCGTCGGCATCTTCTGCCAGACGAGGTCGGCGTCGTCGAGCACGCTGCGCCAGGCATCGGCCTCGGCCCGGGGGCCGACGGGGCGCACGGGAGGCTGTTCGGCGGTCGTGGCCGCGGTCGCCTGCGCGGGCAGGGTGCCCACGAGCGCGGCACCGCCGAGCGCGGATCCGGTGGCCAGCACGGTTCGTCTGGACGGGGTTGGCATGACGTCGCCTCCTGGCGGCTCGGCGGCTCAATGATTCTCACGATTCATCGGAGCTATCCCGCGCAGCAAGCTAGAGAAGTGACGCGATCGCGTCAATAGGGAGGGATCAAGCAGAATAGATCCGATGGATCGGCTGGATCAGCCCCAGATCTCGGCCCCGGCCCACGCCCCCACGATCAGCAGGCACGCGAACAGTTCGGCCAGGACGCTGGAGCCGCCCGCCCGCATGGCCGTCCGGGTGGAGGCCACGGCGTCCCCGTGACTGCCGAGCCGCCGCCGCTCCGATACGTAGATGCCGCCGACGAAGCCGGGAAGCGCGCCGATCACCGGGACGACGCAGAACCCGACGAGCGCGCCGACGCCCGCCCAGACCGCGAGCCTGCGGGTCGCCCCCGCCTGCCGCAGCCTGCGCGGTGGCAGCTGCCACCGCAGCACCTGGGCGGCGAGCAGGGTGACGGTGGCGCCGACGAGGACGCCCCAGGCCAGACTGTCGGGGTCGCGCAGCGCCCAGACGGCGACCGCGGCCCACACCAGCCAGGACCCGGGCACACCCGGCACCAGTACCCCGCACAGGCCGAGCGCCAGCACGGCCCCGACCAGCAGGAGTTCCCACGCTCCCATGGCCCAAGGGTCTCCCAGGCACGGCGAACGCGCAGTTCAGGTCGGAGCGAGCCGGAGATCGGGGCGCGGTGAGCCGGAGGCCGGTGCCCGCGCCGGGCCGGGCGTCAGCGGGCCACCCAGCCCCGCTCGTACGCGTGCCAGCCGAGCTGCAGCCGGGTCGTCACCCCGGCCAGCTCCATCAGCCGCTTGACCCGCCGCTGCACCGTGCGCAGCCCCAGGTCCAGCTGCTTGGCCACGCTCACGTCGGTCAGCCCGGCCAGCAGCAGGGAGAGGATCTCCAGGTCGGTGCCGTCGGGCCCGTCGCCGCCGACCTCCTCCACCCGGCCGCTCTCCCCGAGCCGTAGCGGCAGCGCCTGGCGCCAGACCGCCTCGAAGAGCCCGGACAGGGATTCGAGCAGCCCGCTGGCGTGCACGACGAGCGCCGCGGGTTCCGAGGTGCGCGAGGTCAGCGGCACCAGCGCGAGGGTGCCGTCGGCGATCACCATCTTCGTCGGCACGGCGTCCACGACCCGCACCTGCTCGTCGCGGCCGATCGCCGCGGACAGCTCGGTCAGGCCGGTCGGCAGGGAGAGCACCTCCCGCTCGATGACGACGCGGTAGCCGACCCCGCGGCTGACGGCCTGCGGCTCCGCCTCGTTCTCCAGGCCTGTCACGGCGATCGGATTGCCGGTGACCAGGGCGCAGACCTCCGAGGTCGCGCCCAGCTGGATCTGCAGGAAGCGCTGCGAGACGGCCGCGGCTCCCGTCACCACCTCGACCAGGTCGTGCACCGCGGGCTCGGACGCCTGCGCCCGGTACTCCTCCGCGAGCAGCGCCGCGGCCAGCTCCGCCTTCTCCAGCTCGTGCCGGCGCTGGGTGAGCAGCGCGCCGAGAGCGACGCCCGGCGGGGCGGCCACCCACCGGCCGGGCCGCGCCGACGACTGGGCGGCGAGGCCGTGCCGCTCCAGGATGCGCAGGGTGAGCTCGGCGTCGTACTCGGCGAGTGTCAGCCGCCGGGCCAGATCGGACACATCGGCCGCGCCCACCGACACCAGGGCGCGATACGCCGACTCGTGCACCTCGTCCAGACCTATCGCACCCAGCATGCGGCGACGCCCCTCCCGACTAGTCCCACGCAGTCCCTTCCGACACCCCCCGTGGCGGGAACCGGCCACGGCACAAACCCGCCGCGCCCATCTTCCCCGTACCGACCGTCACTCTGCCAATGTGGCGCCACCGCAGCACCAACACCCGCCGGGAATATGCCGTTTGGGCCATATTCACCTGCGCTTTCACTTGGGGGAGAGCGATGCGTCCCACAGCGCGCACGGTCCTAGGGCGTGTCCGCGAAGTCCCGCCCTCCGGGCGGACGGCGGGACTTCGCGGACACGCCCTGGGCGCGGCGATCGCCGCCGTCCTGGCCGTCACCGCGGCCGCACCGGCCGGGGCACGAGAGGGGAGTGCCCCGGCCGACGGTCGGCCACTGGCGGGCAGCGCCGCCGCGGCCTCGGCCGCCAAGGGCACCACCGCCACGGTGACCCTCGTGACCGGCGACCGCGTCCTGGTCACCACCGACGCCAAGGGCAACAGCGCGGCCACCGCCCTGCCCTCCGCGGACGGCGGCACCCCGGCGGTGCTGCAGACCCGGCAGTCCGGCAAGGACCTGTACGTCTACCCGGACGGCGCGCTGCAGGCGATCGCCGCGGGCCGCGTCGACGAGCAGCTCTTCAACGTCACAGGGCTGGTCCGGCAGGGCTACGACGACGCGCACAGCGCGACCTTGCCGCTCATCGCCACCTACGACGCCTCCGTGGACGTCGCGCGCGCAGTGCCCGCCACCCCGCGCGGCGCCGCCCGCGGAGTCGTCCTCGACCCCATCGATGGCGTCGCCCTGAAGGCCGACAAGAAGAAGGCCGCCGACTTCTGGGCCGACATCACCACGCGCCGCTCCCGCGCGGCCGGTGACCTGAAGAAGGTCTGGCTCGACGCCAAGGCGCGGTCGCTGCTCGAGGAGTCGACCAGACAGGTCCACGCCGATCAGGCCTGGGCCGCGGGCTACGACGGCAAGGGCACCAAGGTCGCCGTCCTGGACACCGGCGTCGACACCGAGCACCCCGACCTCAAGGGCCGGGTCACCGAGTCGAAGAACTTCACCGACTCCGCCGACACCGACGACCACCAGGGCCACGGGACGCACACCACGTCCACGGTCGGCGGCACCGGCGCGGCCAGTGGCGGCAAGCAGAAGGGCGTCGCGCCCGGTACCACGCTGCTCAACGGCAAGGTCCTCAACGACGGCGGCTCCGGGGCCACTTCGTGGATCATCGCCGGTATGCAGTGGGCCGTCGACGAGGGCGCCGACGTCGTCTCCATGAGCCTCGGCAACCCTGACGAACTCGACTGCTCCGACCCGATGTCGCAGGCCACGCAGGAACTGGCCCGCTCGGCGAAGAACACCCTGTTCGTGATCGCCGCGGGCAACTCAGGGCCGACCCTCAACACGGTCTCCTCGCCCGGCTGCGTCCCCGAGGTGCTCACCGTCGGCGCCGTCGACAGCGACGACTCCACCGCGAGCTTCTCCAGCCGCAGCCCCGTCCAGCGCACCCACACCCTCAAGCCCGAGATAGCCGCCCCCGGTGTCGGCATCCTGGCCGCGGCCGCGGGCGGCCGGGGCGTGTACGCGTACCAGTCCATGAGCGGTACGTCGATGGCGACGCCGCACGTCGCGGGCGCCGCCGCCCTCGTGAAGCAGCGGCACCCCGACTGGGACGCGCAGGAGATCAAGACGGCCCTCGTCTCGTCCGCCGACGCCGACATCCCCGGCGACGTGCGCGAGACCGGCGGCGGCCGCCTCGACGTGAAGGCCGCGATCGACGGGACGGTGCTCGGCGCCGGCGCCGTCCAGGGCGGCACCTTCAACTGGCCGCAGGACACCAGCGACCGCACCACCGTCGACGTCCCCTACACCAACACGACTGACAGAGCAGTCAAGTTGAGCCTGTCCGTGGACGGCGTCACCGGCAACGACGGCTCCACGGTCCGCTCCTCCGTGGCGAAGCTCGGAGCGCGCACGGTCACCGTCCCGGCGGGCGGCACCGTCCAGATCCCGCTGAAGCTCGACCCCACGGCCTCCCTCAAGGCGGCCCAGTACGGCGACGTCACCGGCCGCGTGCTCGCCACCGGGCCCGGCGGGACGCACGTCTCCACCCCGTTCTCGCTCTACGTGGAACCCGAAACGGTCACCCTGCGCGTCAAGTTGATCGACCGTCAGGGCAAGCCCGCCGACGGCCCCTCCTCGCTCGACGTCATCGGCACCGACACCGCGTCCGGTGAGCGCAGGCCCAACGAGGGCGCCGCCGACCAGACGTACCGGCTGCGCCCCGGCGCCTACTTCCTCTCCAGCTTCATCGGCACCCCGGAGACAGCGGGCACCCTCCTCAACTCCCTTACGTACATGGCCCGTCCGCAGCTCGACCTGCGCAAGGACACCACGGTCGTGCTCGACGCCCGCACGGCGCACAAGCTGAGCGTCAAGACCGACAAGGCGTCCGAATCGCGCGGCGTCACCCTCGGGTTCGCCCGCAGCTGGGACGAGACCTGGCTGCACGCGGGCACCGCGGCCGGCAGCCGCTCGATCCGCTCCTACTACGCCGACGTGGACGGCCGGGCGAGCGACGGCACGTTCGAGTTCGACAGCTTCTGGCGTGCCGCCGCCCCGCAGCTCGCCGAGTTCGCCGTCGCCGGAGGCCCCGCGCTGCACCCGGCGACCGGCTCCACCGGCTCCAACAACCTCGACGGCACCGGCAGGGCGCGGCTCGTCGACGCCGGGTCCGGCACCGCCGAGGAGCTGGCCGCGGCCGGCGTCAAGGACAAGCTGGCCCTGGTCGAACTCCCGGAGGGCGCCAGCACCGGCACCATCGCGAGCGACGCCGCCGAGGCCGGTGCCAAGGCCGTCGTCATCTACCGCGCGGAGGCGGGGCGTTGGTACCCGTCCGCGGGGCTTGTCGGCGGCCCGCTGCCGATGATCGGCCTGGAGACGGCGGAGGGCACGGCGCTCGCCGCGCGGATCGCGGCCGGCACCACCACGCTGCGCTGGAAGGCCACCGCGAACAGCCCCTACATGTACAACCTGGCCTTCCCCGAGACCGGCCGGATCCGCTCGGACCGCACCTACCGCGTCCACGACGCCGACCTCGCCGCGAACAGGGCGACCTACCGCGCCATGGGCACCGCCACCGACTACGTCGACCTTCCCTCGGCGGTCCGGCCCTCCGGCCTCGTCGCCTCCTTCGGGGACATCGACACCGTCGCGGCACCTTCGCGGCGCACCGAGTACTACTCGGCGGCGGGCGGCACCGGCTGGGGCCACCAGGTGTCCAGCAGCTTCCCGTGGGGCGAGTTCATGATCGACCCCGTGCGGACGTACAAGAAGGGCGAGCACCGCACCGAGGAGTGGTACGGCGGCGCCCTCGCCCCGACCACCCCGCTCGACGCCTCCGGCGCACCGACCCTCGCGGCCGAACGTCAGGGCAACCTGATCGGTGTCGCCCCCGGCTTCTGGGGGGACGGCCAACACCAGGGCGTGCAGGGCGGTTTCGGTGACATCGGCGGAATGCAGCTCAAGCGCGACGGCGAGAGCGTCGGCGACACGGGCGTGCCGTTCGGCGTGTTCGAGGTCCCGGCGGACGACGCGGCGTACGAACTCACCCTGCACACCGCGAAGATCGGCTCCAAGGTCTGGAACCGCTCACCGGAGACCCTGACCACGTGGTCGTTCCGCTCGCACCTCGACGAGGACACCTACTCGCAGGGCATCCCGCTGCTCTTCCCGCACCTGACACTGCCGGAGGACGGCCTCAAGACCCTCGCCGCCGACGACGGCCAGGAGATCGGCCTGACGGCGACGGGACACGCCGGGTACGCCCCCGGCGAGCTGACGAAGGCCGCGCTCTCCTACTCGTACGACGGCGGGGAGACCTGGACCGAGGCGAAGACCTCGCGGCACGGCGGCAAGTGGACCGCGACCGTGGACCACGCAGGGGCCACCGGCAAGCAGGTCACACTCAAGGCGGAACTGACCGACTCGAAGGGCGCCTCGGTCACCCAGACCGTGACCCGTGCGTACGACGTGCGCTAGTTCGGCGACGTGCGCTAGTTCGGTAGTTCGACACTTCACCTGATCCGGTCCGCCGGGCGTCCTTCCCGTGGGGGGTGGGGCCGCCCGGCGGACCTATTGCGTGGGGGATTTTCCCGATGCCCCATTTTCGTACGGCCCGTGACGTGGACAATGTGGATATGAGCCAGCAGGGGGAGAAGCCCACCCGTCGCCCGGCCCAAGAGGACGACTGGTGGGGTCAGCTGTACGAAGACGCTGCAGCCGGCGACACCGGACCGGCCCCTACCGCGGACACCCTGGACGACCGGTTCGCCTCGGCCGGAGCGGTGACCGCTCCGCCGGGTCCCGTGCCCGCGCCCCGCGCCCCGGACGGCCTGTCCCGGCTGCCGTGGGAGGGCGTGCCGGGCGCTCCCGGCACGGCTGAGATCCGGGCCTCCAAGCCGTCGGAGCCGGATCCGGAGCCCGACCCCGAGCCCGCCGCGCCGGAGGCCCCCGCCTCCCTCACCGTGTCCTATGTGGGCGACGGCCCGCCCACCTACGACGCCGAGCCCACCGCGCTGCCGCCCGCCGACCCGGACGAACTGGAGGGCCTCGTCGCCGACACCGTGCTCGACGGGGCGCACTACGGCAGCAGCACCCTGCGCGCCGCCTCCGTACGCGGCGACTCCGCGCGCTACCGGGGCGAGCCGCGCCGCGACAGCCTGCTCACCGCCCGCTTCGGCAGCGGCCCCGGCGCGCTGATCCTCGTCGCCATGGCCACCGGGGCCCGCGCGACGCCGGGCGCGCACCGGGCCGCCGCCGAGGCCTGCGACTGGATCGGCCGCGCCGTGGGCCTCAGCTACGCGCGCCTCGCCGAGGACATCAGGGCGGGCCGCCGCGGCGACCTCAAGTCGGGCCTGCACCGGCTCACCGACCGCAGCCTCGGCAAGCTCCGGGCCGGCGCCGCCGAGCGGGGCCTGGACCCCGGGGAGTACGCGGCGGGCCTGCGCTGCCTGCTCGTGCCCGCCGACCCGGAGTGCCGCACCCGGGTGTTCTTCGGCGTCGGCGGGGGCGGCCTGTTCCGGCTGCGGGACGGCGAGTGGCAGGACATCGAGCCGAGCGTCGGCGAGCAGAGCGGCGCCCCGCTCATGAGCTACGGATCCCTGCCCGCCGCCGAGACCCCGGACGGCGACCGGCTCACCATGGACCTGGGGATCACCACGCCGCCCAGCCCGTACGAGCCCGCGCCCGAGCCGCCCCGCGACCCGTTCCGTTTCCGGGCCTCCGTCGCCCGACCGGGTGACACGCTGCTGCTGTGCACGGCGGGCCTGGCCGAACCGCTGCGCGGCGAACCCGATCTCTGCCGCCACCTGGCGCGCAGGTGGGCCGGAGCGGAGCCGCCGGGCCTCGCCATGTTCCTCGCGGACACCCAGGTTCGCGTCAAGGGATATGCCGATGATCGGACGGCAGCGGCCGTTTGGGAGGCGTAACGGCGCCCCTTGTGAATTCATGGAACCGACAAGCAGCGATCGGTTCCGAAGGGGCGCGTGAGTCATGGCCAAGCAGAACGTCGCCGAGCAGTTCGTCGACATCCTCGTCCGCGCGGGCGTCCAGCGCATGTACGGGGTGGTCGGTGACAGCCTGAACCCGGTCGTCGACGCGATCCGCCGCAACAGCGCCATCGACTGGGTCCACGTACGCCACGAGGAGACCGCGGCCTTCGCGGCGGGCGCCGAGGCGCAGATCACGGGGAAGATGACCGCCTGCGCCGGCTCCTGCGGGCCCGGCAACCTGCACCTCATCAACGGGCTCTACGACGCCCACCGCTCGATGGCCCCGGTCCTCGCCCTCGCCTCGCACATCCCGTCCAGCGAGATCGGGCTCGGCTTCTTCCAGGAGACCCACCCCGACCGGCTCTTCCAGGAGTGCTCGCACTACAGCGAGATGATCTCCAGCCCGAAGCAGATGCCGCGCGTCCTGCACACGGCCATCCAGAACGCGGTCGGGCGGTCGGGGGTCAGTGTCGTCACGCTGCCCGGTGACGTCGCCGACGAGGAGGCCCCCGACCAGGGCACCGAGACCGCCCTGGTCACGTCGCGGCCCAGTATCCGGCCCGGCGACGCCGAGATCGACAAGCTCGTCGAGATGATCGACGAGGCCGGCAAGGTCACCCTGTTCTGCGGCAGCGGCACCGCCGGGGCGCACGCCGAGGTCATGGAGTTCGCCGAGAAGCTCAAGTCCCCGGTCGGGCACGCGCTGCGCGGCAAGGAGTGGATCCAGTACGACAACCCCTTCGACGTCGGCATGAGCGGGCTGCTCGGCTACGGTGCCGCCTACGAGGCCACCCACGAGTGCGACCTGCTGATCCTGCTCGGCACGGACTTCCCGTACAACGCGTTCCTGCCGCAGAAGGACGTCAAGATCGTCCAGGTCGACGTGCGGCCCGAACACCTGGGCAGGCGCTCGAAGTTGGACCTCGCGGTGTGGGGCGACGTACGCGAGACGCTGCGCTGTCTGACCCCGCGGGTGCAGCCGAAGACGAATCGCCGCTTCCTCGACAAGATGCTGAAGAAGCACGCCGACGCTCTCGAAGGCGTCGTGAAGGCGTACACGCGCAAGGTCGAGAAGCACGTCCCGATCCACCCCGAGTACGTCGCCTCCGTCCTCGACGAACTCGCCGCGGACGACGCCGTGTTCACCGTCGACACCGGCATGTGCAACGTGTGGGCGGCGCGCTACATCTCGCCCAACGGGCGGCGCCGCGTCATCGGCTCCTTCTCGCACGGCTCGATGGCGAACGCGCTGCCGATGGCCATCGGCGCCCAGTTCGTCGACCGTAACCGCCAGGTGGTCTCCATGTCGGGCGACGGCGGCTTCTCGATGCTGATGGGCGACTTCCTCACCCTGGTCCAGTACGACCTGCCGGTGAAGGTCGTCCTGTTCAACAACTCCGCGCTGGGCATGGTGGAGTTGGAGATGCTGGTCGGCGGCCTCCCCTCGTACGGAACCACGAACAAGAACCCCGACTTCGCCGCCGTCGCCCGGGCCGCCGGCGCGTACGGCGTCCGCGTCGAGAAGCCCAAGCAGCTCGCGGGCGCGCTCAAGGACGCCTTCAAGCACAAGGGCCCGGCGCTCGTCGACATCGTCACCGACCCGAACGCCCTGTCCATCCCGCCGAAGATCAGCGCCGACATGGTGACGGGCTTCGCGCTGTCCGCGTCGAAGATCGTGCTCGACGGCGGGGTGGGCCGCATGGTGCAGATGGCCCGCTCCAACCTGCGCAACGTGCCGCGCCCGTGACCACGTGCTGCCGCCCGGCGGGTCCGGGCGGCAGCACACGGCACTCACACGGGACGCAGCCGCAACGTCAGGATCTGGAACGGCCGCAGGGACAGCGCGAGCCCCGTGTCCGAGGTCTCCGCAGGCTTCAGCGGACGCTCCAGGAGATCCGTCTCGTCGGCGCCCGACACCGGGAACGACGCCGTCAGCGTCGCGGTCGCGCGCCCGCCCCGCGACTCGTAGAGCCGCACCACGACATCGCCGCTGCGGTCCTCCGCGAGCTTCACCGACTCGATCGTCACCGCCGGGTCGTCGACCGTGACGAGCGGCGGGGCCTCACCCGACTCCGCGACCCGCAGCGGCAGATTCAGCGCGAGCCCGCCCGCCACCGCGTCGCCCGTCGAGGCTCCGGGCGCCAGCGCGTACGTGAAGCGGTGCGTGCCGAGATCGGTCTCGGGGTCGGGGCTGTGCGGAGCGCGCAGCAGCGTGAGCCGGACGGTGGTGCCGAGCCCCTCCTTGTGCGGGGTGCGGGTCACGTCGTGGCCGTACGTCGAGTCGTTGAGAAGGGCGACCCCGTACGTCTCCTCGGCCACGCGCAGCCAGCGGTGCGCGCAGATCTCGTAACGGGCCGCGTCCCAGCCGGTGTTGGCGTGCGTCGGCCGGTGCACGTGCCCGAACTGGATCTCGGCGGCGGACCGCTCCGCGTGCACGTCCAGCGGGAACGCCGCCTTGAGCACCTTCTCCGACTCCTGCCAGTCGATGTCGGTGACGACGTCGAGGCGGCGGCTGTCCGCCGCGAGCCGGTACTCCTGCGTGACGCGGGAGGCGCCGAAGGAGCGGACGACGCGGACCGTGACCCGCAGCGGCCCGTCCTCGACCAGCTCCACCGACTCGGCGTCCGTGAGATCGGTGCGGGTGTGCCGGTAGTGCGCGTCCAGGTCCCAGGCGTCGTACTGGGTGGGGTGGTCGGGGTGCAACTGGAGGAGGTTGCCGCGCGTCCCCGGGGCCAGGACCTCGCGGCCGCCGTGCCCCAGGTCCCGTACGGAGGCGAGCAGTCCGTCGCTGTCGACGGTCACCGTCAGATGCTCGTTCGCCAGCACGATCGCGTCGCCCTCGCGGGTCGCGGCGGCGTGGGCGCCCGGGCCGCGGGTGTGAGCGGCGGCCTCCGTCAGACTCCGGGACCCGAGCCCGTCGACGTTCACGTGCACCAACTGGTCGCCGTGCGCGATCACTTCACTGCGTGGGTACGGCGAGGCGTTGAATGCCGAGGCCTCGCCCGTGCCGAGCCGGCGGACGGCCTCGACCGTGATCTCGTCCAGTTCGGCCAGGACGCGCGCGTAGGTGTCGCGGGCCTCCCGGTGCACCCAGGCGATCGAGGAGCCGGGCAGGATGTCGTGGAACTGGTGCAGCAGGACCGTCTTCCAGAGGCGGTCCAGGGCGTCGTACGGGTAGGTGTACGTGGCGTCGCGCAGGGCCGCGGTGGCGCACCACAACTCGGCTTCTCGCAGGGCGTGTTCGGAGCGCCGGTTGCCCTGCTTCGTCTTCGCCTGCGTCGTGTACGTCGCCCGGTGCATCTCCAGGTACAGCTCACCGGACCAGACGGGCGCCTTCGCCCCGTACTCCTCGTACGCCGCCTCGAAGAACGCCGACGGCTTCTCGATCTCGACGCGCGGCGAGCCCTCCAGGGAGCGCAGCCGCCGCGCCTTCTCCAGCATCTCGCGGGTCGGACCGCCGCCGCCGTCACCCCAGCCGAACGGGACGAGGGAGCGCGAGGCACCGCCCTTCTCCGCGAAGTTCCGTTCCGCGTGCGCGAGTTCACGGGCATGGAACTGCGCGTTGTAGGTGTCCACGGGCGGGAAATGGGTGAACACGCGCGTGCCGTCGATGCCCTCCCACCAGAAGGTGTGGTGCGGCATCTTGTTCGTCTGGTTCCAGCTGAGTTTCTGCGTCAGGAACCACCTGGCGCCGGCCAGTTTCGCCAGCTGCGGGAACGCGGCGGTGTATCCGAAGGAGTCCGGCAGCCAGATCTCCTCCGTCTCCACGCCCAGCTCGTCCCGGAAGAATTTCTTGCCGTGCACCAGCTGCCGCGCGAGCGCCTCGCCACCCGGCATGTTCGCGTCGGACTCCACCCACATCGATCCGACCGGCGCCCAGTTCCCGTCCGCGACCGCCTTTTTGATCCGGTCCCAGATGTGCGGCTGGTGCTCCTTCACCCACGCGTACTGCTGCGCCTGTGAGCAGGCGAAGACCAGCTCCGGGTAGTCGCGGGCCAGCGCCGTGACGTTGGCGAACGTGCGCGACGCCTTGCGGACCGTCTCGCGCAGCGGCCACAGCCACGCCGAGTCGATGTGCGCGTGCCCGGCCGCCGAGATCCGGTGCGCGCTCGCGGATGCCGGGCGGGACAACACCTCGGTGAGCTCGGCGCGGGCCGCGGCCGCCGTCGCGGCCACGTCGTGCAGATCCAGTACGTCCAGCATCCGCTCCAGGGCCCGCAGGATGTCGTGCCGCGCGGCACGCTCCGCGTCCAGCTCGTGCATCAGCTCCGACAGCACCTCGACGTCGAGAACCAGATGCCAGACGTCCTCGTCGAGTACGGCCAGGTCGGCAGAGCGGAATCGGTAGATCGGGCCATCCCCTGCGGTCAGGACGTCGCCGAGGGGGGTCGGCTCGAAGTCCTCGAGCACCGCCGGATTGGCCGCGGCCTCCAGCAGCAGATGCACCGGCTCCCCTCCGACGGCGGGCGCCGCGATCGTGAGGTGCCGGTTGCGCGGATGGATGCCCTTCAGGGGCACGCCCGAGGCGTCGTACAACAGCCCTTCCGCCTGAAACCCGGGCCCCTGCCCCGTGAATCCGGGGTCCACCACGACCTCGACGCGCCGCCCCGCCCACTCCGCGGGCACCTCTCCCTGGATGCGGAACCAACTGGTCGACCAGGGTTTGCCCCACACGGAGCCGGATGCGAAGGGCTCGTACGTTCCTGTAAGTGCCTCGGCCACGGGTACGGGCTCGCCCGGCGCGTGCCAGACGCTCAGCGTCAGCGGCATCCGCGCGGCGTACTGCGCCGGTCGTACGAACTGGCGCATCGCCCGCTCGAATCGGCCCTCCACGAGCTGTCGGTCGTCGTGCACAACGGCTCCTTCCGGTCCTCGTCCTACTGGAATCCCAGCTTCCTTCCCCGCCCGGCCGGTGGACACCCGTGACAGGTCGACGAATCAACAAGAGTGCCGACATTCCCAATGGGCATGCATCCCCGTGAACGCGTTCGACAGATTCGACAGACAGGCCGAAGAGCACGAGTCCAGAGCGAGGAAGGCATAGGGATCGGCGTGTGGGCGGGGGTCATGAAAAGGCAGGTACAGGGGGGCGGCCCGAAAAGGGCCGGAGCACCCATCGGGCATAAAGAGAAAACCGGGGCCGCACGGGGGGACGGACCGCCGTTACAGCTCAAGCGGATGCTGGGCAAGGCGGACTTACGGGCCGTACCGGAGACCAGGCGCGCACTGCGTGAACTGCTCCGTCAGTGGGGCCGGCCGGGCAGGTCGGAGATAGCCGAGCTGCTCACCAGTGAGCTGGTCACCAACGCGCTGGTGCACACGGACCGCGACGCGGAACTCACGGCGACGGTGGGCCCGCGCGGCCTGCGGGTCGAGGTCAGGGACGATACGTCGCGCAGGCCGAAGCTGCGGGTACCGATCGCCGACGACGGTACGAACGGCAGAGGCCTGCTCCTCGTGCAGTCCCTCGCGGACGCCTGGGGCGTCGTGATGCTCGGGGCGGGCCGGACGGGGAAGGTGGTGTGGTTCGAACTGGACGGCGGCACCGTGTGACCTTCACGTCATCACGGCACCGCCGTACCACCCGTCCGGCAGGACGGGGCGTCAGCCGAACTGCTGCTCAAGGTCCTTGAGCTTTCGCTCGAGCGAGTCGAGCCGGGGCAGCGCCTGCGTGTCGTCCTCCGCCGTCAGATCGACGGAGGTCGTCGGGGGCGGTTCAGCGCCGCTCCCGACGGCCTGGAGCGAGGGCCGGGCGCGCAATGGAAGCTGGTCCTGCGAGAGATCGGAG
Organism: Streptomyces sp. NPDC102467; assembly: GCF_044765445.1. Taxonomy (NCBI): domain Bacteria; kingdom Bacillati; phylum Actinomycetota; class Actinomycetes; order Kitasatosporales; family Streptomycetaceae; genus Streptomyces; species Streptomyces sp. NPDC102467. Next base: position 20,464 of record NZ_JBIWKA010000009.1, on the reverse strand, counting down.
GGCGTGCTCCCGGGCGATATGGCAGGCTCCGCGCCGCCTTGCGCGGAGCCTGCCGAGGCTGTCACGGCGGGCACCTCCACCTGGCGTCCGCCACGCCCGCCGAACGAGCGCTGGCCACGGCTGAGCGCCCGCAGCTGCGCCCGCTCCAGCTTGCCGTGCTCGCGCCGCCGCATCCGGTTGTGCGTCTTCTGCCGCTTGTCCTCGCGCACCTCGTCGACGGCCTCGTCCAGGGTCCGTACGTTCTCCAGGAGCATCAGCGACCAGGCGCTGTATGTCTCCCGGGGCGCACGCAGCCACCGCACTATCCGGATCTGCGGCAACGGCCGTGGCACCAGGCCCTGTTCGCGCAGCGCCGCGCGGCGCGTCTGCTTCAGGGCGCGGTCGAAGAGCACCGCCGCCGACAGGGACATCCCCGCGAAGAAGTGCGGGGCGCCCGCGTGGCCCAACCCCCGTGGCGCATGGACCCAGTTGAACCAGGCGGCGGCGCCCGCGAACGTCCACACGAGTATCCGGGAGCCGAGCGCGGCGTCACCGTGGCTGGCCTCGCGCACCGCGAGCACCGAGCAGAACATCGCGGCACCGTCGAGCCCGAACGGGACGAGGTACTCCCAGCCCCCGGACAGGTTCAGGTTCTGCCGGCCGAAGCCGACCAGGCCGTGGAAGGAGAGCGCGGCGGCCACGGCGGCGCAGCAGAACAGCAGCACGTACGAGGCGGAGCCGTAGACGGTCTCCTTGCGCCTGCGGCGCTCCTCGCTGCGCTCCCACGACTCGTCCTTCGACGACCCGCCTTTCTTTCCGTGGTCCCCGGCGCGCTTGCCGCGCGCGAGCACCGCCACCGCCGCCAGCAGGCCCAGGAGCAGCACGGCGCCCGGAAGCAGCCAGTCCAGCGATATGTCGGTCAGTCTCATCTGGGGTCCCTTGCAGAGCGATAGGGCGTTTCGGGCGCCATATTGGCCCAGCTGCCCGAGCCCGCAGGGGGTTTCGGGACAAGACAACGCCATTGGAGTGCAAGGGGGCGCGTAAAACGGCCGTACGCTCGAACTCCCGCTGTGGAAAAGGCGGTTGAGTTCGATTTACGTCACTCGTACGAGTGGTTCAGGCGGGTGGTTCAGAAGAGTGCGGTGGCGCTCAGGTCGCGGGGGTCCCCGTGAGTCGGGCAATACGGTCCGCGTCGCAGGTGCGCGGGCAGGTCACGCAGGTGTCCTCCGGGCGCAGCGTGTAGAAGAGGCAGCAGCTCGCGCGGTCACGGGTCGGCAGCAACTCCCCGGCGGGTCCCGTCAGTTCGCGGAACGCGGCCTTGCCCACGTACGGCTTCGTCGTGCCCGGCAGCAGCTCCGCCAGTTCGGCCATCGCGCGGCGCTCCTCGCCGAGCAGGTGGCCGATGTACCAGAGGCCCTCGACGATCTCGTCCGTGGCCATGCCCCACAGGGCCCGCGGCCCGCGCCGCATCCGCGGCCCGAAGCCGCTGAGGACCGGCTCCAGATGGTCGGCGACGGCCGCCCGCAGTTCGGCGCGCAGGGCCTCCTCGTCCGGGACGACGTGCGCGCCGGGCAGGCTCGCCGCCGGGTCGCCGGGCAGGCAGGCGAAGTCCGTGACGCGTACGGCCATCCGGCCCAGCGCCCGCTGGAACGAGACGTGGGCGGCGGGCAGACGCGGCACGCGGCGGTGCAGGAACCAGGGGACCGTGATGAGCAGGCAGGCGGGCCACGCGTACCGGTGCAGGCCGAAGCTGGCGACGACATCGGGGCGGGCCTGCTGCCCGTAGTCCTTGAGGACCTGCGCGTTGTCCCAGGCGAGGAACGCGTCGAGCGCGGCGCCGCCCTCGGCGAGCTGGCTGGTGGCGACCCAGCCCGCGCCCTCGGGCAGCGGCTGTCCGGGTCCGAGCTCGTCGATGCGCAGGCTCGGGAACACCTCGGTGAGGCGGGCGTAGGCGGCGGAGACCGCGCTGTGCGTCGCGGCAGGCGCCGGGGTGAGGAGAGGCATGCAATGACCACCGAATCACGATCGTTTGCAGGTAAGCCTTACCTTACCCGAAGGAATCGGGGTTTGAACTGCGGCCCGGGCGGCCTAAGGTGCCACGTTGAGCCAGGGACAAACGGCCGGTAACGGCCAGGAACGGCGGCGAAGGGGATGACCGGGTGATAGAGGCCGGAGAGCAGGCCGGTTCGCGTCCGGCGCGCGGCTCCGCGGCGGCTTTCGGGGTGCCCGAGCAGCGGTCCGCCGGATGGGCCGCGGCGCCGGTGCCGGCGCCCGAACGGAGCCGGGGTGAGCACACTCACAGTGAGCCGCCCGCGCCGCGTGCCGCGGTGCGCGGGACGGTCGAGCGGACCTCGGTGCGCGGCCAGGTGCTGGACGCGCTGCGGGCCGCACTCGTCTCCGGCGAGCTGGCGCCCGGCGAGGTGTACTCGGCGCCGGCCCTGGGGGAGCGGTTCGGGGTCTCGGCGACGCCCGTGCGCGAGGCGATGCAACAGCTCGCCGGGGAGGGCGCCGTCGAGGTCGTGCCGAACCGCGGGTTCCGCGTCGCCGAGCGGACCGCAAGGGAGCGGGCGGAGCTGGCCGAGGTGCGCGGGCTGATCGAGGCGCCCGTCGTGCTGCGCCTCGCCCGGACCCTGCCCACGGGACGCTGGGCCGCCGTACGGACCCGCGCCGACGACACCGTCGCCGCGGCGGCCTCCGGCGACCGCGCGCGGTACGCGGACGCCGACCGGGCGTTCCACCGGGCCGTCCTGTCACTCGCCGGGAACGAGCAGCTCGTGCGGATCGCCGACGATCTGCGGCGCAGGGTGGTGTGGGCCGGCTGCGACCTCGCGGCGGACGCGGCGCAGCATGTGGCGCTGCTGGACGCGCTGGAGGCCCAGAATCTGGGCGCCGTGAACCTCCTGGTACGGGAGCACTTCGGCACGTCCAGCCCCTCCGGCGATTGAGGAGCGGGGTCCGGGGCGGAGCCCCGAGGCCTCGGCGAAGTCACCGCTGAACCTCCGGACAGGCCACCCCGGGGCGGAGCCCTACGCCGCCGCGGCCAAAGCTCCGGCCAACCACGTAGGCACACCCCCGAGCAACCGGAACAACCGCCCCGCCTCCGCGAGGAGCCGCGCGGAAACCTCCGGCTCGGGCTCCGCCTCCGCCAAGGAGACCAGCGCCGGAGCCGTGCCCACCAGATATCCCAGCTCCTCGCGCAGCCGCAGGGACTCCGCGAATCCGTGCCGCGCCTCCGCCAACTCGCCCTCGCGCAGCGCGAGTCCGGCCAGATGACGCCAGGTGAAGGAGAGCAGCAGCACGTCCTCATGGGCCGTGGCACCCGCATGTGCCCTGCGGTACGCCGCGCGTGCCGCCTGGGGCGAGTCGGCCAGGTTCTCCGCCATCAGGCCGCGGCGGAAGTCGAGCAGCGCGCGGGCCGCCGCGCCGGGCGCGATCAGCGCCGCCGCCCGGCCGAACGCCGAGCGGGCCTCGTCGACCCGGTCCTGGACCTTCAACAACGTAGAGGCATAAGCGAGTTGGCCGCGCTCGCAGGCGGCCGCGCCGCGTTCCTCGTCGGTGTGCGTGACGGCCTCCGCGGCGCGCAGCGCGTCCTCCGCCTCGGCCCAGCCCTGCTCCGTGTACAGGCAGCGCTCGCCGAGCAGCGCCGCGCGCTGCAGCGCGGCGGCGGGATCCGCCGCGTGCGGGTCGAGGAGCGCGGCCGCGTCGGCCCAGCAGCCGCGTGAGCGCAGCCGCCATACCGCGGTCTGGAGTGGATCGTCGCCTGCGTTCGTTCCCGTACCAGACATGGCGGTATGCGCCACGTTGCCCTCCCCGAGCACGCCATCGAGCCGAGTTGTCGTGGGGCATCTCAGCACGGATCACGGCGCCCGGCCAAGGGGGTGGGTGAAATTTTTCACAAAGGGAGAGGGTTCCGGGCCAGGGCCGGCACCGTCTGGGCGTCAGCTCATGCGCAGGGCCAGGAAGAAGTCCAACTTGTCCTCCAGGCGCGCGAGATCACGGTTCGTCAGCTGCTCGATCCGGCCCACCCTGTAGCGCAAGGTGTTGACGTGCAGGTGGAGGCGGGCGGCGCAGCGGGTCCACGAGCCGTCGCAGTCGAGGAACGCCTCCAGGGTCGGGACCAGCTCCGCGCGGTGCTTGCGGTCGTAGTCGCGCAGCGGGTCGAGCAGCCGGGCGGTGAACGCGCGGCGCACATCGTCCGGAACGAAGGGCAGGAGGAGCACGTGCGAGGCCAGCTCCTGATGGCCCGCGGCGCAGACCGAGCCCGTGCGGGCGGCCGCCACCCGGCGGGCGTGCCGGGCCTCCTCCAGGGCGCCGCGCAGCCCCTCCGCCGAATGCACGGCCGCGCTCACGCCGATCGTCAGACGCCCGTCGTCCGCGAGCCCCGACGAGAGCGGATCCCGTACGGCCGCGAGGAGGGAGTCCGCGATCAGACCCTGCTCCGAACCGTCGTGCTCCGTGGAGACCGCGGGCAGCGGCACCAGCGCGATCGCCTCGTCACCCGTGTGGGCCACCGCGATCCGGTCGGACGGCTCGGGGCCGGAGACGAGCGGGTCGACCAGGATCTCCTCCAGGAGCGACTGGGCCACCGGGCCGCCCTCGATCTCGCCGCCCGCCCACTCGACGCGGGCCACGACGACCTGCCAGTGCGGGGCCGCGCCCAGGCCGGGCAGCAGCACGGGGGCCGCCACGCGCAGGCGGGCGGCGATCTCGGCCGGCGCCGCGCCCGTCTGCACCAGCTCCAGGACTTCCTGGGCGAGCCGGCGCCGTACGGTACGGGCCGCGTCCCGGCGCTCGCGCTCCACCGAGATCAGCTGGGTGACGCCCTGCAGCAGGTCGAGCCGCTCCTCGGGCCAGTCGCCCGCGTCCGCCTCGACGGCGAGCAGCCAGTCGGAGAGGACCGTCTCGCGCACGTCTCGCGCGCCCGGCGCCGTGTTCCGGCCACCGGTGCGGATCCCGAACACGGAGTACGTGGTGGTGTCGATCGTGACCCGGTGCGGGGCCCGGCGGCCCGCGCGGGTGGCCGAAAGGTGCTCGGCGGCGAGGCGCGCGCAGACGGCTGCGGGCAGGTCGGGCCCGGCCGAGTTCGATCCCGCGATGGCGCGGCCCGCGGGGGAGAGCACCCAGGCCCGCAGGTCCAGGTCGCTGCCGAGCAGGTCCAGGACGACATCCGGGCCGCCGCCCGTCGGGCCCGAGGTCATCAGGCGCCGGTGCCGGTCCACCACCGCCGCCAGGTCACCGGCGCGCTCGCCCGACACCTGCCGCACGACGTGCTCGGTGATCGTCGCGAACGCCACCGACTCGTTCACCGCGAACAGCGGCAGCCGGTGCCGGACGCAGGCCTCCACCAGGTCCTGGGGGACGGCGCCCAGCTCGGCCTCGCCGGCCGCGAGCGCGGCCACACCCGCCGTGGACAGGATCCGCACGAACGGCTCGGAGTCCGCGGCGTCCCGGCGCCAGGCGAGACCCGTGAGGACCAGCTCACCGCCGGACAGATAGCGGCTGGGATCCCGTAGATCCGTGGTCATCACACCGCGGACGGTGCGGTCCAGCTCGTCGTCGCCACCGAGGAGCCTGAGGCCCAGCGCGTCCGTGTCCAGCAATGCGCGCAGCCGCATGTCGTCGTCGCCGCCGATCTGTCTCGAACTGTTTCCTGGGTGTCAGCAGGAAAACGAAGAGGTTACTGATGTTCTCCGTTCATACGAATCTACAAGACACCTGTGTTGGTCAGCCAACTCCTTCATGGTTTCCGTGACTGACCCTGGTGGAGCACAGGGCGGTGTACTGGGCCCACTCCGCGTTAACAGCACATGAACGAGCCCCCGCGATCCGCACATCCGTGGCTCGAAGTGATCCGACGAACCACGAACGACGAAGAAGAGAGCCGCTCATGGACTTCCTTCGCCCCGCCAGCTGGGAGGAGGCGCTCGCCGCCAAGGCCGAGCACCCCACAGCTGTGCCGATTGCGGGTGGCACCGATGTGATGGTCGAGATCAACTTCGACCACCGGCGACCCGAGTACCTCCTGGACCTCAACCGCATCGGCGAGCTGAGCGAGTGGGAGGTGGGCGAGGGTCCCGCGGGCACGGTCCGGCTCGGCGCCTCCGTCCCGTACGCCGACATCATGGAGCACCTGCGGACCGAGCTGCCGGGTCTGGCGCTCGCCTCGCACACGGTCGCCTCGCCGCAGATCCGCAACCGCGGCGGCGTCGGCGGCAACCTCGGCACGGCCTCCCCGGCCGGTGACGCCCACCCGGCGCTGCTCGCCTCCGGCTGCGAGGTCGAGGCCGAGTCCGTACGCGGGTCACGGCGCATCCCGATCGACGAGTTCTACACCGGCGTGAAGCGCAACGCGCTCGCCCCGGACGAGCTGATCCGCGCCGTCCACCTGCCGAAGGCCGACGGTCCGCAGCAGTACTCGAAGGTCGGCACCCGCAACGCCATGGTGATCGCCGTGTGCGCCTTCGGGCTCGCGGTCCACCCCGAGACGCGGACCGTGCGCACCGGCATCGGCTCCGCCGCGCCGACCCCGATCCGCGCCAAGGAGGCCGAGCAGTTCCTCAACGCCGCGCTCGACGAGGGTGGGTTCTGGGAGAACGGCAAGATCATCACCCCGTCGGTCGCCAAGCAGTTCGCGGACCTGTGCTCCGCCGCCTGCAACCCGATCGACGACGTGCGCGGCACTGCCTCGTACCGCCGTCACGCGGTCGGCATCATGGCCCGCCGCACGCTCACCTGGGCCTGGGAGTCGTACCGCGGCACCGCCCGTACGGAGGGAGTCGCGTAATGCGCGTCAATTTCACGGTCAACGGCCGTAAGCAGGAAGCCGACGACGTGTGGGAGGGCGAGTCCCTGCTGTACGTCCTGCGCGAGCGGATGGGCCTGCCGGGCTCGAAGAACGCCTGCGAGCAGGGCGAGTGCGGTTCCTGCACCGTCCGTCTCGACGGCGTGCCGGTGTGTTCGTGTCTGGTGGCCGCCGGACAGGTCGAGGGCCGCGAGGTCGTCACGGTCGAGGGCCTCGCCGACTTCGCCAGGAACCGCGCGTGCGGCGGCGACCACGACCGCGGTACGTCGCTGCAGGACGCGCAGGGCTGGAACGCCGCGAAGGGCACCGACTCGCAGACCGGCGAAGGCACCGAACTCGCGCCGATCCAGCAGGCGTTCATCGACGCCGGCGCGGTCCAGTGCGGCTTCTGCACGCCGGGCCTCCTGGTCGCCGCCGACGAGATGCTGGAGCGCACCCCGGACCCGTCCGACGCGGACATCCGCGAGGCGCTCTCCGGCAACCTGTGCCGCTGCACCGGCTACGAGAAGATCATGGACGCGGTCCGGCTCGCCGCCGCGCGCCAGTCCGCGTCTGAAGGGGTCTGAGGTCATGGCTGATACCCGCACCACCGGTATTCCCTTCAACGTGACCCAGGGCGCGCAGACCAAGGGCGGCATCGGTGAGTCCACGCTGCGCCCGGACGGCACCCTCAAGGTCACCGGCGAGTTCGCGTACTCGTCCGACATGTGGCACGAGGACATGCTGTGGGGCCAGATCCTGCGCTCCCCGGTCGCGCACGCCGAGATCGTCTCGATCGACACCGGCGAGGCGCTCGCGACTCCCGGCGTCTACGCGGTCCTCACCTACGACGACCTGCCGACCGAGGTGAAGAACTACGGCCTGGAGATCCAGGACACCCCGGTCCTCGCGCACGGCAAGGTCCGCCACCACGGCGAGCCCGTCGCGCTGGTCGCCGCCGACCACCCGGAGACCGCGCGCCGCGCCGCCGCCAAGATCAAGGTCGAGTACCGCGAACTGCCCGTCATCACCGACGAGGCGTCCGCGACCGCGCCGGACGCGATCCTCGTCCACGAGAACCGCGACGACCATCACATCGGCCACGTCCCGCACCCCAACATCGTGCACCGCCAGCCGATCGTGCGCGGCGACGCGGCCGCCGCGGCCGAGCGCGCCGACGTCATCGTCAAGGGCGAGTACTACTTCGGCATGCAGGACCAGGCGTTCCTCGGCCCCGAGTCGGGTCTCGCCGTGCCGTCCGAGGACGGCGGCGTCGACCTGTACGTCGCCACCCAGTGGCTGCACTCGGACCTCAAGCAGATCGCCCCCGTCCTCGGCCTGCCCGAGGACAAGGTGCGCATGACGCTCTCCGGCGTCGGCGGCGCGTTCGGCGGCCGCGAGGACCTGTCGATGCAGATCCACGCCTGCCTGCTCGCCCTGCGCACCGACAAGCCGGTCAAGATCGTCTACAACCGCTTCGAGTCGTTCTTCGGGCACGTCCACCGCCACCCCGCCAGGCTCACTTACGAGCACGGGGCGACCAAGGACGGCAAGCTCACGCACATGAAGTGCAGGATCGTCCTCGACGGCGGGGCCTACGCGTCCGCGTCGCCGGCCGTCGTCGGCAACGCCTCGTCCCTGTCGGTCGGCCCGTACGTCATCGAGGACGTCGACATCGAGGCGATCGCGCTCTACTCGAACAACCCGCCCTGCGGCGCCATGCGCGGCTTCGGCGCGGTCCAGGCGTGCTTCGCCTACGAGGCCCAGATGGACAAGGTCGCCGACGCGCTGGGCATGGACCGGGTCGCGTTCCGCCAGCTCAACGCCATGGAGCAGGGCACGCTCATGCCGACCGGGCAGCCGGTCGACTCCCCGGCCCCGGTCGCCGAACTGCTGCGCCGGATCAAGGCGATGCCGCTGCCGCCCGAGCGCCAGTGGGAGTCGAGCGAGGGCTCCGATGTGCGCCAGCTGCCCGGCGGCCTCTCCAACACCACGCACGGCGAGGGCGTCGTACGCGGTGTCGGATACGCGGTCGGCATCAAGAACGTCGGCTTCTCCGAAGGATTCGACGACTACTCAACTGCCAAGGTGCGCATGGAGGTTGTCGGCGGCGAGCCCGTCGTCACCGTGCACACGGCGATGGCCGAGGTCGGCCAGGGCGGCGTCACCGTCCACGCGCAGATCGCCCGCACCGAGCTGGGCGTCGCGCAGGTGACCATCGCGCCCGCCGACACCCAGGTCGGCTCGGCCGGTTCGACGTCCGCGTCGCGTCAGACGTACGTCACCGGTGGCGCCGTCAAGAACGCCTGTGAGCTGGTGCGCGAGAAGGTCCTGGAGATCGGGCGCCGCAAGATGGGCACCTACCACCCGGCGTGGGCCACGGCCGAGCTGCTGCTCGAAGGCGGCAAGGTCGTCACCGACGGCGGCGAGGTCCTCGCCGACCTGGTCGACGTCCTCGAAGGCGAGGCCGTCGAGCTGGAGGAGGAGTGGCGCCACCGGCCCACCGTCCCCTTCGACCTGCACACCGGCCAGGGCAACGGGCACGTGCAGTACTCGTTCGCCGCGCACCGCGCCGTCGTCGAGGTCGACACCGAGCTCGGCCTGGTCAAGGTCATCGAGCTGGCCTGCGCCCAGGACGTCGGCAAGGCGCTCAACCCGCTCTCCGTCATCGGCCAGATCCAGGGCGGCACCATCCAGGGCATGGGCATCGCGGTGATGGAGGAGATCGTCGTCGATCCCGTGACCGCGAAGGTCAGGAACCCCTCCTTCACGGACTACCTGCTCCCCACCATCCTCGACACGCCGACCATCCCGGTCGACGTGCTCGAACTCGCCGACGAGCACGCCCCGTACGGGCTGCGCGGCATCGGCGAGGCCCCGACCCTCTCGTCCACCCCGGCCGTCCTCGCGGCGATCCGGAACGCGACGGGTCTGCAGCTCGACCGGACGCCCGTCCGGCCCGAGCACCTGACGGGCACGGCCGCTTCGAAGTAGCCGTGTGCGACCCGGCCCCGCGTGGGCCGGGTCGCGTCAAGAACACGGGGGGCCTTCCGTCCCCCGGAACCACAGTTGCCGTCCGTCTCGGGCCGTCCCCCGGGTCGTGCAGCGATCCCAAATCCCGCACGCGCACGAGTAGTTCGCGGGTGCCCCTTTGAACCTTGGGAAACGAGGCACCATGACCCAGCAGTCCCTGGAGCCGAAGACCGCCGACGACGCGGGCGCGGGTTCGCGTCAGCCCGCCGGCAGATCGTGGCTCGACCGGTACTTCCATATATCCGACCGAGGATCGACGGTCGCGCGCGAGGTGCGCGGCGGCGTCACGACCTTCATGGCCATGGCGTACATCCTCCTGCTCAACCCGCTGATCCTGTCCGGCAAGGACGCCGCGGGCGACATCATGGGCCAGAAGGCCCTGATCACCGCGACCGCCTTCGCCGCCGCGTTCACCACGCTCCTGATGGGCTTCGTCGGCAAGGTCCCGCTCGCCCTTGCCGCCGGTCTCTCCGTCTCCGGCGTGATCTCCTCGCAGGTCGCGCCCCAGATGACCTGGCCGCAGGCCATGGGCATGTGCGTGATGTACGGCGTCGTGATCATGCTGCTCGTCGTCACCGGGCTACGCGAGCTGATCATGAACGCGATCCCGCTGGCGCTCAAGCACGGCATCACCATGGGCATCGGCCTGTTCATCGCCCTGATCGGCCTCTACAAGGCCGGTTTCGTGCAGGTCGGCAAGGCGACCCCGCTCACGCTCGGAGGCGGCGGCGAACTCGCCGGCTGGCCCGTCCTGCTCTTCGCCGGCACCCTGCTCCTGATCTTCATGCTGCAGGCACGTAACACCCCCGGCGCCATCCTGATCGGCATCGTCACCGGCACCGTCGTCGCGATGATCCTCAACGCGCTCGACGTGATCGACCCGAAGCAGTGGGCCAACGGCGCCCCCGAGCTGCACGGCGGCGCGGTCTCGTCGCCCGACTTCTCGCTCTTCGGCAAGGTCGAGTTCGGCGGCTGGGGCGAGGTCGGCGCGATGACGGTCGGCATGATCGTCTTCACGCTCGTGCTCGCCGGCTTCTTCGACGCGATGGCCACCATCATCGGCGTCGGCACCGAGGCGAAGCTCGCCGACGACAAGGGCCGTATGCCGGGCCTGTCCAAGGCGCTGTTCATCGACGGCGCCGGCGGCGCCATCGGCGGCGTGGCGGGCGGCTCAGGCCAGACCGTCTTCGTCGAGTCGGCGACGGGCGTCGGGGAAGGCGCCCGTACGGGTCTCGCCTCCGCCGTCACCGGCCTCTTCTTCGCGGCCTGCCTGTTCTTCACGCCGGTCACCGCGATCGTCCCGCAGGAAGTCGCGTCCGCCGCGCTCGTCGTCATCGGCGCCATGATGATGATGAACGCCCGGCACGTCGACTGGGCCGACCGCGCCACCGCGATCCCGGTGTTCCTGACCGTGGTCCTGATGCCCTTCACGTACACCATCACCACCGGTGTCGCCGCGGGCGTCATCTCCTGGGTCGCCATCAAGATCGCCCAGGGCAAGGCCCGTGAGATCGGGGCCTTCATGTGGGGCCTCACGGTGATCTTCGTCGTGTACTTCGCCCTCAACCCGATCGAGAGCTGGCTCGGCGTCCACTGACACCGCCCGACCGCCCTTCCTCGTCACCGCCAAGGAGACCGATCCATGCTGGACATCGCCGAACAGCTCGACCGGTGGTTCCGTGAGGGACGCGACTTCGCCGTGGCCACCGTGGTGGCCGTCGGCGGCAGCGCGCCCCGGCAGCCGGGCGCGGCGCTCGCCGTCGACAGCGAGGGCACCGCGATCGGCTCGGTCTCCGGCGGTTGCGTGGAGGGCGCGGTCTACGAGCTGTGCCGCGAGGCGCTCCAGGACGGGCAGCCGGTCCTGGAGCGCTTCGGGTACAGCGACGACGACGCCTTCGCCGTGGGTCTCACGTGCGGCGGCGTCATCGACATCCTCGTCATGCCGGTACGCGCCTCGGACGAGGCCGTACGCGGCGTGCTGGCGACCGCGCTGGCCGCCGCCGCCACGGGGGAGGCGGCGGCGGTCGCGCGGATCGTGTCGGGACCGGCTGAACTCATGGGCCGCGCCCTGCTGGTGCGCCCCGACGGCTCGACCGAGGGCGGCTTCGGCGCCCACCCCGAACTCGACCGCACGGTCGCCGGCGAGGCGCTCGCGTATCTCGACGCGGGCCGCACCGCCACCCTCGAGATCGGTGAGCAGGGCTCTCGTTGCGGAGCACCGCTCACGCTGCTCGTCGAGTCCTCCGTCCCCGCTCCCCGGATGATCGTCTTCGGCGCGATCGACTTCGCGTCGGCCCTCGTCCGCATGGGCAAGTTCCTCGGCTACCGCGTCACCGTGTGCGACGCGCGGCCCGTCTTCGCGACGGCCGCCCGTTTCCCGGACGCCGACGAGATCGTCGTCGAATGGCCGCACACCTACCTGGAGCGGACCGAGGTCGACGGCCGCACGGTGCTGTGCGTGCTGACGCACGACGCCAAGTTCGACGTCCCGCTGCTCCACCTCGCGCTGCGCCTGCCCGTCGCCTACGTGGGCGCCATGGGCTCCCGCCGCACCCACCTGGACCGCAACGAGCGCCTGCGCGAAGTCGGCGTCACCGAACTGGAGTTGGCCCGCCTGCGCTCGCCCATCGGCCTCGATCTGGGAGCGCGTACGCCGGAGGAGGTGGCGGTGTCCATCGCCTCGGAGATCGTGGCGCACCGGCGGGGCGGCAGCGGGGTGTCGCTGACCGGCGCGCACACGCCGATCCACCATGAGGCCGCGGCCGCCCGGCGGATCGGGTCAGTCGCCTGACCTCTCGAACTCCGAAGGAAGATAGGCGAGTTGAACCTCGCCGGTCCACTTGCGGCTCACCAGGGTGCCGCGCCCCGGCGGTTTGGACATCGCCCGGGTCTGCCCCAGGAGCATGCCCTCCTGCGGGTCGCCGGACAGGACGACACCGTGGCCGCCGTGGTCCCGCAGACGCTGCAGGAAGGGGTCGTACAGGGACCGGGACGCGCCCACCGTGGTGCGGGTCAGTACAACCCGCAGGCCGATGTCCCGGGCGTACGGCAGCAGGTCGAGCAGCGGCAGCAGCTCGTTGCCCGACGTTGCGTCGACCAAGTCGTAGTCGTCCACGAGCAGATGGACGGGCGGTGCGGAGTACCAGCTCCGGTCCCGCAACTGCTGCGGCGTCACATCCGGTCCGGGCAGGCGCCTTTCGAGGGACGCCCGGATCATCGCGACGGTTTCCCGGAGTGTGCCGGGCGACGTGCAGTGCGCCGACATGTGCGACTCCGGAAGGTCGCCGAGCAGAGACCGACGGAAGTCCGCCACGAAGATCACGGCGTCCCCGGCCGGGTACTTCTCGGCGATCGAGCGGGCCAGGAACCGCAGCAGCGACGTCTTGCCCGACCCCGGCTCGCCCAGGACGAGGAGCAGCGGGTCCTGGGCGAAGTCGACGATCACCGGGGCCATGGACGTGCCGTCGATCCCGATGGCCAGGGAGTCCGCCGGAGTGTCGGCCGGGGAAGGCAGCCCGGCCGGGGTGAGGACGCGCGGCAGCAGCCGGACCGGCGGCGCCGCCGGACGGTCGCCCCAGGCGGCCAGGACCCGGCCCGCCAGGGTGGCCGTGGCCCGGCCGAGCGGCAGGTCCCCGCTGTCTCGCAGCCGGGGGAGCGCCGTGAGGAGAGGGCGCCGGTCCGGCGCGAGCCCGTGCCCCGGCCTGCCCGCGGGAACCCGGTGGGCGGCCCTGCGGTCGATCTCGGATTCCGAGGGGTCGCCCAGACGCAGTTCGACGACGTGGTGCAGCTGCTCCCGCAGGTTCGGGCGGACCTCCACGTACCGGGTGGCGGTGAGGATCAGATGGATGCCGAACCGTTGGCCCCGATGGGCGATGTCGAGGACGGCGCGCTCCAGCTGCTCGTACTCGGTGCGGAGCGTGGCGTACCCGTCGATGACGAGGAAGACGTCACTCCATGGAGCTGTGGACGCCTCGTCCGCGTACCTCTCGCGGAACTCCGCGATCGAACCGACATCGCGTACAAGGCATGCGTTCTCCCGCCACGCCAGGATCTCCACGACCTCGGCGAGGGTGCGCCGCACCAGTTCCTCTTCCGCGCGGCGGGCGATCTGGCCCACATGGGGCAGACCGGCCAGGTCCGTCAACTGCCCGCCGCCGAAGTCGAGTACGTAGAAGCGGGCCTCCTGCGCGGTGTGGGTCAGCGCGAACGACGTGATGAGGGTCGCGACCAGCGTCGATTTACCGGACCGCGGACCGCCGACGAACAATGCGTGCGCCCAGTCCTCCTCGGAGAAGTCGAGCAGAAAGGGATCGCGCCGCTGCTCCTCGGGCACGTCGCACAAGCCCAGCGGGACGCACAACTGGTAGGCGAATGGAGAGGGTTGCGCCTGAAGGCCGCGCTCCGGGTCCACCGTGGCCGGGGGCAGCAGCTCGTCCAGGGTCGGCGGCGCGTCCAGCGGCGGAAGCCACACCGGGCGGCTCGCGGGGCCGTACCGCGCGATCCGGGCCACGACCGCGTCCAGGATCGAGGCGTCCTCCTCGGCCTCCTCGGGGCCCGGCGCCGAGGCGAAGGCGGCCTTGAAACGGACGAGGCCTTCGGAGCCGGTCCGCAGGTAACCGACGCCCGGGTCGAGGGGCACCCGGTTGGCGTCCGAGACGCCGATCACTGTCCGGGACTCGGTCGCGGAGGCGGTGCGCAGCGCGATCCGGTAGGAGAGGAAGGTCTCCAGGCCGCGCAACGAGGTGTCGGGCAGACGCCGTGCGGCCAGCAGCATGTGCACGCCGACGGAGCGTCCGACGCGCCCGACGGAGATCAGCGTCTCGACGAAGTCCGGCGAGGCGTCCATGAGTTCGGTGAAATCCTCGAAGACCACGAGCAGCGTGGGCAGTGGCTCCAGCGGGGCGCCGCGGCCATGGGCGTCCCGGTAGTCGCCGAGCGAGGAATAGTGCCCCGCGGTGCGCAGCAGGGTCTCGCGGCGCTTGATCTCGCCGTTCAGAGAGAGCGCGAGCCGGGCGACCCCCGAGGCGTCCTCGCGTCCGGCCTCGGGCACGGCGGAGGTGTGCGGCAGCGCCGACAGGCCCCGGAAGGTGCCCCGTCCCGGTGAGCCGACCAGCAGGAAGTTCAGGTCGTCGGGCGCGTGCGTCGCGGCGAACGAGAGGATCAGGGTGCGCAGCAGTTCGGTCTTGCCGGAACCCGCCGTGCCCACCAACAGCCCGTGCGGGCCCGCCCCGCCGGCCGCCCCTTCCTTGATGTCGAGCAGGACCGGCGCGCCCGCGGCCGTCGCGCCGAAGGGCGTGGTCAGCCGGGCGGCCGGCGGCCGGTCCCGCCAGAGGTGGGCCGGGTCCCAGTCGGAAGGCCGGCCCAGCTCCAGCAGGTCGGTGAAGGAGACCCGGCTCGGCTCGGGCCGCCCCGCCGAGGAGTCCCTGCGCCAGCCCGCCCGGATCCGCTCCACCGTGTCGGCCAGCGAGCTGCGCGCGGCCACATGGCCCGTGACGTCGTCGAGGCGGGGCACCGCCACCCGGAACCGGCGGCGCCGGGACAGCGCCCAGCCGACGCCCACGCTCGACGCGAGCACCGGATCGACCTGCGAGTCCTGGGCGTGGTCGAGAGCCAGCTCGATACGGGTACCGAGCAGCCCGAGCAGGTCGGGGCCGAAGTCGCTCCAGCGGCGCGCGGTGACGCACAGGTGGACGCCGTAGTTGAGCCCGGTGTTCGCCAGCCGGTGCACGTCGTCCGCGAACCTGTCGTGCTCCCAGCAGAAGTCGAGCCAGCCGTCGATGACGAGGATGAGGTCGCTGGTCTCCGCCGTGCCGAGGGCGCCTTCCGCGCGCAGCGCGCGAAAGGCCTCGATGGAGTCGATGTCGTGGTCGCGGAAGAGGGAGCGGCGGGCGGCGATGGCGTCCTTCACCTCGGCGAGCGCCTGACTCACCCGGACCTCCTCGTGCGGCGCGGCGAGGCCGCGGACGTGGGGCAGCGTGCGCAGGACCCCGAGCCGGTTGACGGCGCCTTCCAGGAGGACGAACTCGACCTCGCCCGGCGTGTGGGTCAGCGCGAGGGACAGGACGAGGGAGCGCAGCAACGTGGTCTTGCCGCTGCCGAGCTTGCCGACCACCGCGGCATTGCCCTCCCGGCCGGAGAAGTCGACGCACATCAGCTCGCCGTCCGCCGAATGCTCCAAGCGGCCGACAGGTGTGCGCAGTTGGGCCGAACCTTCCCAGGCGTCGCAGGTGAAGCCTCGGTCGGTGGTCTCGATCGGGGGCGGAAGCAGTGTGCCGAGAGGCAGTTCATGGGTGGCCGCTGCGCGTCCCGCCGGGCCCGCGGTGACGTCCAGTTCCGGCGCGTAGGCGAGGGCCACGTCCCCTTCGCAGTGGCCGGACTTGGTGGGCGTCTGGTCGGGGCCCGCCTGGTTCCGGACGGCGTCGTGGACGTAGGTGTACAGCTCGTCGGGGGTGATCACACCGTCCCGGTTGAGATCGGCGAGGCCGGTGCTGAGCCCTTCGATGACGGCGTTGGTGAAGCGCGGCGCGGAGACCCCGTTGTCGATTTTCAGCTGGTCGCCTTCGTAGGCGTACTCCAGTGCCGTCGTGGCGGTGATGACGAACGTGCCGCGCCCGGCGAGCGCGGCCTCCACGTCCACCGGGGCGGGCGACATGGGTGTGCCGCGGTGGAAGAGGCCGCTGTAGCAGCAGTCGAGCAGGACGACCTTGGTCCCGGCCTGACTCTCGTCGAGCAGGCCGTGCAGGAACATCGACGACACCGCCGTGGCGGCGGGCCGGCTCAGGCGGGTGCCGAGGGTGGCGAAGAACAGCCGGTCGCCGTCGTTGCGGATGCCGTGGCAGGCGAGGTAGAGCAGGACGAAGTCATCGGGTTCCCGGTCGGCGAGGAGGTCCTCGATGGCACCCTCCACCTCCTCCTTCGGCCGGTTCAGGAGGGCCCGTACCTCGTCGAACCGGCCGATGGCCGGGTCCCGCAGCAGCGCCTGCAGTTCAGCGGCCCCGCGGGCCGGTGCCCGCAGCTGGTTGAGTCCCGGGTCCTGGTAGCCGTCAGTCGCGATCAGGAGTGCGAGCCGGCGCCCCGCCATCGGTCTCCTCCGCCTCGTCCGTACCGTCCCCCGTTGCCGCCGTGCCTGCCGCGATCCGGGCGCTCACCACGTCCACGAGGGTCTGCTGATCCTTCGCGGACAGAGCGGTGAACGAGCCCTTGTTCCCGTCGAACTCCCACTCCACGGCGCGCGCCTTCGAGCGGTTGACGTACGCGATGACGACATTGCTCACGGCCTTGAGGGTGGCCGCGGAGAAGGCGCCGCTGAGGACCAGGACGGCGATGTCGTGCCCCGCGCCTGCCATCGATCCGGCCGGGGCCGGCTGCGCCCTGCGCTCCACGCGCAGCACGCCGAGCCTGCGCAAGTCCTGGAAGAGGGAGCGTACTTGGCGGTCCAGCTGGTCCGCGGGCGCGCCGTCCCCGATGTCGACGCGCAGCTCCAGTTCGTGCACGGCCCCTCCTCCTGCCCCGCGCGCCCGGTCCGGAGCCCGCCCGGCGATCGTATCCGCAGCCGGTGTGCGACGCACGGGAGACGTGGGACGACGAACGCCTCGTGCACCGTACTTGACGCCGTGCGCCCCGTCCCCGACCCTCGTTTGGGAGCGCTCCCATTCTCCGCGAGTCCCCCGTGCCTTTGCGACCCAGGAGTGAAACCGTGCGAGGTCCCCTCAGACGTGTCCGAATACGTGGCGCCTCAACTGCCCTGGCCACGCTCTCCCTTGTGCTGTCCGCACTGCTCGTCGGCGGTCCCGGCGCCGCCGCGGACGAACCGGCGGAGGCCGCCGCCCGTGCTCCCCGCCTCTACACCCCTGAGCCCAACCCGGATGCTCTCCGGCAGGTCCTCGGCCTGGTCAGGGCCGGGCAGTACCGGGACGCGGCCCGCGTCACCGCCATGGTCGCCACGCCGCAGACCGTCTGGTTCGGCGACCAGAGCCCGGCCGAGGTCGAGAAACTCGCCCGGGACGTGGTCAAGGACGCGACCCGGGCCGGCGCCGTTCCCACGTTCGCGCTCTACAACATTCCCGGCCGCGACTGCGCCAACTACTCGGCGGGCGGCGCCGCGAACACCGCCGAGTACGAGGCGTGGATCGACGCCGTGGCCCGCGGCATCGGCACCCGGGACGCCCTCGTGATCCTGGAGCCCGACGCGCTCGCCCTGCTGCCCGCCGACTGCGGGCAGGACGACGCCGAGGGCACGAAGACCGCCGCCCGGTACGCCGAGGTGAACTACGCCGTCGACGCGCTGGAACCGCTGCGCGGCACGCGGGTGTACCTCGACACAGGACACCCCGGCTGGCATGCCGTCGGCTCGATCGTGCCGCGCCTCGTCAAGGGCGGCGTCGCGCGCGCCTCGGGCTTCTACACCAACGCCTCCAACTACCACACCGACGACGCCAACTCCTGGTACGGCAAGCTGATCTCGTCGTGCATCGCCTACGTCGACGGGGGAGGGGACGCCGCGGACTGCCCGAACCAGTACGCACCGAGGGCCGAGGCGCAGGCCTGGATCGACGCGCACGTTCATGTGCCCGCCTCCCGGATGGCACACTTCGTGACCGACTCCAGCCGCAACGGGCAGGGCCCGTGGACCCCGCCCGCCGGCAAGTACACCGACCCGCAGGACTGGTGCAACCCGCCGGGCCGGGGCCTCGGCGCCCGCCCGACCCTGCGCACCGGCGACCCCTTGCAGGACGCGCGCCTGTGGATCAAGACGCCGGGAGAGTCGGACGGGCTGTGCCTGCGGGGGACGGACGGGCCCGAGGACCCCGAGCGCGGCGGCCTCGACCCGAAGGCGGGGGACTGGTTTCCGCAGCAGGCACTTGAACTGGTGCGGTACGCCAACCCGCCGCTTCTGTAAGGAGGTTCAGCCCTCCGGGAGCTTCAACGTCTCGAACGCCTCCTGGTCGGCCAGCGACCGCAGGAACGGGGCCGCCTCGAACGCCTCGGCCGGGCTGAACACCCCGGCTTTGCGCGGCCCCTCGCCGCCGGTGAGCCGGAGCACGGCCTCCACGGAGACCAGTGCCCCGGCCCGCCAGATGTCCCGGCCGCGCACATGGGCGTTGCGGTTGCCGCCTTCCGCGCGGACGAGCTGGACGGCGACCGTGAACTCGGTGCGGGCCCGCTCCTCGGGGCTCGCGTCGACGCTGCTGAAGGTCTGCGCCTCCTCGAACGTCGAGGCGGTGAGCTGCACTTCGACCGCGCGGGCCGGGACGTGCCGGGGCACGGTGACGACCTCCCCGGAGGGGAACGGCACGATCGTGGTGCGCGGCCCGACCGGCGGCGGGAACGGGAAGACGGAGTTGCGGACCTCCACGGGGCCGACGTGCTGCATCCCCTGCGCGTAGGAGATGCGGTCGGTCTCCCCGGTGAGCAGGTTCGCGGTGTCCACGGCGCCCCGCGTCATCCGCCAGCCGGTGACGGCGTAGCCGACGGTGACCTTCTCGATGCCCTCCGCGGACGGCAGCCCCGCGGCCGCCGCCGAGGCGAGCAGGTCGCCGAGGCCTCCGTAGAAGCTCATCTGCGGGACCAGGACGGCCCCGGTGCGCTCGGCGATGCCCTGGTACGCGTCGAAGAGATGCTTGACCGGATGCGGCTCGATGGCGTGGTCGACGTACGGGATGCCGGCCTCGGCCGCGGCGGCGGCGACCGGGGCACCCGTCGTGGTGTAGGGGCCCGCGCAGTGGTTCACCGCGTCGGCCCGCTCGGCAAGCCGGCGCAGGGCGACGGCGTCGTCCAGGGGTGCGGCATGGACGGTGACGCGGTGCGGGGCGGCGAGTTCGGCGGCCAGGGCGCGCAGGCCCGGCTCACCGCGCCCGGCGAGGATCACGTCCTGGCCGCGGGCGAGGAGTTCGGCGGTGACGAGGCGCCCGGTGTGTCCCGTGGCGCCGTAGACGGCGATGGCCATGAGGAGGCTCCCTTCGTGCGGAGGAGGGTGACCGAGTGGGTGACCAAGTGAGTGACCACGTGGGTGACCAAAGGGGTGACCAAGTGGGACAAGATACAACTCATCCGCGTTGCCGACGAGTTGTCCGGCTCCTTAACTCCCGTCCCGCAGAAGCCCGTTCACCACACGACCGAACATGAGCCGCCCTGCCGCCGCGAGCACCGGGTCCGCGAGCGCGGGCACCCCGCGCACCCGCAGCTCCTCGCGCCACTCCACCCGCGCCCCGCCCGCGCCGAGCGGCCGCACCTCGACCTCGGCCCAGCCGGTGACGAGACGGCCGCGCTTGACGAGCCGGCAGCGGCGCGGCGGCTGCCATGCGACGACCTCCATCGGATCGTCGAAGCCGAACCGGGAGCCCACCCCGGTGCGCGCCACGAACACGGTGCCCGCGGCCGTCGGCGGCGGCGTGGTCACGGTGACGTGGGTGAGCGGTACGAGCTCGCCGTGCCGCTCCCAGTCGGTCAGGCGCCGCCACGCCTCGGCGGCGGACAGCGGGGTCTCACGGACGATCCGGACATGGGCCACGCCGCGAGCGTAGGCCGCCGAGCTGTGCTGCGCGCCGCATCCGGCCGGGCGTGTCGTGGTGCGCGGGCCCTAGGTGTATTGACCCGTGAGGTTGGGGACGCGGCTGACGGGTGGTTGGCCTTTCAGCGCGGTGTGTCCGCGGTGGTGATTGTAGGTGTGCA
>NZ_JBIWKA010000008.1:341391-437312 GCF_044765445.1 Streptomyces sp. NPDC102467 | reverse complement strand
ACCTCGATCACCCTGGACTGGCCCTGGAGCCCGCTCGTCGACCAGCGCGGCGCCACCCACCCGGCCACCTTCGTCAACCCCATCGGCTGACCAACCACCCCTGCCGGTCATCCGGCTCCGGACTCGGCCCCGCCCCATGAAGGCCTCGGCGCGAACGCCAGCAGCGCCATGTCGTCGTCACGGTCGCCGCCCGTCCAGGCCGCCACCGCTGTCACCACCGCGTCGAGCAGGGCGGCCGGGTCGGCCGGAGTGGGGCCCGTCAGGTGGTGGGACGGGTCGAAGAAGATGCCGGCCTGGTTGCGGGCCTCCGTCACGCCGTCGGTCACCAGCAGGACCAGGGCGCCCGGGGAGAGTGCGAACTCTTCGAGTCCGGGCAGGGGCCCGGAAGCTCCGGGTAAGTTCAGGCCCAGGGGTAACCCCGGTCGCGTGGACGGCAGTTCGCGTACCGCGCCGTCCGTCGTGAACAGGTACGGGGACGGGTGGCCGCGGCTCAGCAGGCGCAGCGTCCCCGGTGCCGCGCGGGGGAGTTCGGCGAGTACCGCCGTCGCGAAGCCCTCCCAGCGTTCCTCGCCGCCGCGGCGCTCCGCCTCGCGCACCGCCGCCTCGTCCATCCGCAGCGCCACCTCGTCGAGGCCCGGCACCCGCACGGCCGCCTCCCGGAACGCGCCCAGCAGGATCGCCACCAGGCCCACCGCCCCGAGGCCCTTCCCCCGTACGTCCCCGGCGACGAACCGCACGCCCCACGGAGTGGCGAGCGCCGCGTAGAAGTCGCCGCCGATCCGGCTCTCGCTCTGCGCCGTGCGGTAGTCGACGGCGACCCGGGTTCCGGCGAGGACGCGGGGCGGGGTCGGCAGCACCGCCCGCTGCGCGGCCTCGGCCACCTCGCGGGCCGCGGCGAGCCGGCTGCCGTAACGGTCGCGCAGGCGGTTGGCGATGATGGCGACCCCGCCGGCGACCAGCACGTTCAGCGCGTCCACGTACTCGTGGATCTCGTGCTCGGTGCCCAGTGCCACGGTGATCGCCAGTTCCAGGGCGAGGGCGGCCGCCGACACCGAGAGCGTCGCCCGCAGCGACAGGAACGCGCCCGCCGACACGCAGGCCAGCGCGAAGAGCGGCGTCGCCCGCACCGCCGAGGGCGTCACCAACTCCAGGACCAGGGCGACGACCAGCACCGCCCACGGCAGCCACCGCAGCAGCCGCGGGGCGCCGACGCGCGGTCCGCCGTCCCCTTCGCTCCCGCCCTCGTTCTCGCTGCCGGTCGTGGTCGTGGTCGCGCTCGTCGTCACGCCAGGGCGTCCTTTCCACGGGGGAGCCGCATTTCAGCGGCCCATCGCAGCACGGCCGCGCCCGCACGGCGACTCATCGGAGGGCCTTTGCAGGTAGTTCACCCCTACGGAGGGTCCATAACGAAAGCGTCACAGCGCAGCGTGTCGCCGGGACACGGCGCGGGACACCGGGGGCGACTGCTCGCATGAGTGAACTGAGCGACTTGATTCCCGTCGAGGCCATCCGCCTCGACGTGGCGGCCCCCGACTGGCAGGGCGCGGTGCGGGCCGCCGGTGACCTGCTGGTGGCGACCGGGGTGAGTACGGACACGTACACGCAGGAGATGACCCGCAACGTCGAGGAGAACGGGCCCTACATCGTCATCGCGCCGGGCTTCGCCTTCGCACACGCACGCCCCTCCCCCGCGGTGCGTCGCACGGGCATGTCGTGGGTGCGGCTGGCGAGCCCGGTGAGTTTCGGGCACGAGACGAACGACCCGGTCCATCTGGTCGTCGCCCTCGCGGCGACCGACTCCGGCGCTCATACGCAGGCCATGGGCGCCCTGGCCCGGCTGCTCGCCGACAGCGACATGGCCGGGCGCCTCGACCGGGCGCCGACCCCCGAAGCGCTGCGGGCCCTCCTCGTCCGGGCCGAGGGAGGAGACATTGCCGAGGGCGGAGACCTTCAGGAGCAGGAGAAGGAAGCCGCAGCCGCCGCCCCGAAGAGCAAGAGCGGCTCCGCGCACGGCATGCACAAGATTCTGACCGTGTGCGGCAACGGCGTCGGCACGAGCCTCTTCCTCAAGTCCACGCTCGACAAGGTGCTCGACCGGTGGAAGTGGGGCCGGTACATCACCACCGAGGCGACCGACACCATCTCCGCGAAGGGCAAGGCGTCGGAGGCCGTTGCCATCCTGACGTCGCGGGAGATCGCCCGCACCCTCGGTGACGTCGGGGTACCGGTGCGGGTGATCGAGGACTTCACCAGCACCAAGGAGGTCGACGCCGCGCTGCGCGACCTTTACGACGTCTGAGCCTGGAGCGGCTTGACGACCTCTGAGCCTGGAGCGGCTTGACGACCTCTGAGCCCGGAGCGGCTTTACGACGCCTGAGCCCGGAGCGGGTTTACGACGCCTGAGCCCCGCGCGGCTATACGACGCCTGAGCCCGGAGCGGCTTTACGACGCCTGAGCCCGGAGCGGGTTTACGACGCCTGAGCCCCGCGCGGCCGCACGAAGCAACCCCCACCACCTCACGGAGTCCCCATGAACGTCCTCGTCGACATCGCGAAATTCGTCGTCAACGAGATCCTGAGCGTCCCCGCCTACCTCATCGGCATCATCACCGCCGTCGGCCTCATCGCGCTGAAGAAGAGCGCGGGTCAGGTCATCGGCGGCGCCATCAAGGCGACGCTCGGCTTCCTGCTGATCGGCGCGGGCGCGACGCTGGTCACCAACTCCCTGGCCCCGCTGGGCACGATGATCACCGGCGCGACCGGTTCGCACGGGGTGATCCCCACCAACGAGGCCATCGTCGGCATCGCGCAGGCCGAGTACGGCTCGCGCGTGGCCTGGCTGATGATCCTCGGGTTTCTGATCAGCCTGCTGCTCGCGCGCTTCACGCCACTGTCCTACGTCTTCCTGACCGGGCATCACATGCTGTTCATGGCAACGCTGTTGACGATGGTGCTGGCCACCGCGGGCCAGGACTCCTGGGTCGTGGTCGTCGTCGGCGCGGTGCTGCTCGGCATCATGCTGGTGGCGATGCCCGCCTTCGCGCATCCCTGGACCAAGCGCGTGACCGGCAACAACACGGTCGCCGTCGGGCACTTCGGGACCGCCGGGTACATCGTGTCCGGCGCGACCGGGCAGGTCGTCGGCAAGAAGAGCCGCTCGACCGAGGAGATGAACCTGCCCGAGGGGCTGCGGTTCCTGCGGGACTCGATGGTCGCCACCGCGCTTTCGATGGTCCTCATCTACATGATCATGGCGATCGTGTTCCTCGCGAAGGCGGGGAAGGCGGAGGCGTTCAAGTCGTTCGCGACGGGCGGCGGCTCGGCCTCCACGGGTGTGGGCAACTACCTGATGGCGTCCCTCGGGCAGGGCCTGCAGTTCGGTATCGCGGTCGCCGTGATCCTGTTCGGCGTGCGGACCATCCTGGGTGAGCTGGTTCCCGCCTTCCAGGGCATCGCGCAGAAGGTCGTGCCCGGCGCGATCCCCGCCCTGGACGCGCCGATCGTCTTCCCGTACGCGCAGAACGCCGTGCTCATCGGCTTCATCTGCTCGTTCATCGGCGGCCTGGTGAGCCTGGGCATCATCGCCGGCGTCTTCAACCCGGCGTTCGGCACCGCGCTGGTGCTGCCCGGCCTGGTCCCGCACTTCTTCACCGGCGGCGCGGCGGGTGTCTTCGGCAACGCGACCGGCGGCCGCCGCGGCGCCGCGATCGGCGCTTTCCTCAACGGCGTCCTGATCACGTTCCTGCCCGCGTTCCTGCTCGGCGTGCTGGGCTCGTTCGGCACGGCCAACACCACTTTCGGCGACGCCGACTTCGGCTGGTTCGGGCTGCTCATCGGCAACGCCGCGAAGGCCGGGAAGGCGGGCGGCGTCGTCCTCATGCTCGTCATCGGGCTTGCCGTGCTCGCCGGGGCCGTCGTGTGGCAGAAGCGGGTCGTGGAGACCGGCTGGGACCCGGGGGCCAGGCGCGCGGCGCTGCTGCCGCCGGAGGACCGGCCGGAGCAGCACGCCGCGGCCGCCTCCGGAGAGACGCCGGTCTCCCGCACGTACGCGAAGATCGCGCCGCCCGCGGGGGCGCCGGTGCCGCCGCCTCCTCCGGAGGGTTAGACGCGGCTACGACCCCGGCCGGCGCGGGCCCCGGGTTCCCTTCGTGGGAGCCCGGGGCCCGTCGTCGTCACGTACTCCTGCCGTCACGCATTCCTAAAATGTTCATGTACTTGCCTACCAGATACATACATGAACCTTGACGCGTGCACGACACGCCCCTACGGTCCAGCCAGATAGCGCTTTCTACCCGTAGCCCCATGGTGCCCGGATGCCCTCCGGGTTCATGCACACGAACCAGCCAACATCCATACAGGGAGACCGAACCATGGAACTGAGACCACTCGTCGCTTCCCTCGGCCTGCTGGCCGGCACCCTCGCCACCGTGGCGTCCGGCACCACCGCCCAGGCCTCCGCGCAGGCACTGACGACCGTGTACGTGGCACCGTCGGGGACCGACTCCGCCGCCGGCACCCAGACCGCCCCGACGACGCTGGCCTCGGCGATCAGCCGCGTCGCCGCCGGCGGCACCATCTATCTGCGCGGCGGTACGTATGCGTACGCGCAGACCGTCACCGTGCCCGATGCCGCCGACGGCACCTCCGCCGCGCGCACCAACCTGGTCGCCTACCAGAGCGAGAAGCCCGTCCTCAACTTCTCGGCGCAGAGCGAGAGTTCGACCAACCGCGGGCTTCAGCTCTTCGCCTCGTACTGGCACGTCAAGGGCATCGTCGTGGAGCACGCCGGCGACAACGGCATCTACGTCGGCGGCAGCAACAACATCATCGAGAGCACGGTCACCCGCTACAACCACGACACCGGCCTTCAGCTCGGCCGCATAGCCTCCAGTACGGCCAAGGCCCAGTGGCCGGCGAACAACCTGATCGTGAGCGCCGAGTCGCACGACAACGCCGACTCCGACGGCGAGGACGCCGACGGTTTCGCCGCGAAGCTCACCACCGGGACCGGCAACGTCTTCCGGTACGCCGTCTCGCACAACAACATCGACGACGGCTGGGACCTCTACACCAAGACCGACACCGGGGCCATCGGGCCGGTCACCGTCGAGGACTCGCTGTCGTACAGCAACGGCACCCTCTCCGACGGAACCGTGAACACCAACGGCGACCGCAACGGCTACAAGCTCGGCGGCGACGACATCGCCGTCAACCACGTCGTGCGGCGCTCCATCGCCTTCGGCAACGGCCACCACGGGTTCACGTACAACTCCAACCCGGGCTCGATGGCCATCTCCAACAACCTGAGCATCGACAACGCCGAGCGCAACTACTCGTTCGACAAGGGCACTTCGGTGTTCAAGAGCAACACCTCGTGCCGCTTCGGCGTCGACGGGTCGAACGACAAGACCGTGGGCACCGCCGACAGTTCGAACCAGTTCTGGACGGGCACGAACGGCTCCCGCTGCTCCTCCTACAGCGGCGCCCTCAAGTGGTCGTACGCCTCGGACGGCAAGCTCGTCGTGACGCTCGGCGGGAAGACCGTGAGCCTGTAGGTCACCCGGCGGTGGAGGGAGCCGCCTCCACCGCCTCCACCGTTTCCCCCGCCTCCACCGTTTCCCCCGCCTCCACCGTTTCCCCCGTCTCCACCGCCTCTTGTCGGCGATCAGCCCGTCTGCTTGACTCCGGCGGCGCGAACTCAGTCGTCCCGTCAGTCGTCGACCCAGGCGGAGGTAGCCCGATGGAGATCACTCGTAGACGTCTGCTGAGCGCGCTGGGAGCCGCCGGGATCCTGGCGGCCGTGCCCGTCGAGTGGGCGAGCGCCGCCGAGGCCGCGGACGGGGCGGCCCGGCTGATCGCCAACACGGTCGACATATTCGCGGGTACCGCCGGGTCCAACTCCCGTACGGAGACAGCCGCGAAGCTCGCCGCCGTGGAGAGGACCGCCCGCGCGAACCTGGCGTCGATGGACGCCGCGACCGGGGAGGACGAACTGTTCGCCGGGGTACCGCTCGGCACCAGCGACCCGAACCTCAACACCAGCTACCAGCGGCTGTACGAGATAGCCCTCGCCACCCGTACACCCGGCATATCCCCTGATCTGTACGGGAGTTCGGCGGCCCAGGACCGCGTTCTCGACGGGCTCGCCCGGCTGCACGCGCATTACTACGGCGACCAGTCCACCGGCTACTACGGCAACTGGTTCTACTGGGAGATCGGCCTCTCGCAGCACATCAGCAAGACCCTGGTCCTGCTCGCCGACCGCACGCCCGCCGAGCTGGTCACCGCGTACATCGCCTCCATGGACGCCTACCTGCGCAACGGCAAGGACGGCGACGTCGACCTCGACTCCCGTTTCCACACCGGCGCCAACCTCGCCGACATCACCACCAACCGCATCCTCCAGGGCGCCCTCACCACCGACGAGGCGCGCATCCGCAAGGCGCTGACCGATCAGCTGACCGTCTTCGCGACCATCGACCCGTACACCCTGAACCATGGGGTGACGGACGGGTACTACGCCGACGGGTCCTTCATCCAGCACGCCTCCGTCGCGTACACGGGCTCGTACGGGAAAGGGCTGCTCAGCCGCGTCGTGCAGACCCTGAAGCTGCTCGACGGGACCGGGTTCGCGCACGGCGGGGAGCTGGTGCCGACGGTGCACGGGTGGGTGCGGGACGGGTTCGCGCCGCTGATCTTCGAGGGCTGGATGATGGAGGCGGTGAAGGGGCGGGCGGTCTCGCGCACCGGCACCGGGTACGCGGACGTCGCCACGATCGTCGAGGCCGTCGTCGACCTCGCGTCGCTCGCCGACGGAGACACGGCCACCGCCCTCAAGTCGTACGTGAAGCACCTACGTGCCACGTCGCGGGCCGCGCTCGACCCGGCCGTCTTCGTCTCCCCGCTCAGCATCGTCCGCTACGCCGACCTCCTCGCCGACGCCTCCGTACCGGCCGCCGATCTCAACCCGGCTGCCCGCTCGGTCGCCTTCAACGCCATGGACCGCACCGTGCACCGCCGCCCCGGCTACGCGTTCGCGCTGGCCCGCAGCTCGCGGCGGATCAGCAAGTACGAGTACATGAGCGGCGAGAACCTGATGCCCTGGTTCCAGGGCGACGGTGCGCACTACCTGTACCTCTCCGGGCAGGACCAGACGCAGGCGTACGGCGTCGACTACTTCACGGCCGTCTCCCCTTACGGACTCGCGGGCGTGACCGCGCCGGTCGAACACCGGGGTACGGTCCCGGAGTTGTACGCCGGCAAGCTCTTCTACGACAACCCGGGCCACCCGCTGAACTTCACGGCGTCGTCCGAGTCCCAGAACACGTACGTCTACTTCCCGACCGCCACCCAGGACCACTCGGGCGGCGCCGTCCTCGGCGCGTACGGGGCGGTGGGCTGGGTGCTCTCCGACGACGTGCCGTGGCGGGACAAGCGGGCGGGGGTCCTGCCGGACGATTTCGTGGTGTACCGGAGCGCGCGGGCGACGAAGTCGTGGTTCCTGCTCGACGACGAGATCGTGGTGCTGGCCGCAGGGGTCGGGGACGCGCCGGGCGCGGGCCGGGCGGTGACGACGACGCTGGACGCGCGGATCGCTGCCGCGACGGACCAGGTGACCGTCTCCGAGGGGCGCGGCTGGGTGCGGTACGCCAACGCCACGCAGGGCACAGCGGTCGGCTACGCGCTCCTCGCCGGGCCCGCCCCGAAGCCGCGACTCGACACGGTGACCCGCAGCCGCCGCGTCGTGCGCACCGCGAACCCGGACACGGCCGTCACCCGCCAGGTCTTCTCGCTGAGCGTGGAGCAGCCCGCCCGGTCCCCACTCACTTCATTTGCCTACGCGTTGCTGCCGAATGCCTCCGAGTCGGCGGTCCGGCGCCATCGCGGCGCGGAGATCCTCACCAATACGCCACGCCTGCAAGCCGTACGGCATCACGGACTCGGCCTGACCGCCGCCAACACCTTCGCCCCGGGCAGCCACCACATCCACCACATCCCCGGCCTCACGATCGAGGGCCCGGCCTCGGTCCTGGTCCGCGGCGACAAGAAGAACGTCACGGTCGCCGTCGCCGATCCGACCACTGCCCGGGACACGGTGACGGTGGTGCTGCGCGGGCGGGCGCTGCGGAAGGTGTCCGGCGACGACGCGGTCCGGGTGACCCGGGTACCGGGAGGCACCCGGCTCGATGTCCGCACGCGCCACGCGTACGGGCGGAGCTTCACGGTGACCCTGCGATAGGGCGCGGGCTCAGAACTCCGCCGTGTCCAGGGCGAAGCCGAGGGGTTCGGGGAGGGGGACGGTGAGGCCGAGCTTGTAGGAGGCCTTGGTCGCACAGGCATAGCTGCCATGACAGACCTCCTCCTTCGCTCAGCGCGACGGTCCCAGAGTAGGCGGAGCCAGGCAGGGGAACCTCTGCTCGCTCGAACGAGCGTGCAGGCGCGTTTCCCCTGCTCAAAGGCCTATTCGTCCGACTCCAGGTCGCCTTCCGTCTCCAGGTAGACCTGGCGCAGGGCCTCCAGGACCTGGGGGTCCGGCTTCTCCCACATGCCGCGGGATTCGGCTTCCAGGAGGCGTTCGGCGATTCCGTGGAGGGCCCAGGGGTTGGCTTCGGAGAGGAACTGGCGGTTGGTCTCGTCCAGGACGTACGTCTCCGTGAGCTTGTCGTACATCCAGTCGGCGATGACGCCGGTCGTGGCGTCGTAGCCGAAGAGGTAGTCGACCGTCGCGGCGAGTTCGAAGGCGCCCTTGTAGCCGTGGCGGCGCATCGCCTCGATCCACTTGGGGTTGACGACGCGGGCGCGGAAGACGCGGGAGGTCTCCTCGACCAGGGTGCGGGTGCGGACCGTCTCGGGGCGCGTCGAGTCGCCGATGTACGCCTCGGGCGCCGTGCCGCGCAGCGCGCGGACGGTGGCCACCATGCCGCCGTGGTACTGGAAGTAGTCGTCCGAGTCGGCGATGTCGTGCTCGCGGGTGTCGGTGTTCTTGGCCGCGACCGCGATGCGCTTGTACGCCGTCTCCATCTCCGTGCGGGCCGACTTCCCGTCCAGGTCGCGACCGTACGCGTAGCCGCCCCAGACCGTGTAGACCTCGGCGAGGTCCGCGTCGGTGCGCCAGTCCTTGGAGTCGATCAGCTGGAGGATGCCCGCGCCGTACGTGCCGGGGCGCGAGCCGAAGATGCGGGTGGTGGCGCGGCGTTCGTCGCCGTGCTCCGCGAGGTCGGCCTGCGTGTGGGCGCGGACGTGGTTGTGCTCGGCCGGTTCGTCGAGGGAGGCGGCGAGGCGGACCGCGTCGTCGAGGAGGCCGATGGTGTGCGGGAACGCGTCACGGAAGAAGCCCGAGATGCGCAGGGTGACGTCGATGCGGGGGCGGTTCAGTTCCTCGTACGGGATTGCCTCCAGGCCCGTCACTCGGCGTGAGGCGTCGTCCCAGACCGGGCGGACACCGAGGAGGGCGAGGGCCTCCGCGATGTCATCTCCCGCTGTGCGCATGGCACTTGTGCCCCAGAGGGAGAGGCCGACGGAGGTGGGGTAGTCGCCGTTGTTGTCGGTGCGGTAGCGCTCGATGAGGGAGTCGGCCAGGGCCTGGCCCGTCTCCCAGGCGAGGCGGGAGGGGACGGCCTTGGGGTCGACGGAGTAGAAGTTGCGGCCCGTCGGGAGGACGTTGACCAGGCCGCGGAGCGGGGAACCGGACGGGCCCGCCGGGACGAAGCGGCCCTCCAACGCGCGTACGGAGTTGTCGAGTTCGGCGGTGGTCGCGTCGAGGCGCGGGACCACCTCGCGGGCCGCGAAGTCGAGGATCTGGTGAACGGGGTTGTCCTCGGGGCCCGTTTCCTCCGCACCCGGGTCCTGCCGCCTTGTGCACCCTGCCGCCCCAGGCGGCAGATTGCCCAAGGTGGTACCCACCTGGGCCGGATCCCAGTTCGCCGCCTCCATGGCTTCCACCAGGGCGCGGGCCGTTTCCTCCGCCTGGTCCGCCGCCGTGCGGGTCGCCGCCGACTCGTCCAGGCCCAACGCCTCGCGCAGGCCGGGCAGGGCCTGGTTGCCGCCCCAGATCTGGCGGGCCCGCAGGATGGCGAGGACGAGGTTGACGCGGTCCCCGCCGGCCGGGGCCTGGCCCAGGACGTGCAGGCCGTCGCGGATCTGGGCGTCCTTGATCTCACAGAGCCAGCCGTCGAGATGCATGATGAACTCGTCGAAGCCTTCGTCCTCGGGCCGGTCCTCGACCCCCAGGTCGTGGTCGAGCTTCGCGGCCTGGATGAGGGTCCAGATCTGCGCGCGGATCGCGGGGAGCTTCGCCGGGTCCATGGCGGCGATCTGGGCGTGCTCGTCCAGGAGCTGTTCGAGGCGGGCGATGTCGCCGTAGCTCTCGGCGCGCGCCATCGGCGGCACCAGGTGGTCGATGAGCGTGGCGTGCACGCGGCGCTTGGCCTGCGTGCCCTCGCCCGGGTCGTTGACGAGGAAGGGGTAGACGAGCGGCAGGTCCCCGAGTGCGGCGTCCGGCGCGCAGGCGGCGGAGAGGCCCGCGTTCTTGCCGGGCAGCCATTCCAGGTTGCCGTGCTTGCCGAGGTGGATCATCGCGTCCGCGCCGAAACCGGCGTCGTCCGCCGACGCCGCGATCCAGCGGTACGCCGCCAAGTAGTGGTGCGAGGGCGGCAGATCGGGGTCGTGGTAGATCGCGATCGGGTTCTCGCCGAAGCCGCGCGGCGGCTGGATGAGGATCAGCAGGTTGCCGCGGCGCAGGGCGGCGAGCACGATGTCGCCCTCGGGGTTGCGGGAGCGGTCGAGGAACATCTCGCCGGGCGGCGGGCCCCAGTGCCGCTCGACACTCGTCCGCAGTTCCTCGGGCAGCGTCACGTACCAACGCTTGTAGTCGGCGGCCGGGATGCGCACGGGGTTGCGCGCGAGCTGCTCCTCGGTCAGCCACTCCTGGTCGTGGCCGCCCGCGTCGATGAGCGCGCGGATCAGCTCGTCGCCGTCACCGGAGGCGAGACCAGGGATGTCGGCCGGGTCCCCGAAGTCGTACCCCTCGGCGATGAGCCGCTTGAGCAGGACGATCGCGGAGGCGGGGGTGTCCAGGCCGACCGCGTTGCCGATACGGGAGTGCTTGGTGGGGTACGCGGACAGCACGAGCGCCAGCTTCTTGTCCGCGGCGGGGATGTGCCTCAGGCGGGCGTGGCGCACGGCGATCCCGGCGACGCGGGCGGCGCGCTCGGCATCGGCGACGTACGCGGGGAGCCCGTCCTCGTCGATCTCCTTGAAGGAGAACGGGACGGTGATGAGACGCCCGTCGAACTCCGGCACGGCGATCTGGCTCGCGGCGTCGAGCGGCGAGACGCCCTCGTCGTTCTCCGCCCAGTCCGCGCGGGACGAGGTCAGGCACAGGGCCTGGAGGATCGGGACGTCGAGGTGGGTGAGGGCGCCCGCGTCCCACGACTCGTCGTCGCCGCCGGCGCTCGCCTCGGCTGGACGTGTGCCGCCGGCCGCGAGGACCGTCGTCACGATCGCGCCGACGGGGCGCAGGGCTTCGATCAACTCCGGTTCGGGGGCACGGAGCGAGGCCACGTAGAGGGGGAGAGGGCGGGCTCCTGCGCGCTCGATCTCGTCGCACAGGGTGTGTACGAAGGCCGTGTTGCCGCTCATGTGGTGGGCGCGGTAGTAGAGCACGGCGACCGTCGGGCCGTCGGCCCGCGAAGGAGTGCGGTCCAGCGGGCCCCAGGTCGGCGCGGGGGCCGGGGCCTCGAAGCCGTGGCCGGTCAGCAGCACCGTGTCGGAGAGGAAGTTCGCGAGCTGGGCGAGGTTGGCCGGGCCGCCGTGCGCCAGGTACTTGTGGGCCTCGGCCGCGATACCGACCGGGACGGTGGAGGCCGCCATCAGCTGGGCGTCCGGCGCCTGTTCACCGCTGAGCACCACCAGCGGGACCCCGGCGGCGGTCAGCCGGTCGATGCCGTCCTGCCAGGCGCGGACCCCGCCGAGGAGCCGTACGACGACGAGGGCGACGCCGTCGAGGAGCGCGGGAAGCTCGGTCTCGACGTCGAGGCGGGAGGGGTTCGCGAAACGGTACGTGACCGGGGCGTCGGCGGCACTCGCGGCGGATGCGGCACTCGTGGCAGAAGCGGCGCTCGTGGCGGAAGCGGCGTTGGCGGCGTTCGCCGCGCGGGCGCTGAGCAGGTCGGTGTCGGACGTCGACAGGAGCAGGAGCTGCGAGGGCTGGGGCTGCGGCTGCGCGGGGTGCGAGGGCTGCTGGGGCATGCGTCGTCTGGCCTTCCTCGGGGTGTCCGCGCCCCGGGTGGGTTCTGACGGCGGGAGTTCCTGGCTCACCCTCTTCTCTATGAGAGGGCTCACAGTGGCGGGACCGCGCCGGAATCGCACCGGCTTCCTCCCCTGTCGCCGTCGCTGGCGAAGGTGGCGGGCCGGACGGGACCGCCGCGGTTCATCGTACGGGGCGGGGGCGTGACCTGGGGCGGGATGCCCGTCACAGCCGATGGGTATGCTCCGTCGCATGCCCGCCTCCCCCCTACCCAACGATCCCGGTACGCCCGGAACGTCCCCGGGTGACGCCTGCCCCGGTGCGCTGCGGCTGCACGCGGCGGACGACGGGTTCCTGGCGCGGGTCCGGATCCCCGGCGGGGTCCTCGACGTGGCGCAGGCGCGGGCCCTGGCCGGTGCGGCCGGGCGGCTCGGGGACGGGACGCTGCATCTCACCTCGCGGGGCAACGTGCAGTTGCGCGGGTTGCGGGAGGGGTGCGGCGGGGAGTTGGCGGAGGTGCTCGGCCGGGTCGGGCTGCTGCCGTCCGCCGCGCATGAACGGGTCCGGAACGTGGTGGCTTCGCCGATGTCGGGGCTCGACGGTCTCGGGGTCGTCGATGTGCGCGGGTGGTTGACCGGGTTGGATGCGGCGCTCTGTGCGAGTTCTGTCACTCCGGAGTTGTCCGGGCGGTTTCTTTTCGCGCTCGATGACGGGCGGGGGGATGTGGCGGGGCTGGCGCCTGACATTCTGCTGCGGGGGCTCGCCGGGGGCGGGGCGGCGCTTTCTGTCGGGGCCGCGGAATTCGTTGTCCGGTACGAGGACGCGGCGCGGGCCGCGGTCGTCGCGGCCGAGGTTTTCGTCGCCGCCGCGCGTGATGTCTCGGGCCGACGGGTGTGGCGGGTCCGCGAACTGGGCTTGCCTGTGGCCGAGTTGGCCTCGCTGGTTGCCGATGCGCTCTCTGCGACCGGGATCGAGTGCAGCCCCGTCGGGGGCGCGCCTGCGATGGGCAGCGAGCCCAGCCCCTTCAGGGGCGCGGGGAACTGCGCGACCAGCGACGACGCTCCCGCACGTGTCCATCGATCCGCCATCGGCGACGGCGCACAAGCCACGGGGCTCCGCCCCGGACCCCGCTCCTCAAACGCCGGAGAGGCTGATTTTTCCGGGCCGTCCGCTGAAATGCCGGGGGCATGCATAACCGCCCGCCTCGGGGCGATCACCGGTGCTCAATGGGCCGCCCTGACCGACCTGATCGCCCACCTCCCGGCCAGGGAACTGCGGCTCACGCCCTGGCGGTCCATCGTGATACCCGGCGCCACACCGGCCCAGGCCGAAGAGCTGACACGCACCGGGCTCGTGACCGACCCTGATTCACCCTGGACCCGCACAGGGGCTTGCATCGGGCGCCCCGGCTGCGCCAAGGCGCACGCCGACGTGCGCGCCGACGCGGGCGCCCGGCATCCGCTCCTGCCCACCTACTGGTCCGGCTGCGAGCGCCGCTGCGGGCACCCCGTCGGGCCGTACGTGGATGTCGTGGCACGCCCCGACGGCACGTATGTCGTCACCAACCCCCCTACCTCGCAACCCACTTGAGAGAGCCGAACCCGTGTATGACTACGAGAAGGACGGCGCGGCCATCTACCGCGAGTCCTTTGCCACCATCCGCACCGAGGCGGCAGCCGGACTCGCGGCGCTGCCCGCCGACGTCGCCCAGGC
Organism: Streptomyces sp. NPDC102467; assembly: GCF_044765445.1. NCBI lineage: Bacteria > Bacillati > Actinomycetota > Actinomycetes > Kitasatosporales > Streptomycetaceae > Streptomyces > Streptomyces sp. NPDC102467. The sequence continues at coordinate 423,353 of NZ_JBIWKA010000008.1, read as the reverse complement.
GGCGGTCCGCATGATCCACGCCTGCGGCCAGGTGGATCTCGTACAGGACATCGGCCACTCGGCCGGGGTCGTGGCGAAGGCCCGCGCCGCTCTGCGCGGGGGTGCGCCGATCCTCTGTGACGCGCGGATGGTCGCCAGCGGCGTCACCCGTAAGCGGCTGCCCGCCGACAACGAGGTGATCTGTACCCTCAATGAGCCCGAAGTGCCCGCGCTGGCAGCCGAGTTGGGGACCACGCGCAGCGCCGCCGCGCTGGAGTTGTGGCGGGAGCGGCTCGACGGCGCCGTCGTCGCCATCGGCAACGCCCCGACCGCTCTCTTCCACCTCCTGGAGATGATCCGGAAGGGCGCGCCCCGGCCGGCGGCGATCCTGGGCATTCCGGTCGGGTTCGTCGGGGCCGCCGAGTCCAAGGACGCCCTGGCCGCGAACGAGCTCGGCCTGGAGTACCTGATCGTCCGCGGGCGCCGTGGCGGCAGCGCCATCACCGCCGCCGCGATCAACGCCATAGCGACCGAGGTGGAGATCCAGGCATGAGCAACACCCCTGGCAATACAGGCAAGTTGTACGGGGTCGGGCTCGGGCCCGGCGACCCGGAGCTGATGACCGTCGCCGCCGTCCGCGCCATCGCCGGGGCGGACGTCATCGCGTACCACTGTGCCCGTCATGGCCGTTCCATCGCCCGCTCGATCGCCGCGGAGCACCTTCACGAGGGGCAGATCGAGGAGCGGCTGATGTATCCGCTCACGGTCGAGACGACGGACCACCCCGGCGGCTACCGCGGGGCGCTCGACGACTTCTACGCCGAGGCCGCCGCCACGCTCGCCGCGCACCTCGACGCGGGCCGTACGGTCGCCGTGCTCGCGGAGGGCGACCCGCTCTTCTACGGCTCCTACCAGCACATGCACAAGCGGCTTGCGGACCGGTACGACACCACGGTCATTCCCGGTGTCACCTCCATCAGCGCGGCGGCCGCCCGGCTCGGCGAGCCGCTGTGCGAGGACAAGGAGACGCTGACGATCATCCCGGGCACGCTGCCCGAGGACGAGCTGACCGCGCGGATCGCCGCCGCGGACTCGGCGGTCGTGATGAAGCTGGGCCGTACGTTCACCACGGTCCGTACGGCGTTGGAGAGTGCGGGCCGTCTCGACGACGCCCGCTATGTCGAACGTGCCTTCATGGCCGGCGAGCGCACCGGCCGGCTCGCCGACATCGACCCCGACTCGGTGCCGTACTTCTCCGTCGCGGTCCTGCCGTCCCGTATCGACGCCGAACCCACAGAGCCCGCAGAGCCCGCTGGACCCGCAGGGGCGTCCGGCCGCGGCGAGGTCGTGGTCGTCGGCACCGGGCCCGCGGGGGCGCAGTGGCTGACTCCGGAGTCGCGCGGCGCCCTCGCGAACGCGGACGATCTCGTCGGCTACACCACGTACATCGACCGGGTGCCGGTCAGGCCCGGACAGCTGCGGCACGGCTCGGACAACAAGGTGGAGTCCGAGCGCGCCGAGTTCGCGCTCGACCTGGCGCGGCGCGGGCGCCGGGTGGCCGTGGTGTCGGGCGGCGACCCAGGCGTCTTCGCGATGGCCACGGCCGTGCTGGAAGTCGCCTCGCAGGGTGCCTACGCGGACGTGCCCGTACGCGTGGTGCCCGGGGTGACCGCCGCCAACGCGGCCGCGGCGAAGGCGGGGGCCCCGCTCGGCCACGACTACGCCACGATCTCCCTGTCCGACCGGCTCAAGCCGTGGGAGGTCATCGCGGAGCGGCTGCGTACGGCGGCGGCGGCCGATCTGGTCCTGGCGCTGTACAACCCCGGTTCGCGCAGCCGCACCTGGCAGGTCGGCAAGGCACGCGAACTCCTCCTGGAACTCCGTCTCCCCGACACTCCTGTCGTCCTCGCCCGCGATGTCGGCGGCCCCGAGGAGAGCGTCCGCACGATTCGTCTCGCCGACCTCGACCCGGCCGTCGTCGACATGCGCACGCTGCTGATCGTGGGCTCTTCGCAGACACAGGCGGTGGTCAGGGCGGACGGTTCGACGGTGACGTGGACGCCGCGACGGTACCCGGAGGGGTGACCCGGCGCACCCCGTTCAGGGTGTGCCGATGTCCACCGCCGGCCTGTCCTCGGTGGGGGCGGCCGTCACCACCCACTCCGCCGCCTCCTCCACCGTCGCCACCACAGGTACCCCCTCCGGTACCGGAGGCCGTCGGACCACGATCACCGGGATTCCCGCCTCTCGGGCCGCCGTCAGTTTGGGGGCCGTGGCCGTGCCGCCGCTGTCCTTCGTCACCAGGACGTCGATGTGGTGGCGGGCCAGGATCTCCCGTTCGCCGTCGAGCGTGAACGGGCCCCGGTCGAGGAGCAGCTCCATGTGCGGCGGGCACGGCGGTTCGGGTGCGTCGACGGAGCGTACGAGGAAGAACGCGTCGTCGATGTGGGCGAACGTGCCGAGCCCGAGCCTGCCGGTGGTCAGGAACACCCTTCGGCCCGTGCCCCGTACGGCCTCGGCCGCCTCCGCGAGCGAACCGGCCTCCCGCCAGTCGTCGCCCTCGCCCGGGACCCAGCCGGGCCGGCGCAGCGCCAGCAGGGGAACATGGGCGGTGGCGGCCGCCCCGGCCGCGTTGAAACTGATCGTCTCGGCGAAGGGATGCGTGGCGTCGATGACCGCGCTCACGGCGTGCTCACTGATCCAGCGCGCCATGCCGTCGGCCCCGCCGAACCCGCCGATCCGCACCTCGCCCGGCGGCAGTCGCGGCGCGGCGACCCGGCCCGCCAGGGAGCTGGTCACCCGCAGCCGCGGGTGGCTGTGCAGGAGCTCGGCCAGCTGCCTGGCCTCGGTCGTTCCGCCGAGGACGAGTACATGCATCGGGGAACTCCATGAGTGAATCGGCGAGTGAAGCGGCGAGTGCGGCGGCTGAGCCGAAGGGCGGGCGCGGGGCCCAACTCAAGCACACGGGTCTGCGGTCCGGCTGGACGACCGGGGCCTGCGCGACGGCGGCGACCACCGCCGCGTACACGGCGCTCCTGAGCGGCGATTTCCCCGACCCGGTGACGATCACCCTGCCCAAGGGGCAGACGCCGTCCTTCGCGTTGGCGGTCGAGTCGCAGGGCCGTGATCACGAGGGGCGTACGGCGACGGCGGGGGTCGTGAAGGACGCGGGCGACGACCCGGACGTCACGCACGGCGCGCTGGTCCGCTCGACCGTGCGGGTGCTGCCCGCGGGGTCCGGTGTCGTCTTCCGGGCCGGGCCCGGCGTCGGCACGGTCACCCGCCCCGGGCTGCCGCTCGACGTCGGGGAGCCCGCGATCAACCCGGTGCCGCGGCAGATGATGCGCGAGCATGTGGCGCGGGTCGCGGCGGCGTGCGGCGGCAGCGGCGACGTGGAGATCACGATCTCCGTCGACCACGGCGAGGAGATCGCCCGCTCCACCTGGAACCCGCGCCTCGGCATCCTCGGCGGGCTCTCCGTCCTCGGCACCACCGGCATCGTCGTGCCCTACTCGTGCTCGGCCTGGATCGACTCGATCCGGCGCGGCGTGGACGTGGCCCGCGCGGCGGGCCGTACGCATGTCGCCGGGTGCACGGGCTCCACCTCGGAGAGGACGGTCGTACGCGAACACGGGCTGCCTGAGGACGCGTTGCTGGACATGGGCGACTTCGCGGGCGCGGTTCTGAAGTACATCCGGCGTCATCCCGTGGACCGGCTCACCCTGTGCGGTGGCTTCGCCAAGCTCTCCAAACTGGCGGCGGGCCATCTCGATCTCCACTCGGGCCGCTCCCAGGTGGACAAGGGCTTCCTCGCGGAGCTGGCCGTGCGGGGCGGCGCGGGCCCGGACCTCGCGGCCTCGGTCGCCGACGCCAACACGGGCCTTGCCGCGCTGCAGTTGTGCGCCGCTGCGGGGGTCCCGCTGGGGGACCTGGTCGCCGCGGAGGCGCGGGAGCAGGCGTTGCTCGTCCTCCGGGGTGCGCCGGTCGCGGTCGACGTCATCTGCGTCGACCGGGCCGGGAACGTGGTGGGCCGGGGCTGACACCCGCCGCGGGGCGCCGGCCTCGTGGTCGACCACCGGTCTCGTCGTGGCTGGTCGCGCAGTTCCCCGCGCCCCTGAGATGCGCACTTCGTGCGCCATCTCAGCGGCAAAATCCAGCCCCTCGGGCGATCGAGGAGCGGGCCCATTCGGCCCATTCAAGCCCCTCCGGCGATTGAGGAGCGGGGTCCGGGGCGGAGCCCCGTGGGGTCAGTCAGCAGGTGTGCCGGGCCCGCCAAAATCCAGCCCCTCCGGCGATTGAGGAGCGGGGTCCGGGGCGGAGCCCCGTGGGGTCAGCAGGTGTGCCGGTCGCGTTCCACCGAGTACAGATGGCTGTCGCGGAACTGGGACGCCCCCAGCGTGCGCCCCACCAAGATCACCGCCGTACGCAGAACCCCGGCCGCCTGCACTTGCCCCGCGATGTCACCGAGGGTCCCGCGCAACACCAGTTCGTCGGAACGACTCGCATACGCCACGACCGCCGCAGGACAATCAGCCCCGTAATGCGGAAGCAGCTCGGACACGATCCGCTCGGCATAGCGGGCGCCCAGGTGCAGAACGAGCAGCGCCCCGCTAGCCCCGAGCGTGGCCAGGTCCTCCCCCTCCGGCATCGGCGTGGCCTGCTGCGCGATGCGGGTCAGGATGACGGTCTGGCCCACGGTGGGCACCGTCAGCTCCCGCTTCAGCGCGGCCGCCGCCGCCGCGAACGCCGGAACCCCGGGCACCATCTCGTACGGGATGCCGTGCGCGTCGAGCCTCCGCATCTGTTCCGCGACCGCGCTGAACACGGACGGGTCACCGGAGTGCAGCCGGGCCACGTCGAGCCCCGCCTCGTGCGCCGCGACGAACTCCCCCTCGATGGCATCCAGGTCAAGAGCGGCCGTGTCGACGAGCCGCGCGTCGGGCGGGCACTCGGCGAGGAGTTCGCGGGGTACGAGCGAGCCCGCGTACAGGCACACCTGGCAGGAGGCGAGGCGGCGCGCGCCGCGCAGGGTGATCAGGTCGGCGGCGCCGGGGCCCGCCCCGATGAAGTACACGGTCATGGCTGTCCCGCCTTTAGAGGTCGTCCGAAAGGTTCGTCTTCGTCACCGACCACTGCGTGACCGGCATCGCCTGCCGCCACCCGGTGAAGGAGCCGACCGGCACGGCGTGCGCGACGGCCAGCTTCACCAGTTCGCCGCCGTGCCGCCGGTACCAGGTGGCGAGGAGCGCCTCCGATTCCAGCGTCACGGTGTTCGCGACCAGTCGGCCACCCACCGGCAGCGCGCTCCAGCAGGCGTCGAGAAGCCCCGGGGCCGTCAGCCCACCGCCGATGAACACCGCGTCGGGCACCGGCAGTTGGGCCAGCGCGTCCGGCGCCGCGCCCCTCACCACGGTCAGCTGTGGCACTCCGAGCCGGGCAGCGTTCCGCCCGATCCGCTCGGCCCGCTCCGGGTCGCGTTCGACGGCGTACGCCCGGCACGAGGGGTGCGTCCGCAGCCACTCCACGCCGATCGAACCGGAACCGCCGCCCACATCCCAGAGGAGTTCGCCGGGCGCGGGCGCGAGCGCGCCGAGCGTCGCGGCCCGGATGTGGCGTTTGGTGAGCTGCCCGTCGTTCTCGTACGCGGCGTCCGGCAGACCGGGCACGGCGCCGAGCCGGGGCGCGTCCGGGGCGCGGCGGCACTCGACGGCGATGACGTTCAGCGGATCGCCGGGCGCCCGGGACCAGTCCTGTGCCACGCCCTCGTACGTCACCTCGCCCTCGCCGCCCAGCTGTTCCAGGACGGTCAGCCGGCTGGGCCCGAAGCCGCGCTCGGTGAGCAGCGCCGCCACTTCGGCAGGGGTGTCCGCACCCGCCGAGAGGACGAGGACCCGGCGGCCGTCGTGCAGCGCGGCGGCGAGCCGGTCCGCCGGGCGGCCCACCAGGGTGACGACCTCGGTCTCTTCGACGGGCCAGCCGAGCCGCGCGCACGCGTACGAGGTCGAGGACGGGTGCGGCAGGACCTGTACGGCCGCCGCGCCCGCGATCTCGGTGAGGGTGCGGCCGATCCCGTAGAACATCGGGTCGCCGCTGGCCAGGACCGCGAGGCGGCGCCCGGCGTACCGGGCGAGCAGCCCGGGGACGGCGGGGCGGAGCGGCGACGGCCACGGCACCCGTTCCCCCGCGCACTCCGTGTCCGGCAGCAGTGCGAGCTGGCGCGGCCCGCCGATGACGGCCTCCGCGGCGCGCAGGGCCGTGCGGGCGGTCCCGGTCAGGCCCGGCCAGCCGTCGGCCCCGATCCCGACGACGGTCACCGCGGGCGGCACGGAAGGCACGGGAGTCGCGGAAGCCGGGGGAGTCACTGCCTGGTACCTCGTGCGTGGTGCGTCATGCTCGGAAGGGTTACGTGAAGTCAAGGGAGCCGCACTCTATCGGGCGACATCGGCTCCCCCGCCGACGCCCCTGGAGCGCCGATGTCCCGCACCGTCCTCACCGGCCGTCTCGCGCCGATCATGCCGAGCCGCGAGCTGTCGCGGACCATCGCCTTCTACGCGGATCTCGGTTTCGCGGCGGACGCCCACTACCCCGACGACGGCTATCTGATCCTCGTCCGCGACGAGGCCGAACTGCACTTCTTCCACGCCCCCGAAACCGACCCGCTGAGTACCGCGCACGCCGTGTACCTGCGGCTCGGCGGGGGCGCGCACCTCGTGGACGCGCTGTACGAGGAGTGGCGGGGCACGGGTCTGAGCGCGGACCCGTACGCGACGCCGCGCCTCGTCGAGCCCGACGACACGGTGTACGGGATGCGGGAGTTCGCGCTCGTCGACCCGGACGGGAATCTGCTCAGGATCGGCTCCGTACTGGAGGCGACCGAGGGCTGACCGAGGGCTGACCGACTGCTCACCGAGGCCGGGTGCCGACTCGCCGCCGGGCCGCGCGGTCCCCGAAGCTGCCTTCCGCACGGTGTTACCTCAGAGGCGGGTGACAGCAAGCGGGAGAGGTACGGGACGACATGACGGGATACGGGGCGGCGCGGGCCTGGGTCGTGTCCGCCGTGGTGCTCGGGGCGTCGGCCCTGCCGGGGACCACGCAGGCGCGGGCCGCCGACGAGGACACGGTGCACGCGGCCGTCGTCTGGCCGGTCATGGCGACCCCGCACATGACGGCGGCGGCCCTCGGCTCCGGGTCGAGCGCGCAGGCCGTCTTCGACGACGACACGCTCGCCGGGCTCCTCGCGGCGGGCGGGCGGCTGCGCGAGGTCGTCGACGCGGGCAAGGACCGCGAGGTCAGCTGGGTCCTCGACCCGGATCTGGTGATCGCCGCGCAGGCGATGGCGGACGGCTACCGGGTAGCGGACAGCGCCGACTCCAGCAATCCGCAGGACAGCGCGCCCGGCTCCGGGCAGAGCGCCGCGCGGTCCTGGCTGACCGCGCTCAAGAACGCGGTCAAGGGGCGGGATGTGTGGCTGCTGCCGTACGCGGACGCGGACCTGGCCTCGCTCGCCCACCATCCGGGCACCGACACCGACGACCTGACGGAGGTCGTCGCGGGCCTCATGAACAGCACGGACGACACGGATGACGCCAAGGACCGGGTCGACCGGATCCTCGGCGTCGGGACCCGGACCGGGCTCGGCTGGCCCGCGGACGGTGCGCTGGACACGGAAATCACCCAACTGGGGGCGAAGTTGGGGGTGACCCGGGTGCTCGCGTCCGGCGAGGGGCTCACCCCGGCGGGCGCGGACCCGGTGACGCTCGGCGGTGCGGGCGCGGGGAGCGAAGACAAGATCACGGCGCTCCCCTACGACGCGAGCCTCACGACGGTGCTGGCCCACATCAAGGACCCGGCCCCGGCCGCCTCTCCGTCCCCGTCCCCGTCACGGCCCCCGTCCGCGACCGCGACCGCCTCGCCCAGCCCGAGCCCCAGCGGCTCCAGGGGCTCCAGCAGCTCCAGTAGCTCCAGCCCTTCGGCCTCCGAGTCGGGGAGCGGCGACACCCCCGACGCCGCGACGGTCACCCGGCTCACCGGGTTCCTCAAGGGGAGCGTCCGCCCCGCCCTCGTACCGCCACGCGACCTGTCCGGTACGGCGGCGAACGCGCTCGGTGCCGCGCTCGACTCCGGCACCGATGAGGGCTGGCTGGATCTGGAGGGCATCCGCACCGCCGACAACGATCCGGTGCGGGGCCTGGCGGCGGCCGGCACGGTGTACCCGTCCAAGCTGCGCGCCGGTGAACTCGCCGCGGCCCAACTCACAGCCGTAGCAGGCGACTTGGACGGTCTTTCGACGCTCGCGAAGGTGCTCGCCGACCCGAAGGCCACCACGGCGTCCGTGCACGCGGCCATGGCGCGGGCCCTGTCCACGGCCTGGCGGTTGACGGACGATTCCGCGCAGCGGACGTTCCAGGCGCGCACGTCCGATTTCCTGTCCACGTCCGCGACGTCGCTGCGCCTCGTCCCGAAAACGACCGTCACCCTCACCGCCGGTGACTCGGCGATCCCCGTGACGGTCGACAACGGCCTGCAGCAGCCGGTGTCGGGGCTCGAACTGCGGGTCTCCTCCGCCGACTCGGAGCGGCTGAAGGTCAACGACGCGAAACTCCCGGTGGAGGCGGCAGGATCCGCGAGCCACACCACCCACATCGGTGTCACGGCGAAGGCCAACGGCAAGGCGCGGATCACCGCGCAGCTCTACACCAGGAGCGACGGGAAACCGTGGGGCGAGCCCATGTCGTTCGACGTCGATGTGACGTCGGTGTCGGTGGGGTCGATCGCCGTGGTGGGGGCGGGGGTTGTCCTCATCGTGCTGGCGGCGGCGTTCCGGATGCGCCGGGTACGCAAGCGCCGGGGGCAGCAGCCCCCGGCGGCGGAGTAGGCCGGCGGAGTACGTCAGCGGATCGTGGTTTTCAGGCGGCCACAGCGGCGCTGCGGCGCAGCGTGCGCAGGACCAGCCACTGGTCGCCCCAGGCCATCGCCGTGCCGAGGACGGCCATCAGGATGCCGATGAACAGCCCGCCGGCGGCCGACCCCAGGGCGAAGCCGACGGCGCCGAGCCCGGCCCGCACCGCGAAACGGACACCGACCAGGCCGAGCGCGAGGAAGCGGGTGCGCTTGTTCTTCCACAGGGCCCGCATCAGGCGCATCCGGGTACGCAGCACGGTCAGCGTCAGTGTGATGTTGACGACCAGGACGATCGGGATCACCCAGTAGACGGCCGGATAGGCGCGGGCGATGTCGAAGATCCCGGCGAGGCAGCCCATGATCGGGAAGTACCAGGTGGGCAGCCCCTGAAAGTCGGTACCCCGCGCGACCTGCCGCGCCTGCTCCGCCGTCACCTTGTTCGCGCCGCCCATTGCCCTGCCCCCGTCTGCGTCCGTCTGTGTCTGTCTGCGTCCGTGATCGTCGTTTCCGACATCACTGAGCTTCGCGGAACGGGGGTGGTGCCCGGCAGAGCGAGGCGTCCCGACCCTGCCGGTACAAATGTCACTCGGCCGGGTCGGCGTCCGGCAGGAGGACGGTCTTACCCAGAGGGTGGTCGTGTTCCAGGTGGGTGAAGGCCGCGCGGACCTCGGTCAGCGGGTAGGTCCGGCTGATCGGCACCTCGATCCGGCCGGCCGCCGTCAGTTCGGCCAGTTCGGCGAGGACCGCCCGGTCGGTGCCCTCGGCGCTGCCCTGCGACCGGGTGCCGAGCGCGGCCGCGGCGCCGTGGTCGAGGGTGTTGACCCGGTGGGGCGGCACTCCCAGGGAGAGGGCGATCTTCGGGTAGTCGCCGCCGTGGAAGTCGAGGAAGGCGTGCGCCGTGCTGCCGCCGTCGTCCTCGGTCGCGCGGCGGAGGCGTTCCTCCATCCCGCTCCCGTAGACGACGAGGGCGGCGCCCTGGGACTCCAGCCAGTCCTGGTGCCGCGCGGAGGCGACCGCGACCACGTTCGCCCTGCGCAGCCGCAGGAGTTGGACGGCGAGACTGCCGACCCCGCCGGTGGCGCCGCTGACCACGACCGTCTCCCCGGCCCGGGGGTCGACCGCGGTGACCGCCGCCCATGCGGTGCTGCCCGCGACGTAGAGGGCACCGGCGGCGGCCCAGGGGAGCCCGTCGGGCTTGCGGACGAGCTGGTCCTCGGGGACGGCGACGTACTCGGCGTGGCTCGACCGCTCCCAGGACCAGCCGAGGACCGGGTCCCCCGGCGCCCAGCCGGTCACCTCGGCCCCGGTCTCGGTGACCGTGCCCGCGAGGTCGCTGCCCTGCCCGGACGGGAAGCTCGCCGGGAACATGTCGTGCAGGGCCCCGGTGCGGATCTTGGCCTCGCCCGGGTTGATCCCGGCGGCCCGGACCCGGACCAGGACGTCGTGCGGGCCGAGCGGACGCGGTGCGACGTCCTCGACGCCGAGCACGTCGATGCCTCCGTAGCGATGGAAACGTACGGCTTTCATGGTCAACCCTCCTGCTGTGCAAGCCTGTTGATGAATGCCTGTTGATGAATGGCTGTTGATGAATGCCTGTTGATGAACGGCTGCTGATGAACGGGAAGGTCAGGCGATGCCGCCGTTGCTGAACAGGACCTGGCCGTTGATCCAGCGGCCGCCGGGACCGGCGAGGAAGGCGACGGCCTCGGCGATGTCCTCGGGGGTGCCGAGCCGTTCCAGGGGCGCGGCGGAGGCGATCCGCGCGATGAGTTCCTCGCTCTTGCCCTCGACGAAGAGCGGCGTCGCGGTCGGGCCGGGGGCCACCGCGTTGACGGTGATGTCGCGGCCGCGCAGTTCGCGGGCGAGGATCAAGGTCATGGCCTCGACCGCGCCCTTGGTCGCCGCGTAGCCGCCGTAAGTGGGCTGCTGGAGCCGGGTCACCGAGGTGGAGAAGTTGATCAGCGCGCCGCCGGGACGCAGCCGCCGGGCGGCGAGCTGGGAGACGACGAAGGTCCCGCGGACGTTGACCCTGTGCATCCGGTCGAAGGTGTCGAGGTCCATCTCGACGAGCGGGGCGAGCAGCATGATCCCGGCGGTGTTGACGACCGCGTCGATGCCGCCGAAGCGGCGTTCCACGGTGTCGAAGAGTTCGGCCATCTCCGTCGGTTCGGCTACGTCCCCGGACAGGGCCACCGCCGTGCCGCCGGCCGCGGTGACCGACTCGACGACCGCCTCCGCCTTCGCCGCGCCGCCCGCGTAGTGGACGACGACGGTCATGCCGTCGGCGGCAAGGCGGTGCGCGACCGCGCCCCCGATGCCGCCGGAGCCGCCGGTCACCAGGGCCACCCTCGGCCGGTCGGATGTGTTCTGCGCTGCCGTGGTGTCCATGACTGCTCCTGGGGAGAGTTGAAGGTTTCGTCCCGGGTTTCGACTTGGTTTTCGACTTGGGTTTTCGACCTGGATCTCAACCCTCCGCCGCGTGTAGTTATTTGTCCAATGCATGCAAAATATGGAGCTTATGCGTATGGCGCATATTGAACGGGTGGACCTCAATCTGCTGGCTCCGCCGGCCGCGCTCCTAGAGGAGCGGCACGTCTCGCGGGCCGCCGAAGTCGCCGCGATGAGCCGGGCGCTGCAACGGCTGCGGGACACGCTCGGCGACGAACTCCTGGTGCGCACGCCCGGCGGCTACCGGCTCACCCCGCGGGCCGAGCGGGTCCAGCGCCAGCTGCGGGCGGTCGTGCCGCGCCTGGAGAGCCTGTTCGCGCCGGAGGAGTTCGACCCCGCGGGGGGCCGCCGAGGCGTTCCGGCTGACCGTGCCCTACCACTCCCTGGCCGCGCGCTCGGTCGCCGGCACCGAACTGATCCCTCACGCAGCCCGCGCGGCTGCTCGCGGAGCAGCGCCCGGATCCCGGCGTCCGGGTCGTGCCCGCTCCCGAGGAGACCCGCCCGCTGCACTACCAGATGGCCTGGCACCCCCGGCTCGACGGCGACCTCGGACAGCGCCGGCTGCGGGACGCCATCCGGGCCGTCACCGCCGAACTCCCGGACGCGGTCGCCTAGTTCAGCCTCTGACGGCCGGGCCGGTCGCGGCCCAGCCCGGGACCCAGGAGTCACCGTGCCCCGGCCCGTCGTACGCGCGCGACAGGTGCTCCCGCAGGGTCGCGAGCGCCGGGTGCGCGTTGTCGTGCCGCCACAGCAGGGAGTGCGGGTAGACCGGGGTCGGGCGGTGCACCGGGATCATGCGCAGGTCCAGGCCCGCGGGGTACGCGAGCGGGGTGCGCGGGCCCATGAACGTGGCGACCGACGCCGACTCCGCCACCGTCTGCAACAGGTGGTCCGCGCCGAAGTTGGGCCCGGCCACGTCGATGTCGAGCCCGAAGGTGTCCGCCAACTCCCCGTAGTACGCGCCCCATTCGGTGCCCTCGGCCAGGCCCGGCATCCAGATCCGGTGCCCGGCGAGGTCGGCAGGGGAGACGGAGTCCGCCCCGGCGAGCGGATGCCCGGTGCCGGTGACGAGCAGGATCGGCTCGTCGGCGACACGCTCGCTGCGCACCTCCGGCGGCAGCTGGTCCTCGGGGATGCGGCGGGCCCAGAACGCGGCGTCGACACTCCCGTCGCGGACGGCGGCGAGCACGGCCTTGCCCGCGGCGCCGAGGGCCACCACGTCGAGCGCGATGTCCGGGTGGTCCCGGTGGAAGTCCTGGAGGAGCCCGGCGGTCATGACGCGGGTGCCCATCACGTCCACGCGGAGCGGGCGCCGCCCCGGGCGCACGGACGCGGCGGCCTTCTCCACGGTGCGCAGGACGGCCTTGGCGTGCGGCAGGAACGCCTGCCCGTCCAGGGTGAGCCGGGCCCCGCGCGGCACCCGCGTGAACAGCCGCACGCCGAGCTCGCGCTCCAGGGCGGCGACGCGCTTGGAGACGGCCTGCTGGCTGACGCCCAGCTCTTCCGCGGCAACCTGGAATTGACCTTCACCGGCAACGGCGACAAAGGTGCGTACAGCTTCGAGATCCACCTCGCCATACAACCACGGGTTGTACGGCATCGAGGTGCCGGTTGTTTGATCGGGTGTCGCCGCACCGCTTGGATCGCAGGTCATGAAGCAGATGAGGCTCGGCCGGGATTTCGGATGGTTGTGGGCCGCGTTCGCGGTGAGCACGGCGGGGACGTGGCTGGCGCTCGACGCGTTCTCCCTGATCGCGGTGCTCGTCCTGCACAGCAGCACGGCGCAGGTGTCGTTCCTCGCGGCCGCCGGGCTCGCCGCCGGGGCGCTGCTCGCGGTGCCGCTCGGCCCGTGGGTGGAGTTCCGCCGCAAGCGGCCCGCGATGATCGGGGCGGACCTGGTGCGGTGCGCGGCGCTGCTCACGCTCCCCATGGCGTACGTCATCGACGCGCTGACCTTCACCCAACTGGTGCTCGTGTCCGTGGTCGTCGCGACCGCCGACATCGTCTTCAAGTCGGCGAGCGGCGCCCATCTGAAAGCGCTGGTCCCGGCGGACGGGCTGCTCGTCGCGAGCGCCCGGTTCGAGACGACGATGTGGACGGCCACCTCCATCGGCCCCACGCTCGGCGGCGCCGCGATCGGGGCCTTCGGGCCGTTGACGACGATCGTCGGGGACGCGCTGAGTTACGTCCTGTCGGCGATCGGCGTCCGCGCGATCCGCTCGCCCGAGCCGGTGCCCTCCGGGGGCGGCCGTCGCAAGTTCAGCTGGGCGGATGTGGGTGAGGGCTGGCGGTACGTGTGGCGCCACCCCGATCTGCGCGGGCTCTTCCTCAACACGGCCCTCGTCAACGGCCTGATCATGGTCGGCGCCCCGCTGATGGCCGTGCTCATGCTCCGCGAACTCGGCTTCCCCGTATGGCAGTACAGCCTCGCGTTCGGCGTGCCCTGCCTCGGCGGCCTCATCGGCTCGCGTCTGTCGCCCCGCCTGGTGCGGCACTACGGGGCCCTGCGGGTGCTTCGGGTCAGCGGGGTGGCCCGTGCTTGTTGGCCGGTGGGCCTGGCGTTCACCGGTCCCGGGGTGGGCGGGCTGCTCGTCGTGATGTTCGTCGAACTCGGCCTCATCACCTGCTGCGGCATCTTCAACCCGGTCATGGCCCGCGAACGCCTCCAGCGGACCGAGTCGGACCGGGTCGCCCGGGTCCTGTCCGCCTGGAACATCACCAGCACGGCGGTGACCGCTGTGCTGACCTTGGCGTGGGGCGGGCTCGCGGCGGCGGTCGGTACGCGCGAGGCGCTGGCCGCCGCTGGTGTCCTGTTGCTGGGTACGCCGGTGCTGCTGCGCTCTGCGTCTACAAGGTCCCCAGTGCCGCGGCTGCCCTGAACGCGTTGAACGCGGCCGGGGTGGTGGTGAAGGCGCCGACGGCGGGGTTCTTTGAGTCGCGGAGGGCGACGTACCCGCCGGGAGTGGCGGTGAGTTCCAGGCAGTCGCCGCCTGCGTTGCCGCTGTACGACGACTTGCGCCAGGTCGCGCCGTTGAGGGGGGCGCACTCGATGCAGTCGCCGCCACTGCTCCCGCTGTAGCTGGACTTACGCCACGCCGCTGTCATCGTCGGCTTCCAGGTGTTCCCCATAGCGTTCCTCCATTACGCGGCTGATCATTGCCGCCGAGTCTTCCACGGAGAGGGCAGCCGCCTGCAGCCGAGCGTAGAGGAACGAACCCTCTTTGAAAGCCTTGGGGTTGGCGGTCGCGTGGCCCTGTACGAAGCCCTCCGTATATAGAACGTCCGGATCTTCATCGAAACGCAACAGGTTGAACGACCCTGTAAGAGCAGTGTGTTGACCGACTGAGAACGGCAGCACCTGCACGCTCACATGCCGTTGGTCGCGGAAGCTCAACAGATGGGCCAGTTGGTTCCACATGACGTCCCGGCCCCCGAGCGGGCGGCACAGCACCGCCTCGTCGAGTACGACCCACACTTGCGGCGGCTCGCCCCGGTCCAGAATTCGCTGACGCTCCATGCGCGCGGCGACCAACTCATCGAGGTTCGGCGGGTTGGGTGCCTCCATCACGGCCTTCGCATACGCCTCCGTCTGCAGCAGCCCGTACACAACCTGCGCCTGATACGTCGAGATGTACGCGGCCTTCGCCTCCAGCCCCGCGTACTGCTGGAACCACGACGGCAGCTGACTCCGCAACACCAACCCGGCGAGCCGCCCGAACGCACCCCCCGCCCCCAGGACGGAGTCAACCCGCTCGGCGAAATCGCGGGTCGGCACCTTGTGCGCCGTCTCGATCTGGCCCACCAAGGACCCCGTACAGAAAAGCTTCGCGCCGAGCTGGGGCTGGCTCAGGCCCGCCGCCTCGCGCCAGTGGCGCAACTCGGAGCCGAAATGATCGAGCGGCGACGCGCTCGGGTCGAGTTCCCGGATGTTGGCCATGGCGCTACCCCCAACGGCAGTGACTGTCCGCTTCCGCACGTAGCCGAGAGTAGCCATCAGCCGACACTCTCGTACCGCGAACGACTCAACTCGTCGCCCTTGAGCAGGAGTTGTCATGAACTGTCACGCCATGAACTTCAACGTCGGCGATCACTCGGCCCACCACATCCGCCGGATCGTCCGGATCTACCTACGACAATGGGACATGGCGGAGCTCTCCGACGCGGCCGAGCTCGCGCTCACGGAACTGCTCACGAACGTGATCCGGCACGTTCCGGAGCAGCGCTGCTCGCTGCTGATCCTGCGGCAGCACCGAGGGGTACGTGTCGAGGTCGGGGACCCGGATCCGCGTACCCCCGTCGTAGGGGACCCGAATCAGCTGGACGAGGGCGGCCGGGGCCTGTTGCTCGTCGAGGCGGTGACGGATCGGTGGGGCGTGCATCCGAGGCCACCGGGCAAGACGGTGTGGTTCGAGTGCGACGCGAAGGCCGCCACCTGAACGGCTGCCAGCGGATGCCGGGGCCCACGCCCTTGGGCAGAGTTGCGGCATGGCCGCCTCTCCCGTTTTCGGCGCCGTCCCCCCGCTGTCCGGCGCCGAGCCCCTGCCCGAACTCGACATCCCGCCGCCCGGCCGTCAGCACCGGCTCACGGTGCTGCTGCGTCTGCTGTTGCTGCTGCCGCACGCGATCGTGCTGGCCCTGCTCTCCGTCGTCACGGTCTTCGCGGTGGTGGCCGCGTGGTGCGCGACGCTGCTGATCGGGCGGGTCCCCGAGCCGCTGGAGCGCTGGCTTTCGGGCTACCTCGGCTACGAGACCCGCCTTTCGGCCGCCGCGATGCTGCTGACGGGGCGCTACCCGCCCTTCGAATGGGGCTCACCGTTCGCCTATCCCCTACAACTACGGCTGCACTCCCACGCTCTCAACCGGGTCGCCGTGCTGTTCCGGCTGCCCCTCGTGCTGCCCGCGGCGGTGGTCGGCGGGCTCGTCACTGCCGGCTGGTGGGCCGTGTCGTTCCTGTCGTGGCTGGTGGTGCTCGTCCTCGGGCGGATGCCGCGACCGCTGTTCGAGGCGACGGCGGCCGTGCTGCGGTTCCGGATGCGGGTGTCGGCGTACGTGTTGCTGCTGACGCCCTCCTACCCGAAGCGGCTGTTCGGGGACCAGACGTCGACGGACTCGGCGCTGGGTACGGTCCGCAGCCCCTCGGCGACCCGGCCACTGTTCGTGGGCGGCACCGGGAAGGTGCTGGTGGGCGCGTTCTTGCTGTTGGGGTTGGTGGGGTGGGCCGGTAACGCGGTGCGGTACGAGTACGAGCCGGTGCCCGCCGAGGCCGGGGTGGGCGCCCGGACTCCTTAGCCGGTTCGGTTCCGTCGGCGTGTACACCGCCGCCCCGGGCGCCGCGCTGCCACAGTGACCACGAACCTCCGCCCCAATCGCACCAGTTAGTGAGCATTCGTGGCCCACGTACATGTGATCCTCAACCAGAAGGGCGGCGTGGGTAAGTCCACGCTCGCCGTGAATCTGGCCGCCGTCACCGCCGACGTCCTCGGCGCGGGCGACCAGGACGCCGGTGAACGCCCGCCCGTCGTCGCCGTCTCCATCGACCCGCAGGGCTCGGCCGTATGGTGGTCGGAACGCGTCGGCGAGGGCCTGCCCTTCGACTTCGTACAGGCCCACAACGACCTCGCGGGCCTCGCCGCCCTGTCCCGCATCCCGTCCGCGCAGCACGTCTTCGTCGACACCCCGGGCTGGCTCGACCTCGCCGAGAACGACGGCACGGACCCCCTCGGCAAGGGCGCCGCCGCCGACGCCCTGCGCGCGGTCCTGTCCAACGCCACCGACGTCATCGTCCCCATCGAGCCCGAGCCGCTCGGCTTCCAGCCGACACAGCGGACGGTGGAACGGGTCGTGAAGCCGCGCGGCCTCCCCTTCCGCGTCGTCATCAACAACTGGGACCCGCGCGACGGCAAGGCCGACCTGGACCAGACCCGCGCCTTCGTCCGGGCCCAGGGCTGGCCGCTGGCCCGCACCGTCGTACGCCACTACAAGCTGCACACCCGGGCGAGCGCCGACGGCCTGGTCGTCACCCAGTACGGCGCCAACCGCGTCGCCCTCCAGGCCCGCGAGGACTTCTTCCGGCTCGCTCTGGAAGTGGGGCTCGCCGCGATCCCGAAGCCCACGCGCGCCAAGAGCACCGGCACGAAGCCCCGTACGAAGAAGAAGGTGAAAGCCTGATGGGGCGGCGCACCGATCTGTCCTCCCTGCTGGGCGCGGCGGACGCGGAGAAGGCGCCCGCCGCGGCGCCGAAGCGGCCCGACACCAAACCGCTCACCGTCCCCGTCGCCGACCTCGCCGAGAACCCGGACAACCCGCGCCACGAACTGCGCGACCTGGACGGTCTCGCCGAGACGGTCCGCGAGCGCGGCGTGCTCCAGGCGCTCGGCGTCGTCCCCGCCGCCGTGTTCGTCGCCGCGCACCCGCACCACAAGAAGGCCGTCGGCAAGGCCCCGTACGTCGTGCTGCACGGACACCGGCGCCTCGCCGCGGCGAAGATGGCCGGGCTCGACGAGGTGCCCGTCCTCGTCCGCTCCGACGCCACCCGCTCCGACGAGGACGCGCTCATCGAGAACGTCCAGCGCGACGACCTCACCGAGCTGGAACAGGCCCAGGCCATCCAGGGCCTGATCACCTCCTACGGCTACTCGCAGCGCCAGGTCGCCGGCCGCATCGGCAAGACCCAGGGCTTCATCTCGCAACGCCTGTCCCTCATGAAGCTGCGTCCGGACCTCCAGGAGGCCCTCGCCGACGGCCGCGTCTCCGTCGAGGACGCCCGGCGCATCGCCCGCCTCCCCCACGAGGACCAGCAGCTGCCCGGCCAGTACGGAGAACTGCCCGCCGCGTCCGTGCCCCCGGCACGCAAGGGCGGACGCGGCCGTGATTACGGCGTAATCAGGATCGACAGCCGGGGGACACCGGAGGACGTGGTGGACGCGCTGCGCCGGCACCTGGCCCCGGCCGCGCTCGACCGGGTCGTGGAACTCCTGAGCAACTGAGCCGGGTCCGGTCGCTTACCGTTGCCCCGTGCTTCCCGTGCCGTCCCCGTCCGTGACCCAGCCGCCGCCCGCCGAGGCCGTCACCCCGCTCATCCGCGGCCTCGACGTGCTGCGGCGCCTCACGGACGCGGACGGCACCCTCGCCCTCGCCGAACTCGCCCGCACCAGCGGTCTCGCCCGCTCCACGGTCGACCGGATCTGCGCGACCCTGGCCCACCTCGGCTACGTACGCCTCGACGGGCGGGACGCTTCCCTCGCGCCGCCCCTGATGGCCGTCGCCAACGCCTACCTTGACGCGCTGCGCCTGCCCGCACTGCTCGGGCCGCTCGCCGACCGGCTCGCCGACGAGCTCGACGAGTCCGTCTCCCTCGCCGTCCCCGACGGGCCCGACATCCGCTTCGTCCACCAGGTTCTGCGGCGGCGAGCCCTGTCCATCAGCTTCCGGGTGGGGGACCGTCTTCCGGGGGGTGGGTCGGCGCCGGGGCTTGTCTTCCGTGACGGTTTGCCTCTGGCGGTTGACGATCAGTTGGTTGAGCCTGGGCTTATTGCTGTGGCTGTGCCTGTTCGGGGGCCGGGCGGGGATGTGGTCTGTGCGGTGAGTGTGGTCAGCCATACGTCTCGGCATGGGGTTGATTCGTTGCGGGGGGCTGTTCAATCGGCTCTGGGTGCTTGTGTGGCCTCCATGGAACGTGTGCTGGGCGATCAGCCTCAGGCCACGGGGCTCCGCCCCGGACCCCGCTCCTCAATCGCCGGAGGGGCTGATTTTGCCGGAGCGGCTGAATCTGCCAAGGCTGGAAATGGCTCGGCCCCGGTCGTTTCGCTCGGCAGGGGGCTGAGCGTGCTCAGCGTCTTTGACGGTGTCCGCCCCGCCATGGCTCTCAGCGAGATCGCCTCCCGGGCCGGGCTTGCTCGGGCCACTGCTCGGCGGGCCCTCATCACGTATCAGTACCTCGGCTACGTGGAGCGGGACGAACGCGCGTACCGGCTCACGCCCCGCGTCCTGGGCCTGGGCTGCGCCCCGTTGTCCCGTACGACGTTGCCGCGCATCGCCGCTCCTCACCTCGCCGCTCTCTCGGAGCGGCTCGGGGAGTCCGTGGGGCTGTCCGTGGCCGACGGGGACCGGGTCCGGTGCACCGCGCGGGTCGCTCCGCGCCGGGTCATGAGCGTCGACATCGGCGTCGGCTCCCGGCTGCCCGCCGCCGTCACGGCCGCCGGGCGCGTGCTGCTCGGCGAGGAGTCCGCCGGGGTCGCCGCCGTGGACGGGCCCGAGGACGGGCTGCGGTCCGTGGCCGTACCGGTGAGGGACCGGGACGGGCGGGTCGTCTCGGCACTCGACGTCACGGCCCACCTGGGGCGCGGGGACACCGACGCCTGGACCGACGCGCTGCGGGCGGCCGCCGCCGCGATCGTGGCCGACCTGCACGTGACCTCACGGTTCGTGCCGGTGCCGGTTCTCTGATCCCGCCCTTCTGCTCATGTGCCGGGTCGCGCACCTCACGCGGCATACGGACCTTCGGCCCTACTCCGGGCGCTGAATGCCCCTGCACTCTTTATGTGACATGCCTTTTCGCAGCTCGAGCAGTTACTACCAGCCTCCCGCGAACCGTGACGCCCGGCCCGGAACCGTGCGCCCCGCGGGCGGCTGGCGTGCCCTCGTGCTGGTGGTCGCGGTGCTGGTCACCGCGGTCGTCACCCTCGACCTGGCCACCCCCACCGACTTCCGGGCGCGCGCCCTGCTCGGCCTGGTGCCCATCGCCGTGGCGATGCTCGCACCGGTCCTCGCGACCGCCGTCGTCACCGGGCTGCTCCTGATCACGTACATGGTGCTGCAGTCGCTCTCCCCGATCCCGTCCGACGGCGTGGCCGTGCTCGGCCCGCTGATGATCGGTACCGGTGGCCTGCTCGGCGTGCTCATCGCGCGCCGCAAGGAGGAGCAGCAGGCCCGGCTGCAGGCCGTCACGGACGTCGCCGAGGCCACGCAGCGCGCGGTGATGCGCGCCCTGCCCGACAGGATCGGCCCGCTGCACATCGCCGACTTCTACCAGCCCGCCGCCCGCGCGGCCCGGATCGGCGGCGACTGGTACGACTTCCAGCCCTCCCCGCACGGCATCCGCGCCGTCCTCGGCGACGTCAGCGGCAAGGGGCTGCCCGCGGTGTCCGCGTCCGCCTCGCTGCTCGGCGCGTTCCGCGAGGCCGGCTACCACGCGGCCCGCGTCGAGGAGATCGCCGAGCGCCTGGAGACCGCCATGCAGCGCTACAACGCGTGGACGCGGACCATGCGGGACAGCGAACACCCGGACGCCTTCTCGACGGCGCTGCTGCTGCACTTCCCGCCGGACGACGAAGCCGTCGACATCGTCAACTTCGGGCACGAGCCGCCGCTGGTCGTCTCCCCCGACGGCCGCGTCCACACCCCGGCGGTGCCGCCCGGCCTGCCGCTCGGCATGGGCTCACTGGGCGCTCGGCCTCCGGTGCCGGTGCGGCTGCCGTTCCGGCCCGGCGACACCCTCGTGCTGTTCACCGACGGCGTCACCGAGTGCCGGGACCACGGCGGTGACTTCTACCCCGTACGGGAGCGGCTGCCGGGCCTGGCCGCGGACGCGGCGGTCACTCAGGGGCCGCCCGGCGAGCTGCTGCGGCTCATCGCCGAGGACCTGCACCGGCACCGGCACGGCGCGCCGCACGACGACGCGGCGATCACCGTGATCCGGCGGACGGCGACGGAAGTGGCACCGTTCGCCACGGCGGCCGACGCCGCGCTGTACGGGCCGCGGTACGCGCACGCTCTGTGATCCTTCGTGCCGCCGCGTTGCGCAACGAACGCCGCGCGCCGTCAATGGAAGGACGGGACAGGGGGACACCTGAAAGGAGCCCGTCATGGCTCACGCGGCACCAGCACCGGCCCGTTCCACCAGCGCCGGACGCCCCGCCACCCCGTCGGTGACCACCATCGCGAAGGCCCTGCCGGTGGTGACCGGCGCGCTCTACGGGTTCTGGGCGGCGAACATCCAGCGCTTCGGCCACGGAGTCACCGGTGGCAACATCGCCCTCGGTTTCATCAGCGGAATCATCGTCGCGGCGCTCTGCTTCGGCATCCATCAGTGGTGCAGTCGCCAGGGCAGCCGCCACATCGGCGCCCGCGCCATGGTCTGGGGTGCCTTCGCCGGCATCGCCGTCGGATTCCTGCACAGCCTCGCCAACGGCGCGATCCTGTGGTCCGTCGTGCTGGGCGCGGTGGTGGGCGGCGCCACGTTCGTGGCGGTGTACTACCGCTACTACTCGTCGAGCGAGTACGCGCCCGAGCACGTCACTTCGTGAAGCCGAACTCCACGCGGTAGTCCGAGCGGTACCAGAATCCGCTCGGATTACCGCCGTCCCGCTTCTTCTGGTGCTGTTGCTTGTCGGGCGAGCCGTGCGTGGAGCAGTTGGGCACGCCCCGGCCGTTGGTGTCCACGTACGAGGCGCTGGCCCAGCCGTGGGCTCCGGTGAACCAGAACCAGGTCGAGGTGCCGTTCACCGTCGACCCGTGGGCCGCGCACTCAAGACGGTCCTGACTGCCCGGCGCGAGCCGGTAGACGACCGAGGACGACATGCTGGGACTGGAGCGCAAGTTGAGATCGGAACGGGAGACGACCGTCCCCCAGACGACGTCACCGCCGTGATGGGCGCCTGCGTTGGCACTGGCCGGAGCGGCCGCGCTCACCGCGAGGACTCCGCCCGTCAGAAGGGCGGCGGCGGTGAGGGCCGGAGTGGTGCGGCGCATGATCAGCCTCCTAGCTCCCCTGTCCAGGAAACACCCGTTCGGCCCAGTGCTCCACCGGAGCCCCGGTCAGCCAAATGCAGGCCTTCCGTTCGCGTCCCGGGCGGCCGGGGTCTTGCCTTGAGGCGTGATCCGCACCGTCCTCGCCCCCGTCCTGCTCGTCCTCGCCTGTCTCCTCGTGCCCCTGGGCACCCTCTCCACCTGGGCGAAGTACGAGATCGGCGACAGCGACCGCTATGTGTCCGCGATGGCGCCGCTCGCCACCGACCCGGACGTGCAGAACTCGGTCGGGTCCGCGGTGACCACCGGGATCATGCAGAACATCAGCGTGGGCCCCCTGCAGTCGACCGTCGAGCGGTACCTGCACGACGCGGCCGTCTCGTTCACGGGCACCCCCGCGTTCCAGAACGCCTGGAACACCGCGAACCGGGCCGCCCACGACGCCGTACAGAAAGCCCTCGACGAGGGCAGCACCGACGCCGTCACCCTCGACCTCGCCCCTGTCACCGAGCAGGTGAAGCGGCAACTCCAGGACGACGGCGTGCCGTTCGCGGACCAGATCCCGGTCACCCACACCCGGATCACCCTGCTCTCCTCCGGTGACCTCGCCAAGCTGCGCAAGGGATTCCACCTGCTCCAGGTCGCGGGCCCCTGGCTGCCCCTGGCCGCCCTCGTCCTCGCCGTCGCGGGGCTGCTGCTCGCCGTGCGCCGCCGCCGCGCCCTCACCGCGACGGCGCTCGGTATGGCCCTCGGCGCG
The DNA here is from genome assembly GCF_044765445.1 of Streptomyces sp. NPDC102467. Lineage (NCBI taxonomy): Bacteria > Bacillati > Actinomycetota > Actinomycetes > Kitasatosporales > Streptomycetaceae > Streptomyces > Streptomyces sp. NPDC102467. The sequence continues at coordinate 400,522 of NZ_JBIWKA010000008.1, read as the reverse complement.
GGCGCGCTGCTCATCGCCCTGACGATCGCCCGCTCCCTCACCCTCGGCGACCTCGACAACGATGCGGACAAGGCGACGGCGGGCGCGGTGTACGACGCGCTGACGTCGTCGATGCGGACCGCGTCGTGGGTGATCGTGGGCGTGGGCGCGGCGGTGGCGCTGGTGGCGTGGCTGACGGGCCGGTTCGGCCCCGGCCGCCTCGGGCGCCGCCGCTCCCCGCATCCGGGTGACCGGCCCGCCGACGTGTCACCCGTTCAGCCGCGCGCCGAGTGCCGCGGGGCCGCGCCGGGGCGAACATTCCCCTGACACGAGGAGGCGCCCCATGAGCGAGACGACACCCCCGAACACACCCCCGACCCACACGCCCCCGACCACCGAACCCGGCTCGGCCGCCTGGTCGTCGGAGCACCGGGGCCGCGCCCACGGGCCGGCTTCCGACCCGACCCGCGACGGCGGCAGCGGGTGGGCCACCGGTGGCTCCACCTTCGCCGGTGTCCTGATGCTCGTCAGCGGCATCTTCGGGATCCTCAACGGCATCGCGGGCATCGCCAAGGACGACGTGTACGGCCGGATCGGCGACTACGTCTACTCCTTCAACCTCACCACGTGGGGCTGGATCCACCTGGTCATCGGCATCCTCGTGGCACTCACCGGCGTGGGCATCCTCAAGGGCGCCGACTGGGCGCGCGGCGTGGGCATCGGCCTCGCCGCGCTGTACATCATCGAGTACTTCATGTTCCTGCCGTACGCGCCCGTGTGGTCGTTGATCTCCATCGGCGTCGGCGTCTTCGTCATCTGGGCGCTCGCCACCGAGCCGGGCCGCTCAGCCGGTCCCGGACCGGCGAAGCACGCCTGACAACCGTTCGGCCCACGGTTCCGTCCTTCCCTGAGGATCCACAAGAACTTCTCAGGGAAGGCCGGCCCTTGACCCAGCGTCGTGTGCACAGGGCCGGGGCATGGGCGGCCGCACTGCTCCTGGCCGGGGTGAGCGTGGTGGTGGGCTGCCGCGCGGCGGACAGCGACGGCATCACGCCCGTACCGCAACTGCTCGCCTTCCTGCCGTGGCTGACCGTCCCCACCGCCGCCGCGCTGCTGCTCGCGCTGCTCTCCCGCTGGCGCACCGGACTGCTGTGGGGCGTCGTCGCGCTCGGGGCCCTCGCCTGGTACATGGAGCCGTACGGGAAGGACGCCGACGCCCGGGGCGCGCCCGTCTCCGGGATCCGCGTGCTGGCCTCGAACGTGCAGTTCGGGCACGGCACCGACGCACTGATCGACGCGATCGCCGAGCACGAGCCGGACCTCGTCTTCGTCGAGGAATGCGACTACGCCTGCCAGGACGCGCTGGCCGCCGACACCCTGAAGACCGCGTACCCGTACCGGCAGGCGGTGCGCGCGGACGGCTCGGAAGGCTCCCTGATCCTGAGCACGTTCCCGCTGAAGGCGGCGCCGGCCGTACCCGGGACGATGGGTATGCCGGGTGCGACCGCGAACGTACGGGGGCACGCGGTACGGCTCCAACTCGCGCACCCCATGCCGCCGTTGCCGCGGCAGACAGGTCTTTGGCGGCGCGAACTGGGCCGGCTGCGGGACTTCGCGGCCGCCGACCCCGCAGCCGCGACCATCCTCGCCGGGGACTTCAACGCGACGCAGGACCACGCCGCGTTCCGCCACATCCTCGACGCGGGCCGGCTCCGCGACGCGGCCGCACTGACCGGCCACGCCCGCACCCCCAGCTGGCCGTCGTCGGCACCTCCGCCGCTGGGCACGCAGATCGACCATGTGCTGGTGAGCGCCCAGTTCTCGGCGGAGAAGACCCGCTTCCTGACGCTGCGGGACACGGATCACAGGGCGCTGCTGGTGGACTTGACGCTGCACCAATTCAGCCCCGATTCAAGCCCCTCCGGCGCTTGAGGAGCGGGGCCCGGGGCGGAGCCCCGTGACGGTGCGCACAACTCGCATAATGACCCCATGCCGCCCCGCCTGACACCCCCCGACTGGCTGGTCAGAACCCTGAGACCGCAACGCGCGGCCATCCCCTGGGCAGCCACGACCCGGGCCGCGATCGCCATGGCCACCCCCGTCGCGGTGGGCCTGGCCACGAACCACCCCACCTACGGCGCCCTCGCCTCCATGGGCGCCCTCAGCGGAGTGATCGGCGACACAGCGGACGCGTACCGCATGCGCATCTTCAACATCGCCGTCCCCCAGCTCTTCGGCGCGCTGGGCGTGACCATCGGCTCCCTGGTCTTCGGCCACGGCTGGCTCGCGGTCGCGGCGGTCACCGCCGTCGCCCTGGTCTCCGGGATGATCTCGACGATCGGCGCGGTCGCCTCCGTCGCCGGGCTGCTGCTCCTGCTCAACTGCGTGGTGGGCGCGGGTCTGCCGATGCCCGGCGACTGGTGGCTCGCGCCGCTCCTGATGACGAGCGGCGGCGCGCTGGTCCTCCTCCTCGCGCTGCTCGCCTGGCCGCTGCGGGGCGGGGTGCCCGAGCGGGCCGCGGTCGCGTCGACGTACCGGAGCGTCGCCCACCTCATCGAAGCCGCGGGCCAGGACCCGCTCACGTACGCCGAGACCCGTATCGCCGTCACCCAGTCCCTGAACCAGGCCTACGACCTCGTCCTCGCCCGGCGGGCCCGTACGCATGGACGTAACCCTGAACTGGTGCGCCTGGTGAGCCAGTTGAATGCCGTGACGCCCGTCGTGGAGGCCGGGCCCGCCGCCCACCAGTGCGGGGTGCCGCTGCCGCCGCAGGTGCCCGCCGCCGTACGCGCACTCGCCGACGCCATCGCGGCGGGTCGGCCCACGGACGGCGTACCGCTGGTGCTGCCCGAGCCCGACGGGCCCGCCGCGCGCGCCCTCGATCACGCGGTGCGGCACGCCGCCGAGGTCGCGGCGCGGACCGGGGACAGCGAGTTCACCAACGTCGACGACCGGCTCGGGCATCCCGCCGCGCTGCGGGTGCGCGCCCGCCGGGGCGCCCGCAACGTGATCCTGTCCGGCGCCTCCTGGCGCTACGGCCTGCGGCTCGCCCTGTGCATCGGCATCGCGCAGGCCCTCGTGTCGCTCGTGTCGGTGCCGCGCTCCTACTGGGTGGCGCTGACCATCACGTTCGTCATGAAGCCCGACTTCGGCTCGGTGTTCTCACGGGCGGTGCTGCGCGCGCTCGGCACGGCGGTGGGACTCGTCGTGGCGGCGGCCGTGCTCGCCGAGGTGCCGCTCGGCTGGTGGGACGTGCCGGTGATGCTGCTGCTCGCGCCGCTCATCCCCGCGCTCACGCCGCGCGGCTACGCCTTCCAGACCGCGGCCATCACCCCGGTGATCCTGCTGCTCTCCGACATCCTCAACCACCAGGGCACGGCGCTGCTCGGGCCCCGGCTCCTGGACAGCCTGATGGGCTGCGCCATCGCGCTCGTAGCGGGGTATCTGCTGTGGCCGGAGAGCTGGCACACGCGGATCGGCGACCGGCTCGCCGACGCGGTGGCCGACACGGCGTCGTACGTGGAGTGCGCGTTCGGGGCGACGGCGGACCCCGCGGCCCGGGCCCGGATGAGGCGGCGCCTGTACCGGGACCTGTCCGTGATCCGCACCGAGTTCCAGCGCGCCCTCACGGAGCCGCCGCCCACGGGGAGGCGGGCGGCGGCATGGTGGCCCCTCGTCGTCGCGGTCGAACGCATCGTGGACGCGACGACCGCGGCGCGGGTGCGGGTCCGTCATGGTTCCCCTCCGCCTTCTTCGCCGGAGGTGACCCAAGTGGCCTCGCAGTTGCAGGAGTTGGCGCAGGGTTTGCGGGATTCCGTGGTGCTGGAGGAGGTGCGGGCCGATTTTGGTTCGGCCCGCACCGACCGGGACGGCGTCCTGGAACACGTCCGTCAGGAAGTGGCCGCCGCCCGGGCCATCGGGGTGCGTGGGGGACCCACAGGTGATGCGCCGACCGCGGCGTGAGTGGGGTTGGTCGCGCCGTTCCCCGCGCCCCTGAGATGCGCACTGCGTGCGCCATCTCAGGCACTGGAGCCGCGGCGGAGCCGCATGCTCCAGGGGCGCGGGGAACGGCGCGAGAAGTCCCCACCCCTAGCGGAGAGCGGCCTCCGCCTTCTGCAGCGCCTTGGCGAAGCCGTTGGCCCACAGCGAGTTGACCCGGGACTTCTCGTTCGCGTTCGGGTAGCGGTTGGTGCAGGACGTGCCGGGGCCGCCGCCCGACATCAGCTCGCTGCAGGGACCCGAATAGTGGTCCGGGAGGCCCAGCACGTGCCCGGTCTCGTGCGCGGTCACCCGCACCGAGTCGTACTGCTGGTTCTGCGCGTAGTCGAGGAAGATGTAGCCGCTGCCGTGCCCGTTCGTCGACGCGTACGAACCACGCGAGTCGTTGCCCTCGTAGTACGCGAAGTCGCCGCCGCCGGAGGTCGACTGGAGCTTCACGTTCGACACCGAGGAGTTCCAGATGGACGTGCTGTTCGCTATCTGCGTCCGGAACGAGGGCGCGCTCGACGCGTTGTACGTGACGGTGACCTGCGCGGCGCCGGGGTTCGCGGCCCGCTTCTCGGCGACGGACTTCAGGACCGCGTCGAAGAACGCTCTGTTGGCGGCGGCGTCCTCGGCGGACCCGGCATAGCGCGCCTGCGCCGGCGCCGGGGCTTGCGGCTGGGTCTGCGCGGTGGCGGGACCGGCCGCGAGCGCCGTGACGGTGAGCCCCGCGCCGAACGCGCACGCGAGGAGACGGATGACTGTGGGGGTTTGTGTCATGGTCATGCAAGTGAGTGTGGGGGCGTGAGAGGCGCCTGGGAATGATGGCACTTGGCGATAACACCGGACTATCACCGGGCCCCCGGAGATCGCGCAGGTACGGAGAGACCACTGAGGCTCATGAGGCGTACTGGTGTGTCCCCCGCGACCGCCTTACTCTCGACGCCTATGGAGCTGGACGTGCGGCACCTGCGCGCCCTGTGCGCCATCGACGACACCGGCAGCCTGCACAAGGCCGCCCGCCAACTCGGCATGACCCAGCCCGCGTTGAGTACGCAACTGCGCCGCATCGAGGACTTCCTCGGCGGCCGCCTCTTCACCCGCGAACGCACCGGCTGCCGCCCCACCCCGCTCGGCCGCGTCCTGCTCACCCGCGCCCGCCCGCTCGTCGACGGCCTGCACGGCCTGGTCGAGGAGACCCGCGCGGCCGCCGCCGCCACGGCCGAGGGCCCCGGCCGCCTGCGCATCGGGTCCACCGCGAGCCGCGCCCTGCCGGGCTGGCTGCGCCGCCTGCGGACCAACGCCGCGTTCCTGGGCACCGAACCGACCCTGCGCGTCGACGTCTCCGCCCACGCGCTGCTGCGCCTGGCCGCCGAGGGCGGGATCGACGTGGCGTTCGTGCACGAGGTCGAGGGCAGCCCGCTGCGGGTGCCGCCGGGCCTGATATGCCGGGTCCTGGTCGAACGCGAGCCGCAGTTCGTGTCCCTGGCCACGGACCATCCCGCCGCCCGGCGCAGCGTCGTGCGGCTCAGCGACCTGGCGGGCGACCGGTGGATGGTCGACCCGACCGTGGACGGCGAGTGGGACGGCCTGCTGCGCGCGCTGCGCTCGGCCGGCCTGGAACCCCGCGTCCTGCACGGCGACTACCTCACCGCCGCGTCCCTCGTCGCGACCGGCGAGGTCGTCGCCCTGTGCCAGCCCACCTCCCGCGCCCGTACGGACATGGCGATCCGGCCGCTGCACGGCGACCCCGTGGGCGTACGACTGCTGCTCGCGGCCCGCTCCGAGGCCCTGCTCGACGCCGTGCTGCCGGATCTGCGCGCCGCGTACGAGGAGGCGGTGCACCAGGCCCCCGTGTACCGGGAACGGCTCGGGACCAAGGTCCAGAACCCGGCCTGACGTTTTCGCCGTTCCGGGTCTATACGCCGATGTCGCGGCCGTCCTCGCGCCACACGGAGACCACGGCGGGCCGCACGATCCGGCCCGGACCGTCCGGCCAGGCGCTCGCGGGCTTCTCCACCGAGGCTCCGTCGACCTCGCCCGGGTGCTGCACGGCGACGATCACGCGCCGGTCCTGTACGAGCGGACCGCAGGTCTCGGCGCCGTTCGGCATGGTCAGGAACTGCTTCAGCTCACCGCGTCGCTCGCCCCGGGTGGCGACCCCGAACAGGCCGTCGTGCGAACCGAGTTGGTTGCCGTCGGTCGAGATCCACAGGTTGCCGTGCGGGTCGAAGGCGACGTTGTCCGGGCAGGAGATGGGGCTGACCTTCTCCTTCGGGAACCCGGCGAAGTAGGTGGCGGGGTCGTCCGGGTCACCGGCGACGAGGAACAGCGACCATCCGAAGGACGTCGCCTCGGCCCGGCCGCGGCGCTCGGTCAGCTCCAGGATCTGCCCGTGCTTGTTGAGGTCGCGCGGGTTGGCCTCGTCGGCACCGGCCTTGCCCGCCTTGCCGCGGTCGGTGTTGTTGGTGAGCGCGACGTACACCTTGCCGGTGCGCGGCGACGGCTCGATGTCCTCGGGCCGGTCCATCTTGGTGGCGCCCACCGCGTCGCCCGCGAACCGCGTGAAGAGGTACACCTCCTCGGCGCTCATGCCCTCGACGTGCGAGACGGCGCGGCCGCCCGCGTGGGCGGTGGCCAGCGGGATCCACGTACCGCCGCCGTCGAACTCACCGTCGGACGGCAGCTTCCCGGTGCCGTCGATCTCGGCGGCGGGCGAGTTCCCGTGCAGCTTGGCGACGTACAGCGTGCCCTCGTCGAGAAGGGTGAGGTTGTGCTCGTGCGCCGCGCGCGAGTGGCCCTTGGCGACGCGCTTGCTGCTCACGAACTTGTAGAAGTAGTCGAAGCGCTCGTCGTCCCCCATGTAGACGACGGGCCGCCCGTCGTCGGTCAGCCGCGGCTGGGCCGCCTCGTGCTTGAAGCGGCCCAGGGCGGTGCGCTTGCGGGGTGTGGAGTCCGGGTCGTACGGGTCGAGCTCGACGACCCAGCCGAACCGGTTGATCTCGTTCGGCTCCCTGGTCAGGTCGAAGCGCTCGTCGAACCGCTCCCACTTGCGCTCGGAGGCGCTCCCGCTGACCCCGTACCGCTTGAGGCGGGCGGCGACGACCGGATCGGTCACGTCGGCGGCGTGGGCGAAGTACTGGTTGAAGTTCTCCTCGCCGTGCAGCGTGGTGCCCCAAGGGGTGGTGCCGCCCGAGCAGTTGTTGAGGGTGCCGAGGACGGTGGTGCCGCGCGGGTCCGCCTTCGTACGGACGAGGGCGCTGCCCGCGACGGGTCCCGTGAGACGGAACGGGCTGGTGGCGGTGAGCCGCCGGTTGAGGTGATGACGCGGGACGGCGTTGAGCGCCCCGCTCCTCCTGGCCTCCTCCACCACGACGACGGAGAGGCCGTGCGCGGCCCAGGCGACCTCGACCTGCGCGCGCGTGGGGTTCTCCGGGTCGTACCCCCGGAACATCAGAATCTCGTCCGTGTACTCGTGGTTGGCGACGAGCACCTGTCGGCCGTGCTCCCCGCGCAGGGGGAGCAGGCTCAGGAAGTCGTTGTTGTACCCGAACTGCCCGGCCTGGGCCCTGCCGCTCTGCTTCTCCGGATCGAAGGCGGGGGCGCCGCGCAGGATGGGTTCACCCCAGCGGATGACGACGTTCTGGGCGTGGCCGCGCGGGATCGTGACGGTGTCGGCGGTGTTCGGCGCGACGGGCGCGAACCGCAGCCCGCGCGCCCCGCTTTCACCCTTCTTGTGCGTGTCCTCATACGTGGCCGGGGTGGCGGCCTGTGCGCTCGGTGCGCCCGTGCCGATGACGGCGGAACCGGCGGCGGCCGCGACGGTCACCACGGCGGCGGTGCGCATCATCGAACGGCGGTCGAGCGCACCGGCGATGACGTCGCCGACGTACTCGTTGTCGCTGGTGTTCGGCACCTCGTGGAAACAGGCGTCACCGCACCGGAACCGGCATGTCAGTGCCGAACGTCCCCCGGCGTGAGCCCCGTTGACCGTGACCAGCGGCAGCATTTTGCGCACGCTTTTCCTCCCCTTTGCGATTCGTACGGGCGTGACGCTAGGGGCGTACGGGTGCGTGTGGGGGGACGTCGAATGAACGCGGAGTGAACCTGTCCGGGGTGGGCGGCAGTTGCGCGCTGGGCCGATCGGACCGACCCTTCCCAAGATCACGCTCAGTGGCGGCTAACCTTACGTGTCCGCCCTGGCCAGGGGTTCCAGGGACTTTGGGGACCAACTCATGCGGAAGGTTGCGCACATGGGCATTCTGGATCTGCTGCGGAACGCGTTCGGGCGGTCCCGGAAGCGGGACACGGAAGCCGCTGCCGCGGGGGAGCCGGAGGTCACGCTGCCGGCGCCGTCGCCGGAGCCGACCATTTCCGCGTCCGCCTCCGCGTCCGCCTCCGCGTCCACGGAGAAGCCGAAGGTTCCCGGGCCGTCGAAGGGCGAGGCGGACGACTTGGTGGCGGCGGCGTTCGACAACGTCGCCGTGCCGAAGCCGTCCCGCCCGGTGGGAAGAGAACGAGTGGGCTCCGCCCCGGCCGCGGAATCCCCGGAAGCGCCGGAAGCGCCGGAAGAGGTTGCACTCCCGGCGCAGGCCGCGGAGGCCGAGGTCACGGCTGAGCCGTCCGCGAAGGCTGAGGCGGAGGCCCTGGCTGAAGCGGAGGCTGCGGCTGAGGCGGAAGCCCCGGCTGAAGCGGAGGCTGCGGCGAAGAGCACGGCCCCGGCCGAGGGCAAGGCCCCGGTTGAGCCTGCGACGGAGACCAAAGCTCCGGCCGAGACGGACACGGCCGCCGCCGCGAAGAGCACGGCTCCGGCTGAAGGTAAGGCCCCGGTTGAGCCTGCTACGGAGACCAAAACTCCGGCCGAGACGGACACGGCCGCCGCCGCGAAGAGCGCGGCCCCGGCTGAAGGCAAGGCCCCGGTTGAGCCTGCTACGGAGACCAAAACTCCGGCCGAGACGGACACGGCCGCCGCCGCGAAGAGCACGGCTCCGGCTGAAGGCAAGGCCCCGGTTGAGCCTGCTACGGAGACCGAGGCCCCGGCCGAGACGCCGACCGCTCCTGAAGCCAAGACGGGGGTCACGGCCGAAGCGGAAGCCCCGGCCGAAGCGAAGACTGCGGCGAAGAGCACGGCCGCGGCTGAGGGCAAGGCCCCGGTCAAGGGCAAGGCGGCGGCCCCGGCCGAGATCGACTCTCCCGCCGCGGCCGAGGCGCCGGCCAAGACCAAGGCCGCGAGCAAAAGCGCGGCCCCGGCGAAGACGAAGGCCGCGGGCAAGACCACGAGCGCGGCGAAGACCAAGGCGGCGCCCGTGGCCGAGGCCCCCGCGACGACCGAGGACCCGGCGAAGGCCGAGATCGTAGAAGAGGCCAACGCTCCGGCCGAGCCGTCGGCGAAGACCGATGCCCCGGCCGAGCCCGACGCTCCCGCCCCGACCGAGGCGCCGGCCACAACGGCCGCCAAGACCCCGGCCAAGACCAAGGCCGCAAGCAAGACCACGACCCCGGCGAAGACGAAGGCCGCAGGCAAGACCACGAGCGCGGCGAAGACCAAGGCGGCGGCTGCGGCCCCCGCTAAGACTGAGACCGAGGCTCCGGCGACGCCCACGGCAGAGACCGCAGGCAAGGCCACCGTCGCGGCGGGGACCGAGGCCCCGGCCGAGCACGACACCGTCGCGAAGGCCGAGGCCCCGGCCGAGACGGGGAGCCCGGCGAAGGTCAAGGCTCCGGGCAAGACCACCGTCGCCGCGAAGGCCAAGGTCGTAGCAGAGGCGCAGGCCCCGGCCGCCGAGGACGCGGCCGTCGCGAAGGCCGAGGCCCCGGCGAAGGGCAAGACCCCGGGCGAGACAGAGACTGCCGCCGCCGCAAAGGCATCCGCCCACCTCGCCGACGCGGTCAAGACGCGGGCCCCCGGGCTCGTCGCCGCCTACAAGGCCGCCGGGGACGTCCTCGCGGCACGGGGGCTGACCGGGGCGCGGGCCACGGTGTACCTCGTGCTCGACCGGTCCGGGTCCATGCGGCCGTACTACAAGGACGGTTCCGCGAACGCCCTCGCCGAGCAGACGCTCGCCCTCGCCGCCCACCTGGACGACCGCGAGACCCCGACCGTCCACACGGTGTTCTTCTCGACGGACATCGACGCCACCGGCGACCTCGCCCTGGACGACACGTACGACGGCAAGATCGACGAGTGGCACGGCGCGGCCGGCCGGATGGGCCGCACCAGCTACCACCGCGCCGTCGAGGAGATCGTCGCGCACCACGAGAAGAGCGCGGACCCGACGGCCCCGGCCCTGGTCGTCTTCCAGACGGACGGCCCGCCGGACACCCAGCGCCCGGCGACGGAGGCCCTGGCGAAGGCGGCGAGCCGCCCGCTGTTCTTCCAGTTCGTCGCGTTCGGCGAGCACGACGCCAAGGGCTTCGACTACCTGCGCAAGCTGACGGCGGACAACGCCGGCTTCTTCCACGCGGGCCCGACCCCGCGCGAGCTCACCGACGCGGAGCTGTACGAGGGAGTGCTGGCGGCCTGGCGCCCGTAACCCGGCTACGCCACACACACAACGCACCGCACCGGCCGTCCGCGCAGTAAAACACCGCGCGGGCGGCCGTCCCATGTCGGATACGATTTCTGGATTCCGCAGCCGAAACCGCAGTCGAAACCCGTCACTGCGCGCAACGACATCGTCACGACTTGGGAGCAGCCCCCGATGGCTCGACACCTCATCACCAGCGCCCTTCCGTACATCAACGGGATCAAGCACCTGGGCAACATGGTGGGGTCCATGCTCCCGGCCGACGTGTACGCCCGCTACCTGCGCCAGCGCGGCCACGATGTCCTGTACATCTGCGCGACGGACGAGCACGGCACCCCCGCCGAGCTGGCCGCGAAGGAGCGGGGCGTCCCGGTCGCCGAGTTCTGCGCGCAGGCGCACGACGCGCAGAAGGCGGTCTACGACGGGTTCGCGCTCGCCTTCGACCACTTCGGCCGCTCCTCCTCGCCGCAGAACGCGGAGCTGACCCAGCACTTCGCCCGCAGGCTGAACGAGAACGGGTTCATCGAGGAGCGCGCCATCCGGCAGGTCTACTCGCCGGCCGACGGCCGTTTCCTGCCCGACCGCTACGTCGAGGGCACCTGCCCGCACTGCGGCTACGACAAGGCCCGCGGCGACCAGTGCGAGAACTGCACCCGTGTGCTCGACCCCACCGACCTGATCGAACCGCGCTCCGCGATCTCCGGCTCCACCGAGCTGGAGATCCGCGAGACGAAGCACCTCTTCCTGCTCCAGTCGAAGCTGCAGGGCGAGGTCGAGGCGTGGATCGACGAGGTCTCCGACGAGTGGCCGCAGCTGTCCTCCTCCATCGCCCGCAAGTGGCTGACCGAGGGCCTGAACGACCGCGCGATCACCCGTGACCTGGACTGGGGCGTCCCGGTCCCGGCCGACACCTGGCCGGAGCTCGCGGCCGACGGCAAGGTCTTCTACGTATGGTTCGACGCCCCGATCGAGTACATCGGGTCGACGAAGGAGTGGGCCGACGAGGACCCGGCGAACCGCGACTGGAAGTCGTGGTGGTTCGAGCCCGACGGTGCCGCCGACGTCCGGTACACGGAGTTCATGGCGAAGGACAACGTGCCGTTCCACAGCGTGATGTTCCCGGCCACCGAGATGGGTGTCCGCGAGCCGTGGAAGAAGGTCGACTACCTCAAGGGCTTCAACTGGCTGACGTACTACGGCGGCAAGTTCTCCACCTCGCAGAAGCGCGGCGTCTTCACCGACCAGGCCCTGGAGATCCTGCCCGCGGACTACTGGCGCTACTTCCTCATCGCCAACGCCCCGGAGTCGGACGACTCGTCGTTCACCTGGGAGCACTTCACGGCGACGGTGAACAAGGACCTGGCCGACACCCTCGGCAACTTCGTCAACCGCGTCCTGTCCTTCTCCCGTAAGCGCTTCGGCGACGACGTCCCGGCGGGCGGGACGCCCGGCGAGGCCGAGTCGAAGCTCGGCGAGCAGATCGCCGAGCTCCTCGCCGACTACGAGACCCAGATGGAGGCTCTCCAGTTCCGCAAGGCCGCGGCCGCGCTGCGCGCCCTGTGGTCCGCGGGCAACTCCTACCTGGAGGAGAAGGCCCCCTGGCTGGAGATCAAGACGGACCCGGAGGGCGCCGCCCTGACCCTCCGTACGGCGATGAACCTGATCCACCTGTACTCGGTGGTCTCCGAGCCGTTCATCCCGTCGTCCGCGGCCGCGATGCGCGCGGCCTTCGCCCTGGCCGACGACACCCGTAACTGGGTCTCCGCCGACGAGGCGAGGGCGCTCACCACGGTCCCGGCCGGCACCGCCTTCACCGTCCCGCCGGTCCTCTTCGCGAAGATCACCGACGAGGACCTGGAGTCGTACAAGGAGCGCTTCGGCGGCCAGCCCGAAGCCTGACCCCGCAGGGATTCAGGCGTCGCGCACCCGCAGCGCCACCCACCCGGCGGCCAGCGCCGCGGCGGCGTATCCGGCGAGCACCGTGATACCCGCCGCGGGGCCGAGGGGCGCGGTCCCCGGCCCGGAGACGGTCTGCACGGCGAGCCCCGCCGTCATCGGGGACACCTTCTGCACGAGGTGCAGCGCGTGGTCCGGCATCTTGATGATCAGGACGGCCAGGTAGGGCCCGTAGAGCAGGGTGAGTACCGTGCCGACGGCCGCCGCAGCGTGCCGCACGAACAGCGCGACGCCCGCGCTCAGCAGGGCGACCAGCAGGAGGTACACCGCCGTACCGAACGTCGCCCGCCACAACACACCTGAGTCGAGGGGGAGTTGGGGATACGCGGACAGCGCCCCGCGCCCCGCGAACAGCGAGCCCACGACCGCCGGGAGCGCGGCCGCCACCACCGCCGCCGCCACCACCAGGACCTTCGCCGTGAAGACGGTGCCCCTGCACGGGTTCGCGGCGAGCGTCGTACGCATCATGCGCGGGTACTCCGACGACACCACGGCGACCGCGACCAGCACCGCGCCCGCCTGCGCGAGATAGACGCCGGACAGGGACAGCGCCGTCGGGTCGAGGGTGCCGGACTCCTCGGGGTGGGCGCCCGCGGCGATGAGCGCCGTGAACGCGACCATCGCGGCGGTCAGACCTGGGATCGTCCACAACTGGCCCGGCACGGTGCGCAGTTTGGTCCACTCGCCGTGGACCGCACGCCTCACGCGTCCCGCCGGGTCAGCCGCCGGTGCGCGACGCCGAGCACCACGACGACGTACAGACAGAGCACGGCGAAGCCCGCCCACGGGGTGGTGGCGTCGTCGATGAGCTGCTTGGTCTGCTGAATCGCCATTCCGGCCACGGGAGTCGCGCTGCCCACCACGTCGGCGAGCGTGATGGACGTCGTCGAGGCGACGATCGGCAGCACGATCACCGTGACGAACATGAGGACCACGGCAGGGACGGTGCGGCGCAGCAGCGCGCCGACGCCCAGGCTCAGTACGGCGATCAGGGCGAGGAACGCGGCGCTGCCGACGACGGCACGGATACTGCCGGGCTCTGTGAGCGACGGATTGTCGAAGAGGGGCGGCTCGAAGCCGTTCTCGCGCTGGTAGGGCCGGGCGATCAGGAAGGCCCCGACGCTGCCCACCAGGCCGACGGCGAACACCGTCGCACCGAGCACCACCGCTTTCGCCGCCAGGACCCGGCCGCGGCGCGGGCTCACGGTGAACGTGGTGCGCACGGTGCCCGCCTTGTACTCGGAGGTGACGCACAGGACGCCGAGCGCGATCACCGCGAGCGCGGCGAGCTGCGTCCCGTCGTCCAGGGACTGCTGGACGAGGTCGAGGCCGGGCCCTTCGCCGACCCCGCCCATGCCGAGCCCGCCGAGATCCCCGCTGCCGGTGAGGGCGATTCCGGCGGTGGTGCGGTGAAGGGTGCCGGAGGGTGCGACGGCGTCCGCGGGCGGGGCGTCCGCCTCGGGTGGCTGAATGACGTCCGTCTGCTGCCAACTCCCGTGCGTGGAAGGGAAGCCGAGGTGGTCGAAGACGGCCCTGCCGACCGTCGGCACGGGGTGCGCGGTGACCTGCGTGGGCCCGGTGCGCTTCTCGACGGCGCGCTGCGGCGACGTGACGAAGACCCCGGCCTCGGCCGCGGCGGGCAGCCCGGACACGGTCAGCGTGCCGACGCGCTGCCAGGAACGCCCGTCGGCCGAGGTGTATCCGGTGACCCGCTTCCCGTCCCGGCGCAGCCGGAGCCATACGGGAGCCTCGGTGCCGCCCCCGGCCGTCAGCTCACTCTTCCCGTCGGCCATCATGCGCACGCCGTGCCCGGGAGTGACCATCAGAGCGGCGTACGAGGATCCGCTCGCCGTTCCGTCCTTGAGCAGCAGCCCCGCCTTGGCCCACGCGTGACTGTCCCGCTGGGCCGCCACCCGGGCGGTGAACGTGCCGTCGCCACCGGTGGTGCGGTGCGCGAAGCTCACGCCGTCGTACGCTTCCGGGCCCCCGTAGTCGAACGAGCTGCCGCTCGCCGACGCCACCGTCATCAGCAGGAGCAGGGCGAGCAGCGCGAACAGGGCCAGCGGGGTGCTCCGCACGGACCGCAGCTTGGTCCACTCCGCGCGCAGGGCGCGGACCGTGCCGCTCATGACGCCTCCCGCGCGGTGAACTCGCCCGCGCTCGCCGTCAGTTCCATATAGGCCTCCTCCAGCGTCGCGCGATGCCGGGCGAGTTCGGAGAACGGTATGTCCTGCGCGCCCAGCAGCGCGGCGACCCGTTCGGCGGGCAGACCGGCGACCGTGAGCAGATCGGCCCCGGTCACGGCGACGGTGGCGCCCGCGCCTGTGAGCACGGTCATCGCCTCCGCGCGGCGGGCGGTCCGCAGGGCCACCCGGGAGCCGGACACTTCTTCCAGGAGCTCACCGACATCGGTGTCCGCGAGCAGCCGGCCCCGCCCGATCACCACCAGATGGTCCGCGGTGTCCTGCAGCTCGCTCATCAGATGGGAGGAGATGAGGACCGTACGCCCTTGTGCGGCAAGGGACTTGAGGAAACCGCGGATCCACTGGATGCCCTCGGGGTCGAGCCCGTTGACCGGCTCGTCGAGGATCAGCACGGACGGGTCGCCGAGCAGTGCGGCGGCGATCCCGAGGCGTTGCCGCATGCCGAGCGAGAAGCCGCCCGTGCGTTTCTTCGCCGCGGAGACCAGGCCGACCTGGTCCAGGACGATGTCGACGCGGCGGCTCGGCACGCCGCTGTAGTGGGCGAGCCACAGCAGATGGTCGCGGGCCCGGCGCCCCGGGTGCAGCGCCTCGCAGTCGAGCAGCGCGCCGACCGTCCCCAGCGGGTCGGCGAGTCCGGTGTAGGGCCGCCCCCCGATCAGCGCCTCTCCGCTGTCCGGACGGTCGAGCCCCAGCATCATCCGCAACGTGGTCGACTTTCCGGCCCCGTTGGGCCCCACGAACCCGGTCACCCGCCCCGGCCGCACACAGAAACTGAGCGCGTCCACGGCGAGGGCGCCCCCGTACCGCTTGCACAACCCTCGGGCCTCGATCGTCATCTCGGTCATGCGACCTGACAGTAGGCACGCGCCGCTCCGCAGACGTCCCGCCCGGGCGGGGTCTACGGGGTCCGACGGTCCCCCGCGCGGGGGAGCGAGTCCGGCGCCCGGCGCCGGGGGCAGTGTCGTCGCCGGGTGCGGCCCGGTGGGGGCTGAGCGCGCAGTTCCCCGCGCCCCTAGGAGGTTCTTCGTCCGCGGCCCGGTGCGGGCTGGTCGCGCAGTTCCCCGCGCCCCTAGGAGGTTCTTCGTCCGCGGCCCGGTGGGGGCTGGTCGCGCAGTTCCCCGCGCCCCTGGAGCATGCGGCTTCGCCGCGGCTCCATGGGGCGCATGCGCGTGCGCCCCTGAGATGGCGCACGCAGTGCGCATCTCAGGGGCGCGGGGAACTGCGCGAGAAGCCCCACCGACCCGCAGGCAAGTAACCCTCCAGGGGCGCGGGGAACTGCGCGCTCAGCCCCCACCGGCCCGCACCCGGTGACGACACCACCCCCGCGGCGCGCAGGCCGAGGGCGCAGGCCCCACCGGCCCGCGGCCGCGAACGAACCCCCCTCACCAACGGCGGGACGCCATCCGCTCACCCCGGAGGGTGACGCCCCGGCGCCCGCGCGCCGCAGATAATGACGCCCATGACCTGGACGCGGGCGAGAGGGACAGCGCGGCGCCTACTGCCCCACCCCGACCTCCCCCTCATCGCCACCTGCCCCCTCGCAACCGCCGCCCTACTGGAGGTACTGGCCCCGGCCCAGCCGGTACCCGCCGACCTGATGGGCCCACTCGCCCTCGCCCTGGCCGCCACCCTCCCGCTCGCCTTCCTCCGGGCCCAGCCCATGCTGTCGGCAGTCACCGTCACCGCCGCGGTGCTGCTGGCCCCGCCCACGTACGGCCGGATCTTCCTCGCAGGCCTGCCGGCGCTCGCCGCCGTCCTGTACGTGGCGGGGCGGCGCCGACAGGGCCGCACCGCCGTCCTGTTCGCGGTCCCCTTCGTCGGCTACGCGCTGGCCGACGGCCGGTACGGCGTGCCCCTCCTCACCGGCGCGGCGGCAGCACTGACCGCGGGCCACGCCCACCGGACCCGCGCCGAGAACGCCCGCCGCTCCGCCGCCGACCGGTCGTACACCGGCACGGCCCTCGCGCATGCGGCACTCGGCGAACGGGCGCGCATCGCACGGGAGTTGCACGACATCGTGGCGCACCACGTGTCGACGATCTCGGTGCAGGCGGAGACGGCCCGCTTCACGACGCCCGGTCTGACGGCCGAGGGGGCCGCCACGTTCCTGGCGATCGGCGACACGGCCCGGCTCGCCCTCACCGAGATGCGCCGCCTGCTCGGCGTGCTGCGCGAGGACGTCCCGGAACCCGCCCCCGCGGTGCGCACCCCGCAGCCCGGTCTCGACCAGCTCGTCGCGCTGGTCGACGAGGCCCGCGAGACATCCGGCGGCGCGGTCCGGCTCATCGTCCGCGGCCGCGTCACCGCGCTCGCCCCGGGCCTGGAACTGACCGCGTACCGCATCGTCCAGGAAGCCCTGACCAACGCCAGGCGGCACGCGAAGGGCGTCGCGGTGGATGTCGAACTGCACTACACGGAGGACGAGTTGGCCTTGCGCATACGTGACTGCGGCCCCGGCGCCACCGGCGGCGCACCGGCGGACGGCAGCGCGGGACACGGTCTGCTCGGCATGCGCGAACGCACCGCGACGGCGGGCGGCACCCTGCGGGCGGGCCCGGGCCCGGCCGGCGGTTTCCTCGTGGAGGCGGTCCTGCCGATACGCGGCGGGAGCCGACCCGCATGACCGCCGCCCTCCGCATCGTCGTCGCCGACGACCAGGACGTCGTACGGGCCGGATTCGGCGCGCTCCTCGACAGCCGGCCGGACTTCACCGTGGTCGGCAGCGCGGCGGGCGGCGCCGAGGCCGTCCGTGTCTGCCGCGAGGCCCGCCCCGACCTGGTCCTGATGGACGTACGCATGCCCGGCATGGACGGCATCGAGGCCACCCGCCGGATCGTCCGCGACCTGCCGGACACCCGCATCGTGATGCTGACGACCTTCGACCTCGACGAGTACGTGTACGACGCGCTCGCCGCCGGGGCCAGCGGCTTCCTGCTCAAGGACATGCTCGCCGAGCGGCTCTTCGAGGCGGTCCGGATCGTGGCCGCGGGAGAGGCGCTGCTGGCGCCGACGGTGACCCGCCGCCTGATCGCGGAGTTCACCCGCCTGCGCCCGCGCGCCATCCCTCAACAGGCCCTCGGCACCGACACGTTGACCCCGCGCGAGCGCGAGGTGCTGCGACTGATCGCCGAGGGCCTGTCGAACCAGGAGATCGCCGGGCGCCTGGTGGTCGGCGGCGAGACCGTGAAGACCCACGTCAGCCGGATCCTCGCCAAGCTGGGCGTGCGCGACCGGGCGCAGGCGGTGGTGGCCGCCTACGAATCGGGCCTCGTGGTGCCGCGCTCCGGCTGAACTCTCGGGAAGCTCTCAGGAAGCGGAGGCCGATGGCGAGGGCGTCACCCAGTCCTGCCCCTCGTTGGTCTCGTCCGGGTCCACACCGACGGTGATGGACGCGACGACGCCGCGCGCGATGGCGTCCTTCTTGTAGCGCAGCCGCAGCAGTCCGCCGCTGACCCCGTTCTGGTCGTAGATGGTGTCCTCGGTGAGCGTGGTGCGTTCCGTGGTGTTGGTGGAGTACGGCGCGACCTCGGCGGAGGCGAGCACGGCGGCCTCGTCGAAGAAGAACTGGCCGGTGTGGCAGGTGTGACCGCCCTCGTACCCGGCGTCCGTCATCTTCCCGCCGACGTGCACCTTGGCGTGGATGTGCACGGCCCGGCCGCGGTACCAGCCCGGGAAGACGGTCCTGAAGTCGACGTGGCCGTGCGCGTCGGTGAGCCAGGTGCCGCGCAGGTAGCGGTTGTCGTCGGTGGGGTCCTGCTTGCCGGGGCCGCCGCCCCCGCCCGGCGGAGGCCCGGTGGGCGGGTCGGTGGGCGGCTCCCCGCCACCCGGTCCGCCCTGGGAGGCGTCCTCGTACCCGGAGTAGATGCCGAGAGCGTCGCAGTGCCAGATGTCGACGGCGGCGTGCTTCAGCGGGCGGCAGGTGTCGCTGTCGATCACCTTGACGCGCAGGGCCAGCGGGATGCCCTCCCGGTCCTCGGTGACGTCCCGGCGGATCTTGTCGGCGTCGATGTAGTACGGGCCCTCGGTGGTCTCCGCGGTGAGCCGATAGCACTCCTCGCGCGCGACGCCGCCGGCGGTGTCGGGGCCGGGCTGTCCGGCGAAGGCGACCCCGCCCCCGACGGCCACAGCCGCGACCGCCGCGCCGCCGGCAAGGACGACCTTACGGCGCGTCAACTCGCCTGTGGCCAAAGCCTTTTGAGGTTGCTCGTTGTCCGTCATGGACGAGGAACCTATGGGCGGATGCTGTCAGGGAAATGGGAGAGAGCTGTGCGTTCCGTAAAGACCGCCGGGCCGGGTCCGAACCTTCACCGGACCCGGCCCGAACGACTCGCGCGGACTGCTTATCCCACCCAGTCCTTGAGCGGCGACGTGTCCAGCTCGATACCGACCGGGTCCGGCAGCGAGACCGTCTTGCCGAACGGCACCGTCACCACCTGCTCGTAACGGACTCCGTCGGGCTGGGAGTGCACCTTCACCTCGCAGGAGTCGCGGTCGATCAGCAGGTAGACCGGGATGTCGGTCTGGGCGTACGCCCGGGGCTTCTCCACACGGTCGCGCTGATTGGTGTCGGCATCGTTCGAAGTGACCTCGACGACCATGACGACCCCGTCGGCGCTGGCCCACTCGCCCTGACCGACGAAGTGATCGCTGGACGCCAGTGCGCCGTCAGGCCGGGCATTGCCACGTCGGTATGTCTGCACCCTCAAGCCCTGCTCCGGATGGAGCCACCAGTCGGCGTTGGTCTGCATACACAGACGGGTGAGCCATTGAATGATGCGCCCGTGATTGCCATCCGGCACGGCCTTGACCCCCAGCTTTCCGTCGATGAACTCCAGGCGCAGTGACTCGTTCGCCCGTATGGCATCGCGTGCCAGCTGCTCGAACTCGTCCTGTTCAAGGACCACGGCGGACCGCTCCTCTACGAGACTCATGACGGCGTCTCCCCACTGCGTCATCGCGGATCAGGTGCTGTTCACACAGTACGGGCCGCGTCTGACAATGACCGTTCGATCACGGAAAGTGACCTCGTACCGGCAGCCGGTACGGCGAAGGGCCCGGCGCCGCCGCAGCGGTTCCGGGCCCTTCGCCATGCTTCGTACAGCCGGAGTTACTTCTTCTCGACCGGCTTGCGCAGCTGGATGTTGAGCTCGCGCAGGCGCGACTCGTCCAGCTCGGTGGGCGCGCCCATCATCAGGTCCTGCGCGTTGCCGTTCAGCGGGAAGCCGATGGTCTCCCGGATGTTCGGCTCGTCGGCGAGGAGCATGACGATGCGGTCGACGCCCGGGGCGATCCCGCCGTGCGGCGGGGCGCCGAAGCGCAGCGCGCGGAGCATGCCCGCGAACTCGGCCTCGACGGTGTCCCGGTCGTAGCCGGCGATCTCGAAGGCCTTGAGCATGATCTCGGGCTCGTGGTTACGGATCGCGCCGGAGGACAGCTCCGTGCCGTTGCAGACGATGTCGTACTGCCAGGCAAGAATGTCCAGCGGGTCCTTCTCGTCCAGGTCCTGCATACCGCCCTGCGGCATGGAGAACGGGTTGTGGGAGAAGTCGATCTTCCCGGTCTCCTCGTCCTTCTCGTACATCGGGAAGTCGACGATCCAGCAGAACCGGAAGACGCCCTCCTCGAAGTGCCCGGCGCGCTTGGCGGCCTCGACGCGGACCGCGCCCATGATCTTGGAGACCTCGTCGAACTCGCCTGCGCCGAAGAACACGGCGTGACCGGCGGCGAGACCCAGACGGTCGGTGAGGACCTTGACGTTGTCCTCGGTGAGGAACTTGGCGATCGGCCCGGCGAAGGTGCCGTCCTCGCCGACGCGGATCCAGGCCAGGCCCTTCGCGCCCTGCTCGACCGCGTAGTCACCCAGGCCGTCGAAGAACTTGCGGGACTGCGAGGCCGTGTCCGGCACCGGCAGCGCGCGCACGTGCTTGCCCGCGAACGCCTTGAACTCCGAACCCTCGAACACGTCGGTGATGTCGACGAGCTCCAGCTTGGCGCGCAGGTCCGGCTTGTCGTTGCCGTACTTCAGCATCGACTCGCGGAACGGGATGCGCGGGAAGGGCGACGTCACCTCGCGGCCGCCGCCGAACTCCGTGAAGATCTCCGTCATGAGCTTCTCGATGGGCCGGAAGACGTCTTCCTGCTCGACGAAGCTCATCTCGATGTCGAGCTGGTAGAACTCGCCCGGCGAGCGGTCCGCACGCGCGTCCTCGTCGCGGAAGCACGGCGCGATCTGGAAGTAGCGGTCGAAGCCGGAGATCATCAGCAGCTGCTTGAACTGCTGCGGGGCCTGCGGCAGGGCGTAGAACTTGCCCGGGTTGAGGCGGGACGGGACGACGAAGTCACGGGCGCCCTCGGGGGAGGTCGCGGTGAGGATCGGCGTCGCCATCTCGTTGAACCCGAGGGTGACCATCTTCGAGCGGATCGAGGCGATCACGGCGCTGCGCAGCATGATGTTGCGGTGCATGCGCTCGCGGCGCAGGTCCAGGAAGCGGTACTCGAGGCGGCGCTCCTCGCCGACCCCGTCGTCCTGGTTGATCTGGAACGGCAGCTGCTGGGCGGCGCCGAGCACCTCGATGTCGGAGGCCTCGATCTCGATCTCGCCGGTGGGCAGCTCCGGGTTGACGTTGTCCGCGCCGCGGGAGACGACCTTGCCGTCCACGCGGACGACCGTCTCCTTCGTCAGCTTGTCGAGGACCTCGGCGGCCTTGGTGCCGGGGCGGGCGACGAGCTGCGTGATGCCGTAGTGATCGCGCAGATCGATGAAGAGGATGCCGCCCAGGTCTCGGCGATTGTGCAGCCAGCCGCTCAGCCGGACGTCGGCGTCGACGTCAGAGGCGCGGAGCTCGCCGCAGGTGTGGGACCTGTACCGATGCATCGTCGTTCATCCAGCCTTTGCGGTTCGGGGTTCCCGGGGAGACGACCCGGATCTCCCCAAGGGTACCGGCCGACCCAAGATCGCTTTGCGAATAGTCTCGGTGGCCGTTTGCGACCGCCTCTTCTTAGAGTGGGGCCATGCGCACTGGTGAGCCCCTCCCTCCGGTGGAGGACGTCCTCGCCGCTCTCGCGACCGGGCTGTGGCGGTGGGACAACCGGGCGGGCCTCGTCACCTTCGACGTGGAGGCCGCCCGGCTGATCGGGATGCCCTCGCCCGACGGTCAGCCGGTCACCCTGACGGAGTCCGGGGTCAGGGCCCGCTTCCACCCGGTCGACTGGAACGAGATCGACGGCGTCGTACAGCTCGCCGTCGCCGAGGGCACCCTCGCCGAGGCCCGGCTGCGCATCATGGACGAGCGGGGCCGCGTCATCCGTACCGTGCGCAGCCGCTCCAAGCCCGTCCTGCACGGGGACAGTCCGGACTCCTACGAGCTGATCGGCACGCTCCAGGAGGTCACCGAGCCGGGTCCCGGCGCCGCCTACCGCACCCCGCTGACCGGCGACTGGCGGCGCTCTCGCGAGGCGTTCCTGCTGGACGCGGGGCGGGCGCTCGCCGAGGCCGGGTCGACGGAGGAGGTGCTGCGGGTCGCCGCGGGCCTGTCGATGCCCGGGTTCTCACCGGACGGGCTCGTGGTGTTCGGCGTCTCGGGCGACCGGCTCAACATCATCGGCCACCACGGCCAGCACACGGACGCCGTGAGCCCCTTCACCGACATGGACCTGGCCACGGACTATCCGGCGGCCGAGGTCGTACGCACCGGGCGCGCGGTCTATCTGTCGTCGCCGGACGAGTACCAGCACCGCTATCCGGCGGCCTGGCCGCTGGCCGCGCGGTTCCAGCGGCAGTCGTGGGCGTTCCTGCCGCTGATCGTCGCGGGCCGCACGATCGGCGCGTGGATGGCGGGCTTCGCCTACCCAGTGTCGTTCACGCCCGACGAGCGCTCGGTCCTGACGACGGTAGCGCGGATGCTGGCGCAGGCCCTGTCCCGGGCCGTGGTCACCGAGTCGGAGCGGGAGCTGACGGACGGCCTGCAGCAGTCGATGCTGCCGAACCTCGGCCCCGAGATCCCCGGCATGAGCGTCGCGGCGCGCTACGTCCCGACCGGCGGCGGCCTCCAGGTCGGCGGCGACTGGTACGACCTGATCCCCCTGCCCACCGGACGGATCGCCCTGGTCATCGGCGACGTCCAGGGGCACGACGTGCGCGCGGCCGGCCTGATGGGGCAGCTCCGCATCGCCCTGCGCGCCTACGCCTCCGAGGGGCACCGCCCGGACGGGGTCCTCTCCCGTGCCTCGCGCTTCCTGCACGGCATCGGCGACACCGCCCACGGCGGGAACCCGGAGGACCCGCGCTTCGCGACCTGCCTGTACGTCGAGGCCGACCCGGCGACCGGGGTCCTGGAGTTCGCCCGCGCCGGCCACCCCGACCCCGCGATACGGATGGCCGACGGCACGGTTCTGATGCGGCCCACGGCGGGCGGGCTGCCGCTCGGCATCGACCCGGACGCCGACTACCCCATGACCCGGCTCGTCCTGGAGCCGGGCGAGACGCTGCTGCTCTGCACCGACGGCCTGATCGAGACCGGCGGGCACGACCTCGACACCGGCTGGGCCCGGCTGCGCAAGACGCTGGAGTCGGGGCCCGCCGAGACGCTGGAGGAGTTGGCCGACGCCCTCGTCCAGGCGGTGCACGGCCCCTCCTCGCACCACACCACGGGCCCGCTCGCCGACCGCCGCGAGGACGACATAGCGCTGCTGCTCCTGCGGCGTACGCCGTTGTCGGCCGGGCCCTCCTCCGGCCGTCGCACGGCGATGACGATCGCCCAGGCCGAGCCGGAGCGGATCGCGGCGGCCCGTCAGCAGTTGCGGGAGCTGCTGCACGACTGGGCCGACGACGATCAGGTCGACTCGGCGGTGCTGCTCGTCTCCGAGATGGCGACGAACGTCCTGGTGCACACCGACGGCGACGCGCTCATGGTCGCCGAGGTCGCCAGGAGTGCCGAGGGCCCGCGCCGCCTGCGCGTGGAGGTCGCGGACGCATCGGACGACCTGCCGCACAAGCGCCGGCCCGGTGAACTCGCCTCGTCGGGGCGGGGCCTCGTCCTCATGGAACTGCTCGCCCAGCGGTGGGGCGTGGACCCGCAGGGCAACGGCAAGTGCATCTGGTTCGAGCTCTACGAGCCATCCGGTCTCAGCGAGCCGTCCGCGGCCGGGGAGGACCCGGCAGCCGATGTTTCACGTGAAACAGAGCCCCCGGCGCCTCCGGTCCCTCCGGCCCCGTAGCGGCCGCGCAGTTCGCTCACGATGCCGAACGCGGCCGCGGTCAGCGGCACCGCGAGCAGCATGCCGAGGATGCCGGCGACGGAGGCGCCGCCCGTGATGGCGAGCAGCACCACCGCCGGGTGCATCTGCACCGTGCGCGACTGGATCATCGGCTGGAGTACGTGCCCTTCGAGCACCTGCACCGCGAGCACCACGCCCAGCGCCCACAGGGCGATGACGAACCCGCGGTCGGCGAGGGCCACGAGCACGGCGACCGCGCCGGAGATGAAGGCCCCGAGGTAGGGGATGTAGGCGCCCACGAAGACCAGGGCCGCGAGGCCGACCGCGCCGGGCACGCCCAGGATGAGCAGGCCGACGCCGATGCAGGTCGCGTCGATGAGGGCGATGAGCGTGGTGCCGTGCATGAAGCCGGCGATCGAGTTGAAGGAGCGGCGCGCGATGGCTTCCAGGGTCTCGCCGCTCTTGGGGGCGGCCTGCCGCAGGGCCGTCCGGAAGCGTCCGGCGTCCCGCAGGAAGAAGAAGCAGAGCAGCAGCGCGAGCACCGCCATGGCGACGATCTCGCCGACGACGCTGAGCCCGCTGAGCACCCCGGATGCCGCGCTGCCGCCGTACTTCTTGAGCAGGTCCTGGGCGTTGTCGGCGAGGTGGTCGAGGTCGAGCGCGCCGGTGCCGAACCGGCCGGAGAGGTCGGTGGCCGCCTGCTTCACGGAGGCCACGATCTGGTCCCCGGTGTCGATGAGCGCCGCGACCACGATGTAGCAGGCGCCGCCGACGACGACCAGGATCACCGCGCAGGTGAGGCCCGCCGCCACCGACTGCTGCACCTTGGCGCGGCGCAGGGCGAGGTGGACGGGGCGCAGCAGGGCCGTGCCGAGCAGGGCGAGCAGCACCGGCACGACGGCCGTCTTGAGTTCGACGCACAGCCGGATGCCGACCCAGGCGACACCGGCGCCGAGCAGCACCACCAGGCACCAGGCGGCGACGCGGCGGGCGGGTTCGGGAAGGAGCTGCTGAGAGGGCTGCACCCGGCCACACGATCATGATCAGGCCCTGCCCACCCGCCGGACGGGTCCGGCCGGGTGACGGGGCGTCATATGCGGGTGCCCACAGGCACGTACAGGCGCATACAGGTGACGGCCCGCCGGGTGCAGAGTCGGCGGGCCGTCACGATCGGGGGCGCACACGCATCACGTGTGCGGCAGGCGCTCCTTGGTGGGGACGACGCCCAGGCGGCCGGCCTGGAAGTCGTCGAAGGCCTGCTGGAGTTCCGCCTTGGTGTTCATCACGAACGGGCCGTAGTGCGCCATGGGTTCACGGATCGGCTGGCCGCCGAGGATGACGACCTCCAGGTCCGGTTCGTTCCCGTCCTGGGCCTCGTCGGCCCGCACGGTCAGGGACGAGCCGGCGCCGAAGACGGCGGTCTGGCCCTTGTGGACCGGGCGGCGGTCGGGGCCGACGGTGCCGCGTCCGGCGAGCACGTACACGAGCCCGTTGTAGTCCTCGCGCCAGGGCAGTGTCGCCTCGGCGCCGGGGCGGACGGTGGCGTGCACCATCGTGATCGGCGTGTGCGTGATGCCGGGGCCCTCGTGACCGTCGAACTCACCGGCGATGACGCGCAGCAGCGCGCCGCCGTCGGCCGTGGTGAGCAGCTTGACCTGGCCACCGCGGATGTCCTGGTAGCGGGGGTTCTGCATCTTGTCCTTGGCGGGCAGGTTCACCCACAGCTGCAGGCCGTGGAAGAGGCCGCCGGACATGACGAGGGACTCCGGCGGCGCCTCGATGTGCAGCAGGCCGGAGCCCGCCGTCATCCACTGGGTGTCGCCGTTGGTGATGGTGCCGCCACCACCGTTCGAGTCCTGGTGGATGAAGGTGCCGTCGATGATGTAGGTCACGGTCTCGAAGCCGCGGTGGGGGTGCCAGGGCGTGCCCTTGGGCTCTCCCGGCGCGTACTCCACCTCGCCCATCTGGTCCATCATGATGAACGGATCGAGGTGCTTGTAGTTGATCCCGGCGAACGCGCGGCGCACCGGGAAGCCTTCGCCCTCGAAGCCACCGGGCGCGGTCGTCACGGTGAGCACGGGTCGTGCCACAGCCTCCGACGGCGCGGCCACACGGGGCAGGGTCAACGGGTTCTCAACGGTCACAGCGGGCATTTTGGGGACCTCCTTGGCGTCCTCGTGCCTCGACTTTAGTTGAACGTAGAACTTTCTGCCACTCATAACACCGGACGCCCGGAGGGAATTCCCTCCGGGCGTCCGGTGTGCCTGTGGATCGCGGCTTTTCAGCCGTACATGCGGCGCATCGCGAAGTCGACCATCTGCTCGACCGCCTTCGCGTCGAAGACCATGCGGTGCTCGCCCTCCATGTCGAGGACGAAGCCGTACCCGGTGGGCAGCAGGTCGATCACCTCGGCGCCGGTGATCACGAAGTACTTGGACTCCTTGCCGGCGTACCGGCGCAGCTCCTTGAGCGTGGTGAACATGGGGATCACCGGCTGCTGGGTGTTGTGCAGCGCGAGGAAACCCGGGGTGTCACCGCGCGGGCAGTAGACCTTCGACGACGCGAAGATCTGCTGGAAGTCCTCGGCGGACATCGAGCCGGTGGTGAACGCGCGGACCGCGTCGGCGAGCGAGGGCGGCGACGGCTCCGGGTACAGCGGCGGCGCCTGCTGTCCGTACCCGCCCTGCTGCGGCGGCGCGTACTGCTGCCCGGCAGCGGCTCCCCCGGCGTGCTGCTCGTATCCGTACATGGGGCAAGAGTACCGAGGGCCGGGAGGCGCCGGGCCGGGAAGTGACCGACGGGGTTCTTGCGCGGATCGGGGCGCGGGAGGAGTCTCGGGGCGCGGGACCGTACCCGGGTTTACCGGGGTGCCTTCGTCACACTTGGCCCGCTAGGGGTTGCATTTTGTTACCGACGGGTAGCATCCTATTGGTTACTAGTTGGTACGCGTACGAGGACGATCCCGGAGCCCGACAACACAGGGCCCCCGCAGCGGGTCTACCTCCCAAGCCTTTACGGAGCCGTCGCCATGGGGCACTACAAGTCGAATCTCCGCGACATCGAGTTCAACCTCTTCGAGGTACTCGACCGCGACAAGCTGTACGGCACCGGCCCGTTCGGGGAGATGGACGTCGACACCGCCAAGAGCATCCTCGAAGAGGTCGCCCGCCTCTCCGAGAACGATCTGGCCGAGTCCTTCGCCGACGCCGACCGCAACCCGCCGGTCTTCGACCCGGAGACCAACACGGCGCCCGTCCCGGCCAGCTTCAAAAAGTCCTACCAGGCCTTCATGGACGCCGAGTACTGGCGCCTCGGCCTCCCGGAGGAGATCGGCGGCACCACCGCGCCGCGCTCCCTGATCTGGGCCCACGCCGAGCTGATCCTGGGCGCCAACCCGGCGATCTGGATGTACTCCTCGGGCCCGGCATTCGCCGGCATCCTCTTCGAGGAGGGCAACGAGCAGCAGAAGAAGGCCGCTGCCGTCGCCGTCGAGAAGCAGTGGGGCTCGACGATGGTCCTGACCGAGCCGGACGCCGGTTCGGACGTCGGCGCCGGCCGCACCAAGGCCGTCCAGCAGGACGACGGCTCGTGGCACATCGAGGGCGTGAAGCGGTTCATCACGTCCGGTGAGCACGACATGTCCGAGAACATCCTCCACTACGTCCTCGCCCGCCCCGAGGGCCACGGCCCCGGCACCAAGGGCCTCTCCCTCTTCCTCGTCCCGAAGTTCGAGTTCGACTGGGAGACCGGCGAGCTGGGCGAGCGCAACGGCGTGTACGCGACCAACGTCGAGCACAAGATGGGCCTCAAGGCGTCCAACACGTGCGAGATGACGTTCGGCGACAAGCACCCCGCCAAGGGCTGGCTGATCGGCGACAAGCACGAGGGCATCCGCCAGATGTTCCGCATCATCGAGTTCGCCCGCATGATGGTCGGCACGAAGGCGATCTCGACCCTGTCGACGGGTTACCTGAACGCCCTGGAGTACGCCAAGGAGCGCGTCCAGGGCCCCGACCTGGCCAAGTTCATGGACAAGACGGCGCCCAAGGTCACCGTCACGCACCACCCGGACGTACGCCGCTCGCTGCTCACGCAGAAGGCGTACGCGGAGGGCATGCGCACCCTGGTGCTCTACACCGCCTCCGTGCAGGACGCGATCCAGGTCAAGGAGGCCGCCGGTGAGGACGCCTCGACCGAGCACGCGCTGAACGACCTGCTGCTGCCCATCGTGAAGGGCTACGGCTCGGAGAAGGGCTACGAGCAGCTCGCGCAGTCGCTCCAGACGTTCGGCGGCTCCGGGTTCCTCCAGGAGTACCCGATCGAGCAGTACATCCGTGACTCCAAGATCGACACGCTCTACGAGGGCACCACGGCGATCCAGGGCCAGGACTTCTTCTTCCGGAAGATCGTCCGCAACCAGGGCGCCGCGCTGAACGGTCTCGCCGAGGAGATAAAGAAGTTCCTCGCGGTCGAGACCGGCGGCGAGGAGCTCGGCGCCGCGCGTGAATCACTGGCGAAGGCGGCCGTCGAGCTGGAGGCCATCGTCGGCGTCATGCTCACCGACCTCGCCGCCACCGAGCAGGACGTCAAGGCCATCTACAAGGTCGGCCTCAACACCACGCGTCTGCTCATGGCCTCCGGCGACGTCGTCGTCGGCTACCTGCTCCTCAAGGGCGCGGCCGTCGCCGCGGAGAAGCTCGCCGCGGGTGCCTCCGGCAAGGACGTGGCGTTCTACCAGGGCAAGGTCGCGGCGGCCAAGTTCTTCGCCGCGAACGTGCTGCCCGGGGTCATCGGGGCGCGGAAGCTTGCGCAGGCCACGAGTGAGTCCGGCCTCGACGTGATGGAGCTGGACGAAGCGGCGTTCTAGCTCCGCTGAGCCGGATCATGGCTCGGGCCCGTCGTCTCCCCCGGGGGGTGGCGGGCCTTTGCGCGTGCGCGTCTGCCCCTGTCCCTTGCCGGGCGACCGCGGGCCTCGTCGTGGCTGGTCGCGCAGTTCCCCGCGCCCCTGAGATGCGCACTGCGTGCGCCATCTCAGGCGCCCATGGGGCTGCGGCGGAGCCGCACGCTCCAGGGGCGCGGGGAACTGCGCGACCAGCCCCCACCGGGCCCGCGGTCGCCCGACAACAGCTGTCGGCAGACGCCCAGGCGGGGCCTCCGCAGGCAGGCCCCCAGGGGCGCGGGGAACTGCGCGATCCGCCCCCACCGGCCCGCGGGCGAGAGACGTGCGCGCCCGGGCGATGAGCGGCGCCGGGCCACCAAAGGCCGGCCCGAAGCACCCGCACTATTCTGGCCGCATGCGCACACCCTCCGGCCCCTTCGATCGTGGGCACACCGACGGCCTGATGTCCTACCTCGCGGCGAGCCCCACCCCGTACCACGCCGTGGCGAACGTGGCCGCGCGCCTGGAGGAGGCGGGGTTCAAGCAGGTCTCGGAGACCGACGCCTGGGACGGCACCAGCGGAGGAAAGTTCGTGACGCGCGGCGGCGCCGTCGTCGCCTGGTACGTGCCGAGCGGAGCGCAACCGCACACCCCGTTCCGTATCGTCGGCGCGCACACCGACTCCCCGAACCTGCGCGTGAAGCCCCAGCCCGACCTGCACAGCAACGGCTGGCGGCAGGTCGCCGTGGAGGTCTACGGCGGCCCGCTCCTCAACTCCTGGCTCGACCGGGACCTGGGCCTCGCCGGGAGGATCTCGCTGCGCGACGGCACCGACCGGCTCGTCGACGTCGACCGGGCCCTGCTGCGCGTACCGCAGCTCGCCATCCACCTGGACCGCTCCGTCTCCGCGGACGGCCTCAAACTGGACAAGCAGCGGCACATGCAGCCGATCTGGGGCCTCGGCGACACGGTGCACGAGGGCGATCTGCTGGGCTTCGTCGAGGACGAGTACGGCCTGGAGCGGCGCTCGATCACCGGCTGGGACCTGATGACGTACCCCATCGAGCCGCCCGCCTACCTGGGCCGCGACCAGGAGCTCGTGGCCGGGCCGCGGATGGACAACCTGCTGTCCGTGCACGCCTGTACGGCCGCGCTCGCCGAGGTGAGCGGAGGCGACGAGGCAGGAGCACTGCCGTACATCCCGGTGCTCGCCGCCTTCGACCACGAGGAGAACGGGTCGCAGTCGGACACCGGCGCGGACGGGCCGCTGCTCGGCAGTGTCCTGGAGCGTTCGGTGTTCGCGCGCGGCGGCTCCTACGAGGACCGGGCGCGGGCCTTCGCCGGGACCGTGTGCCTGTCGTCGGACACCGGGCACGCCGTGCACCCGAACTACGCCGAGCGCCACGACCCCACGCACCACCCGCGGGCGAACGGCGGCCCGATCCTCAAGGTCAACGTCAACAACCGCTACGCGACGGACGGCGGCGGCCGGGCCGTCTTCGCCGCGGCGTGCGAGAAGGCGGGCGTGCCGTTCCAGACGTTCGTCTCCAACAACGCGATGCCGTGCGGCACGACCATCGGCCCGATCACCGCCGCCCGGCACGGCATCAAGACCGTCGACATCGGCGCGGCGATCCTGTCGATGCACAGTGCCCGTGAACTGTGCGGCGCGGACGATCCGTTCCTGTTGGCGAACGCGTTGACGGCCTTCCTGGAGGGTTGAGCCGGGGCCGCCTCCCGGCCGGTCCGTGTGACGCCGAAAGCTCCGGGTACCCGGAGCTCTCAAGTACCCGTGCGTCACACAACTGTTGGGGAGGAAGACCTCATGAGCTTGGGAGGTTGCATCATCCTGGTCGCCGTCGGGGCGATCCTCAGCTTCGCGACCGACTGGCACATGAAGGGGGTCAACCTCGACCTCGTCGGCTGGATCCTGATGATCGTCGGTCTGATCGGCGTCTTCGTGTTCCGCAGCGTCGGACGGCGCAGGAGCATGGTCGTGCCGCCCGCCCAGACGACCGTGGTCGAGGACGACCGGAACCGGCGCATATAAGCGCCGAAGGGCCGTAAATGAGCACCGGACCGGCGCTTACCAGCCAGGCCGGCCCGTACGGTGCCCCGCGCCCGTACTTCTCGGTGTTCCCTCCACGTACTCTTGATCGCATCAGCTTTCGGGGTATGTGGGGGGCACTTTCGTGGAGTTCCGGCTGCTCGGCACGGTTGCCGTGGACACGGGGAGCGGGGAGCTTCCGCTCGGCCCCGCCAAACGGCGCGGCCTGCTCGCGGCGCTGCTGCTGCGCCCCAACACGGCGATCCCGCTCGACCAGCTGATCGACTCACTGTGGCCGGAGGGCCCGCCCGCGCGGGCCAGGACCGTCGCGCAGGGCCATGTGTCACGGCTGCGGGCGCTGCTCGCGCAGGGCGGCGCCGAGATGTGGGGCGTCGAGCTCGTCACCCACGGCGACGCGTACGTCCTGGAGATGCCCGAGTCGCTCCTCGACGCGTACCGCTTCGAGGAGCTCGTGCGGCACGCCGCCGTCCAGCGCGCCCCCGACGACGCCGCGGCCCTGCTGCGCGAGGCCCTCGCACTGTGGCAGGGGCCCGCGCTCGTCGGCGTCGCCACCGACGGCCCGCTGCGGGTCGCCGCCGACGGCCTGGAGGAGTCACGGCTCTCGGCCGTCGAACAACTGGCGAACACCTACGGCGAGTTCGGCGAGCATGCCCGCGCCGCCTCCCTGCTGCACGCGGAGGTCGTCGCCCACCCCATGCGGGAGACGCTGGCCGCGGCGCTGATGCGGGCCCTGTACCGCTCCGGCCGCCAGTCCGACGCCATCGACCAGTACCACCGCACCCGCAAGCTGCTCGCCGACGAACTCGGTGTCGATCCCGGGTCCGCGCTGCGCGACGCGTACGCGGAGATCCTGGCGGGCGACGAGGCCCAGCCGCCCGCCGCCGCACCCGCCCCGGCACCCGCCCCCGTACCGGAACCGGAACCGGCGGCCACGCCCGAACCGGCGCCCGCTGCCGACCCAACCGACACAGCCGACGCCGTGACCGGACCCGACCTGCTGCCGCGGCCGCCACGCGGCTTCGTCGGACGCGCCGGCGAGCTGGCCGCGATCGGCGCCGCCGCACACCGCGAACACGCCGTCGTCGTCATCACAGGCCCCGCAGGAGCCGGCAAGACCGCGGCCACCCTCCAGTGGGCCCACGCCGCACGCGAGCACTACGACGCCGTCCTCTTCGCCGATCTGCACGGCTTCAGCGACGAGAGCGCCGACGACCCGGGCGGTACGGGCCTGACAGCCGGTACGGGCGCCGCGGGCCCGGAGATCGCCGACGTGCTCCGCGAATTCCTGATCGCACTCGGCGTCCCGGGACGCGAGCTCCCCGAGACACCGGGCGCGCTGGCCGCCGCGTACCGGGCCCGCACCGAACGGCGGCGCCCCCTCGTCGTCCTCGACAACGCCCGCACCGCCGCCCAGGTCCGCCCGCTGCTCCCGGCGGGCCCCGGCAGCGCCGCCCTGGTCACCTCACGCCTGCGGCTCGACGGCCTCGCCGTCACCGAACTCGCCCGTACCGTCGGCATCGGCGTCCTCGACGGCGCCGCCTCCGCCGAGCTGCTCGCCGCCGCCACCGGGGCCGAGGACCGGCTCGCCGCCGAACCGGCCGCCGCGGCCCGGCTCGCCGAACTCTGCGCGGGCCTGCCCCTCGCCCTGCGCGTCGTGGCGGCCCGCATCAACGCCAGGCCGGACCGGCCGCTGGCCCCGCTCGCCGACGAACTGGCCGACGAACAACGCCGGTTGGCGCTCCTCGACATCGACGACACCGGGGTCGCCGCCGCGCTCCGCCTCACCCTCCTCGCCCTGCCCGCCGGCGCCCGGCTGCTCTTCCGCCGGCTCGGCGACCTCCCGGGCCCCGACCTCGACCGCCACGCGGCCGCCGCGCTGACCGCGACGTCCCCCGCCGACGCCGCCACGGCCCTCGACCGGCTCGCCGCGGCGCACCTGGTGACGGAGCGGGCGCCCGGCCGGTACGGAATGCACGACCTGGTCCGCCTGTACGCGCGCGGCCTCGCCCGAGCCGACGACGACACGGCGGACCCGGCCGACCCGGGGACGGACCCCGCCGACACCGCCCGCGAACCCCTCGTGCGCCTCCTCGACCACTACGTCCGCACCGCGCTGCGCGCCGCGGCCGTCGCCGAACCCGACGGCCTGCCCTGCTGCGCGCCGCCCCCGGACGCGCGACCCGACCTGGGCGGGCCGCGACTGCCCGACCGGGCGAGCGCACTCGACTGGTTCGCCGCGCAGCGCGAGAACCTCGCGGCCGCCGCGGCGGCCGCCCACGCGGCAGGGCTCGACGACCGGGCCTGGCGGCTCGTCGCGGTGCAGCGGCCGTCCATCGTCGGATACGTACGCGACGACTGGATGCCGCTGCTCGAACAGGGCCTCGCCGCGGCCGTACGGCTCGGCGACCCGGACGCCGAGGCGCGACTGCGCACCCTGTGCGGCTGGGTCCTCACCGAGGAGGGGCGCCTCGCGCAGGCCCTGGAACACCTCGAACTCGCCCCGGCGCTCGCCGCCCGCGCGGGCGACCCGGCCGCCGAGGCCACCGCCCTGGTCAACCTCGCCGTCGCCCTGGACCGCGACGGCGCCACCGGCCCCGAGCCTCTCACCCATATGACGCGGGCCGCCGAACTGGCCCGTACCGCAGGCGACGTACAGACCGAACTGCTCGCCCTGGAACACCGGGCCCGCCACCTGCTCGCCCTTGACGACCATCAGGCCGTACTCGCCTGTACGGAGCGCGGTCTCGCCCTGCACGGCACCGGTCCTGAAGGCGTGGCACCCCTGCGGCAGACCCTGCTGCGCATCGCGCGCGGCACCGCGCTGATCGCCCTGGACCGCACCGAGGAGGCCCGCGCCTGTCTGCACCAGGCCCACGAGGACGCGTCGCGGCACGGCTTCGAGGACGGCATACGGATGGCGAAGGCGCAGCTCACACGGGTGGAGCGATGACCCGCGCCGGTGCGCGGGCCGACAGCGCCGCCACGACGGGCTCCGCGTAGAACGACTCCACTCGGGTCTGCTGTTCAGGCCTGCCGGTCATCCATCCCGGCGAGCACCAGCGGCAGCCGCACCGCCCCGCCCTCGGCGACGCGGACCGGTACACCCCAGTCCTGCTGGTGCACATGGCACGCCGGGTACTCGTTGGCAGGGTCGTCGTCGCAGGACGCGGCCATCGCCGACACATGCAGGACACCCTCGGTGACCTGGGGGTTCAGGACCAGCTCGCGGGCCAGGTCGGTGCCCGCCCCGTCACCGGACGCGAGCAGCTCGGGCGGCGTCGCGGAGACAAGGAGTCGGGTCGAGGGACCGTACCGGGTGTCGAGCTTCTGCCCCGCGGGCGCCTGGAAGATGACGTCCAACTCCAGCTTGCCGCCCGCCACTTCGGTCGCGGCGCGCTGCGTCCGGTGCGCGACGGACTCGACGCGCACGGCCTCCTCGGGCAGCCGCAGCCGGGTCAGCCGGTGCCGCGCCGACTCCACGACGACGATCTCCCCGGTCTCCGCGATCAGCACGGCATCGCTGGGCTCGCGCAAGTCCGTTGCCAGCGTGGTCACTTGACCCGTGGCCGGGTCGAAGCGGCGCAGGGCGTGGTTGTACGTGTCGGAGACCGCGACCGAACCGTCCGGCAGCGCGGTCACCCCCAACGGGTGCTGGAACAGCGCCTGTTCGGCAGCGCCGTCCCGATGCCCGAAGTCGAAGAGCCCGGTCCCGACAGCCGTGTGCACACTCCCGTCGGTGTCGACGTACCGCAGCGCACTGGTCTCCGAGTCGGCGACCCACAGTCGCTCCTCGGTGGCGGCGAGCCCCGAGGGCTGCGCGAACCAGGCCTCGGCGCCGGGCCCGTCGACCAGCCCCTCGTTCGTCGTACCGGCCGCGACCTCGACCGTCTTCGTCTCGGGGTCGTACGTCCACAGCTGGTGCACGCCGGCCATGGCGATCCACACCTTGCCGCCGAAGACGGCCACGTCCCACGGAGACGACAGGTCGACCTCCAGCGCCGGACCGCTGTTCGGCGTCCCCTGCCACCACTGCCTGCCGGTGCCGGCGACCGTGCTGACGGCCCCGCTCTCCAGGTCCACGGCGCGCAGCGCGTGATTCACGGTGTCGGCGACGATCACGGTGTTCTCGTCGAGCAGCGCGAGCCCCTGCGGCTCGTTGAACGCGTCGGGTCCAAGACCCCGCTCCCCGCTCCCGATCCGCCGCACGACGCTCTCCCCGTCGGCCGCCAGCTCCACGAGCTGATGCCGGGTGGTGTCGCTGACCAGGAAGTTCCCGGACGGCAGCAGCAGCACCTTGCCGGGAAAACGCAGATCGGTGGCGACCGGCTCGGGCGCGACGTACGGCCCCTCGCCGCGATGCAGCGTGCCCTTCGCCCCGTGCTCGGCCTCCAGCTCCTCGACCAGCGCGGCGATGGCGTGCGCGTGCCCCTCACCGGCGTGCTGGGCGACGACGTACCCCTCGGGGTCGATCACGACGAGCGTCGGCCAGGCCCGCACCGCGTACTGCTTCCAGGTAGCGAGCTCGGGATCGTCGAGCACCGGGTGCGCCACCCCGTACCGCTCGACGGCGTCGACGACCGCCCCGTGCTCGGCCTCGTGCACGAACTTCGGCGAGTGCACCCCGATGATCACGACGGTGTCCCGGTGACTCTCCTCCAGCTCCCGCAGCTCGTCGAGAACGTGCAGGCAGTTCACACAGCAAAAGGTCCAGAAATCGAGAACAACGATGCGTCCACGCAGGTCGGCGAGGCTGTACTCCTTGCCGCCCGTATTCAGCCAGCCACCTTTCCCGACCAGTTCGGGGGCGCGGACACGGGCACGGCGGGCTGCTGCGGGCGCGGAGTCGTTCATGTTTCAAGAGTGCCACGCGTGTCCGGTGGCCGAGTCCACCCCGGGGCGGCGCACGGGGCGTGGACGCGCGAACGCCGCCGAGCGCGGCGCGGTGCGCACTCGGCGGCGTCGGGCAGGCCCTCGGTCCGTTCTAGCGGAGCGGGTTGCCGAGGAGGGCCTTGGGGGCCGGGGCGGCCAGGTCTGTCGGGTTGAAGGCGATCGAGCCGGTCGCGGTCACGCCGGTCGCGGTGCCCGGGAAGGACCAGACGGCACCTTCCTGCGCGTTCTCGCCGGTCGCGGAGACGGCGAGGTCGCGGGTTCCGTCACCGTTGACGTCGAGCAGCTGGCAGCCGGAGCCGAACTGGTCGTCCGACTCGTTGGCGCCGGGCACGTTCGCCGAGCCCTGGTTGAGGACCTGGGAGCCGGTGCCGGTCACGCCGTCGGCGGTGCCGTGCAGCAGCGCGATCGAGCCCGCGTCCGTCTTGTCGCCGAGGTCCTCGCCGGAGATGCCGAGGGCGACCTCCGCCTTGCCGTCGCCCGTGACGTCGGCGACGGAGACGCAGGAACCGAGGCGGTCGCCGTCCTCCTGAGCGCCGTAGAAGCCGGGCAGGCTCTGGTCGAAGGTCTGCGTCTTGGCGCCCACGAGGCCGTCCGCCGTGCCGTACGTGATGCTGACCTTCTGGTTCGTCTCGCCGATGTCGGACTCCGCGGGGTCGGAGCCGATGACGAGGTCGTCCTTGCCGTCGCCGTTCACGTCACCGAGGGCCAGCTCGCCCTGGGTGTCGTCGGCCACGCCGCGCGTGAAGCCGGTCGCGCTGCCGTACAGGACGGTGTTGTTCCACATGCCGTCGCCGTTGTAGGCGCGCAGGGCCATGTCGTCGCGGCCGTCGCCGTTGACGTCGCCGACCGCCTTGAAGGTCACCGGGCCGGTCGTGGAGGACGGGCCGTCGACACAGCCGTACTCGTCGTCGACGCAGGTCGCGTCGTCCGCGCCGTAGCCGTACCACTCGGACTTGTCCATGAAGTTCAGCTTCGCGGCCGGGGCGCCGGCGCGGGAGATCGGGCCCTTCCACAGGGCGGCCTTCTCGGCCTCGGGGTCGTCGCCGTAGCCGCTCAGGTCGGCGAGGAGGGCCAGGTCGGCCTTGCCGTCGCCGTCGAAGTCGCCGATCTGCGGGGACTTGCCGTACGTGGCGATGCTGGTGCCGCCGGTCAGGCCGGAGGCCGAGCCCCACAGGACGACCGCGCCGGTCGTCGCCTTGTCGCTGCCTATGACGAGGTCGCTGAAGCCGTCCCCGTCGAGGTCGCCCTTGGAGACGTAGGTGCCGAACTTCTCCTTGGCGACGGCCGAGCCGGGCACGCCGGTGGTGGAGCGGCTGATCAGCTTCTTGTTGGACGCGCTCAGGCCGTTCGCCGAGCCGTAGGTCACGGCGACATAGCCGGCCTGCGCCTTGCCGGAGATGGTGCCGCCGGGCGCGCCCGCGACGAGGTCGGCGTAGCCGTCGCCGTTGAAGTCGTCGGCCGGGGCGGCCTTGCCCACGGGGGCGGCCGAGGCGCCCGGTGCGAGGGAGAGGGCGGCGGCACCGCCCGCGATCAGGGTTGCGGCGATCAGCGGGGCGGTGAGCCGGCTACTGCGGACAGAGGGGCGTCGTGCGCTCGACATGAGCTGTTCCTTCGGTCGTAAGGTCACGTCCACCACACAAGACCCACAAACACCGTTGGCGGTTGCACATATCGGCGAACTGATCTATTTGCGCAGGGCGTTGAGCACGCTCCGGGCCTGGTGGGCGGCGCCGAGACGGTTCGGGTGCAGGGGCACGGCAAGCCCCTGCGGGTCGGTGGACAGCGGTACGAAGCCCTCGACCCATTTGGTTCCCGGCTTCTGGCACACGTCGTGCCCGACGCTGCCGCGGTAACTGTCGACGTACCCGGCGCCCGCCTTCTTCGCCGCCGACCGGAGCATCGCGTCCAGTTCCTTGAGCTTCGCGCCGATCCACATCAGGTCACCGTCGTGGGCCTGCACGTAGGGGTAGCAGCCGTGGTCGGCGGAGACCCCGGCGAGATAGTCGACGACGAGCACGGTCGCGCCCGGGGCGGCGGCCGCCCGCACGTCCTGGACCGCCCGGACGATCTTCGGTTCGGCCTGCGCGATCCGCTGCGACATCAGATCGGTCCCGTCCCGCTTCACCCAGCCCGCCCTGCACTCCCCGCCGAGCGGCGCGGGCAGTCCTGGCAGCACCTTCATGGACGGCAACAGGTTGAAGCAGCCGACGGCCGCGCGCGCGAGCCCGACGTCGTTGCCGCCGAACCCGAACGTGACCAGGTCGGTCCTCTTCGAGACCCGGCTGATCTGCGGCTTGTTGACCCCGTCGAGCCGGCCCGACAGGTAGGACACGTCCTGCGCGGCCCGTACGTGTCCGGAGGTCGCGGCGCCGCACGTGGCGTCCTTGAACGACGGCACCTTCAGGGCCGCGGCGACCTGGCGCGGATAGTTCCACGCCGACTGCGCGCAGCCGCTCGGCGCCTGGTCGGTCTGGATGTCGACCGGCGTGACATCGGCGCTCCAGGAGTCGCCAAGCGCGGCGTACTCCCGATAGCGCGGGCCCGCATGATCCGTGGCGGACGAGGACGCGGGCGGCGCGAGCAGCAGGGGCAGGGCCGCGAGCGCGGCGGCGAGGAGTCGGCGGGAACGGTGTCGCACGGGACGGAGCCTCCGGGCACAGTGGGTGACGGTCTCTCCGCATCCACTCACCCTGCGGCGCGCAGGCGCACCGACTTCCCGCCGTTTTCACCCGCCCGGGCGTCAGGAGCGTCCGGGCGGCGGCTTCCGGGCACTCATCGACGTATGCGCTACGAAGTACGAGAACGGCTCTTCGCCATCGGCGAGGACTACTGGATCGAGGACGAGAACGGCCACAAGGCGTTCCTCGTCGACGGCAAGGCGATGCATCTGCGGGACACCTTCGAGCTGAAGGGGCCCGACGGACGTGTCCTCATCGACATCCACGAGAAGATGTTCGCCCTGCGCGACACGATGGTCGTCGAGCGCGGCGACGAACAGCTCGCCAAGATCAAGCGCAAACGGCTGTCGCTGCTGCGCAACCACTACCGGGTGGAGCTGATCGACGGCACCGAACTCGACGTCAGCGGCCGGATCCTGGACCGCGAGTTCGCCGTCGAGTACGAGGGTGAACTCCTCGCGGAGATCTCCCGCCGCTGGCTGCGGGTGCGCGACACCTACGGCGTGAACGTGGTCCGCGAGGACGCCGATCCGGCCCTGATCATCGCTGTCGCGGTCTGCGTCATCCATCTCGCGGAGAAGGAACGGGGGGTCGTCGACTGAAGCACGCTGTCCGGGTCCCGCCCCGCCCCTCGGATCACCGTCGCGGCGGGTCGAGTCCCAGCAACCGGTCCTTCAGCGCCGGGAACTGCTCCCGGGTGGTCCCGACCCGCGCCGGGTCGAACTCCACCCGCAGCACCTCTTCCCCGGCGCCCGCCTCGGCGAGGACCTCGCCCCACGGGTCGACGACGATGCTGTGCCCCGCCTGGGGGACCCCGGCGTGCGTCCCCGCGCTCCCGCAGGCCAGCACGTACGCCTGGTTCTCCACGGCGCGCGCCTGCGCGAGCAGCGTCCAGTGGGAGCGGCGCCGCTCCGGCCAGCCGGCGGCGACGACGAGGGTCTCGGCGCCCCGGTCGACGAGGCCGCGGTACAGCTCGGGGAAGCGCAGGTCGTAGCAGGTGCTGACGCCGAGGACGGTCTCCGGCAGCTTTACGGTCACCAGTTCGTCGCCCGCGCTCATCAGCACGGCCTCGCCCTTGTCGAAACCGAAGCGGTGGATCTTGCGGTAGGCAGCGGCGAGTTCGCCGTCGGGGGAGAAGACGAGCGAGGTGTTGTAGAGGGGGCCCTCGGGGTCCCTCTCCGGAATCGAGCCGGCGTGCAGCCACACGCCCGCGTCGTTCGCCGCCTTGGCCATCGCCTGGAAGGTCGGGCCCTCGAGCGGCTCGGCCTCGTCCGCGAAGAGCTCGTACGCGAAGGCGCCGGTCGTCCACAGCTCGGGCAGCACGACGAGATCCGCGGAACCGGCTTGATCACGCACC
The DNA here is from genome assembly GCF_044765445.1 of Streptomyces sp. NPDC102467. Taxonomy (NCBI): domain Bacteria; kingdom Bacillati; phylum Actinomycetota; class Actinomycetes; order Kitasatosporales; family Streptomycetaceae; genus Streptomyces; species Streptomyces sp. NPDC102467. The sequence goes on along the minus strand of NZ_JBIWKA010000008.1, from coordinate 360,787 downwards.
AGCGAACTCACGCGCTCCCGACGCGCGTTGACCGATTCGGCGGCTTTGGCGTCTTTGGCGTCTTTGGCATCTTTGTTGTCGTTTACCGCGATCTGGATGAGGGAGGCGCGCACACTACCACCGTCCTGGCATTCGAGCCGTCGGCTAACGTCAACAACAGCCCTACGATCGTCACACGAAAGCACTGCAGGGGTGCCTCGGGGCAGCGTAACTTAACGTTCCAAGACACCCAGTGCCCGCGCCCGCCGCCTATTTCACCGCCCGTGTCCCACACCGCTCGAGGGGTCCCCTTCCGTGAGTCTCCACCCCAGCCTTCAGTCCTACGCCGACGCCTGGACCCACTCCGTGGAAGCGATATCCGAGCTGGTGACACCGCTCACGGAGGGTGAGTGGAGCCGCGCGACACCCTGCCCCGGCTGGTCGGTGCGCGACGTCGTGTCCCATGTCATCGGCGTCGACTGCGAAATGCTCGGCGACCCCCGGCCGATCCACACGCTGCCGCGCGACCTCTATCACGTACAGACCGAGGCGCAGCGCTACCAGGAGGTGCAGGTCGACGTCCGCCGCCACCACACGGCGCCGGAGATGGTCTCCGAGCTGGAGTACACGGTCATCCGCCGCTCGCGTCAGCTGCGCAACGAGAGCCGGGAGCCCGGAGCCACGGTGCGCGGCCCGCGCGCCGTCGAGGAGACCCTCGAATTCGCCATGCGCAGGCGGGCGTTCGACATCTGGGCGCACGAGCAGGACCTGCGCTGGGCCCTCGGCCGCCCCGGCAACCTCGACTCGCCGGGCGCGTACGTCACGCGCGACCTGCTCCTGGAGGCCCTGCCCAAGATCGTCGCGAAGGACGCGGGCGCCCCCGCGAGCTCGGCGATCGTCTTCGACGTGCACGGCCCCGTCGAATTCCTGCGCACGGTCCGCGTCGACGCCGACGGCAAGGGCACGATCGACGGCGCCCCCTCGCTGGGCCCGGCGGCGACGCTGGCCATGGACTGGGAGACGTACGTACGCCTGTCCTGCGGCCGCGTCACCCCGGAGGCGATGGCGGACCGCATCAAGGCGGAGGGCGACACGGACCTGGCGGCGGCGATCATCGCGGGGCTGCGCATTACGCCGTAATGCCCCCGGGCAACCTCGTCACCGCCCCGGCCGATCTGCCCGCGCCCGCGCCCCGCCCCGGCGGGCCCGAGCCCGACCCCCGCCGCGCCCCGCTCAAGCGGGAACGTGCACCGAAGCCACCCGGGAAGCCACAACCCGCTCCCGCTCGGCCCGAGCGGCGCGCCTGCGCAGGCGCAGAATCTGGCTGACCCCGACCGCCTGCAAGACGTACACCGCCGAGAACGCGACCCGGTAATTGTCGCCGGTGGCGTCGAGCAGCACCCCCACCGCCAGCAGCGTCGTCATCGAGGCGATGAACCCGCCCATGTTGACGATCCCGGACCCGGTCCCCTGCCGCTCCGGCGGATTCGCGGGCCGCGCGAAGTCGAACCCGATCATCGACGCGGGCCCGCACGCCCCGAGCACCACGCACATCACCACGAGCAGCCACATCGGCGACTGTCCCGGCCAGGCGATCGGCGCCGCCCACAGCAGGGCCGTCGCCCCGACCGTGCCGAGCGCCAGCGGCAGCCGCGCCGTGTGGTGCCGCGCCACGATCTGCCCGTAGACGAGCCCGACCACCATGTTGGCAAGCACCACGAGCGTCAGCATCTCGCCCGCGGTACCGCGCGAGAGTCCCTGCGCCTCGACGAGGAACGGCAGCCCCCACAGCAGCAGGAACACCATCGCCGGGAACTGTGTCGTGAAGTGCACCCACAGCCCGAGCCGCGTCCCCGGCTCCCGCCAGGCCGCCGCGATCTGCCCGCGCACATAGGCGGCGCCCTTGTGCGTGGTCGGCATCGGCGCCGGTTCGAACCCCTCGGGGTGGTCCTTGAGGAACAGCAGCATCAGCACCAGGACGAGGACACCCGCGAGCGCGCTGCCCGCGAACGCGGCCTCCCAGCCGACCCCGTGCAGCAGGCGCGCGATGACCAGCGTGGAGACGAGGTTGCCCGCCATGCCGGCGAGTCCGGCGAGCTGCGCGACCATCGGCCCGCGCCGCGCGGGGAACCAGCGCGTGCCGAGCCGCAGCACGCTGATGAAGGTCATGGCGTCACCGCAGCCGAGCAGCGCGCGCGAGGCGAGCGCCATCCCGTACGACGACGAGAACGCGAAGCCCAGCTGTCCGATGGTGAACAGGACCACGCCGAACGTCAGCACCTTCTTCGTGCCGAGTCGGTCGACCATCAGGCCGACGGGTATCTGCATGCCCGCGTACACGAGCAGCTGGAGGATCGAGAAGGTGGAGAGTGCGGACGCGTTGATGTGGAACCGCTCGACGGCGTCGAGCCCCGCCACACCCAGCGACGTACGGAAGATCACGGCGACGAAGTAGACGGCGACGCCGATGCACCACACGGCGATCGCGCGGCGGCCGCCGGGCGGGTCTCCGGGCAGGGACATGGCCGCGGCCCCTGATGAACCCGGGGCGCCCGAGGAGGCGGAACTCATCGCACGTCACCCCGCGCCAGACTCTGGAACCAGCCCACGTGCCGCCGCACCACGGCCACCGCCGCCTCCACGTCCCCGGCGCGCAGCGCGTCGAGGAGTTCGCCGTGCTCGGCGAGGGTCTTGGCGATCCGGTCGGGGTGGGAGTGCATCACGGCGACGCCCATCCTCAGTTGCCGGTCGCGCAGCTGGTCGTAGAGCCGGGAGAGGATCGCGTTGCCGCCGCTGCGGACGATCTCCGCGTGGAAGCAGCGGTCGGTGGCGGCGGCGTCCACGAACTCGCCGGCGGCGGCCTGGGTGCGCTGGGTCTCCAGGAACTCCTCCAGGCGCTCGATGAGCCACGGCTGCGCCGGGACGGCCTTGCGCACCGCGTGCTCCTCGACGAGCAGCCGGGTCTCCACGACGTCCGCGATCTCCTGCGCCGAGACGGGCAGCACGAGGGCGCCCTTCTTCGGGTAGAGCCGCAGCAGCCCCTCGACCTCCAGCTTGAGCAGCGCCTCGCGCACCGGTGTGCGGGACACTCCGACGGCCTCGGCGAGCTCGCCCTCGGTGAGCAGCGTCCCGCCCTCGTAACGGCGTTCGAGCACGCCGCGCTTCACATGGTCGTAGACGCGGACGGCCGCGGGCGGAGGCTTTTCGGTGGCACGTGCTTCGGCACGCTTTTCGGTGACGGTCGAGGGCATGCGCACATCATAGATACAACACGTACGCAAGCCGGGCCACGTCCACCATTCAAGACGCTTACCGTCACGCCGGCGTCACCCGCTGTCACTCGTCCGAGTTTTTCGCAGCAGCCGTGCAACCCCCCACCCGCTTCAGGTGTCTCATCAGTGTGCCCGTCCCGCCCAAGGGGCGGCGCATTAGGGGCACTTGGAGCGTTCAACTTGAAGAATCGCATAACGGGCATCGCTGTTCTCGTCGCGGGAACCGTGCTCACCAGCGGAGCTCTGGCCACCTCCGCGCAGGCCGCCTCGGCACCGGCCGTACCCAAGATCGCCGCCGCCGGCGGGTTCGTGATGAACAACGGGACGGGCAAGTCCCTGTTCACCAAGGCCGCGGACACCCGCCGGTCCACCGGCTCCACCACCAAGATCATGACGGCCAAGGTGGTGCTGGCGACCAAGAATCTCAACCTGAATTCCAAGGTCACTGTCCAGAAGGCGTACAGCGACTACATAGTGAAGAACAACGCCTCGTCGGCCCGGCTGATCGTCGGCGACAAGGTCACCGTGCGTCAGCTCCTCTACGGGCTGATGCTGCCGTCGGGCTGCGACGCGGCGTACGCGCTGGCGGACAAGTTCGGCTCGGGCTCCACGCGGGCCGCCCGCGTGAAGTCCTTCCTCGGCAAGATGAACAAGTCCGCCACCGACCTGGGTCTGAAGAACACCCACTTCGACTCGTTCGACGGCATCGGCAACGGCAAGAACTACTCGACGCCGCGTGACCTCACGAAGATCGCCTCGTCGGCGATGAAGAACGCCACGTTCCGCTCGGTCGTCAAGACCAAGTCGACGAAGCAGAAGGTCACGACGAAGTCCGGTGGCTACCGCACCATGTCGTGGTCGAACACCAACACGCTGCTCGGTTCGTACTCCGGCGCCATCGGTGTGAAGACCGGCTCGGGCCCGGAGGCCGGCTACTGCCTGGTCTTCGCGGCGACGAGGAGCGGCAAGACGGTGATCGGCACGGTCCTGAAGTCGACGTCGGTCAACGCCCGCACGTCGGACGCCAAGAAGCTCATGGACTACGGCTTCAAGAAGTAGCCGCGGTCCAGTACACGGAGTCGGGAGCGGGCGGCGCCTTGGGAACCCACCAGGCGCGGTCCGCTTCCGCGCTCCAGTCCGGGACGTCCTCGTAGTAGATCGTGAGCGCCCAGAACCGCTCGTCCTCGTGGAGGACGATGTCGTCCTCGCCGGACAGGTCCTGGCCGTGCCACTGCCGGTTGATCCGCGCGACGGCCTCGGCCCGCGAGAGCCCCAGCTCCGCGACCATGCGATCCACGATGAACTCCAGGAGCTCATTCGTCGCGTCGCAGGTGGGCATGGTGTACGTACTCAGGATCGGCTCTCCCGCTCCGGTTCTCACAGCAAGGGTGAAAGGCCGCCGCACTTTCGTGTGCGGCGGCCCTTGCCCACTGGGTCCTTCTGGCGGGTCCCCGGGGGATTGAGCGGCTCAGCTCCAGGTGATCAGACGCTTGGGCCGCTCCAGCACGGCCGCCACATCCGCGAGCACCTTCGACCCGAGCTCCCCGTCCACCAGGCGGTGGTCGAAGGAGAGCGCCAGCGTCGTCACCTGACGCGGCTTCACCTTGCCCTTGTGGACCCAGGGCTGGAGCTTGATGGCGCCGACGGCGAGGATCGCCGATTCGCCCGGGTTCAGGATCGGCGTGCCGGTGTCGATGCCGAAGACACCGACGTTCGTGATGGTGACTGTGCCACCCTGCATCGCGCCCGGAGACGTCCTGCCCTCCCGCGCGGTGGACACCAACTCGCCGAGCGATGTCGCCAGTTCGGGCAGCGTCTTCGCCTGGGCGTCCTTGATGTTCGGCACGATCAGACCGCGCGGCGTCGCCGCCGCGATGCCCAGATTCACGTAGTGCTTCTGGACGATCTCGGCTTTTCCGTCGTGGCCCTCGTCCCAGGCCGCGTTGACCTCGGGGTTGCGCTTGATCGCGACGAGCAGCGCCTTGGAGATGAGCAGCAGCGGATTGACCCGCAGCCCCTGCATGTCCTTGTCGGCCTTCAGCTCCTCGACGAGCTTCATCGTGCGCGTCACGTCGACCGTCACGAACTCCGTGACGTGCGGCGCGGTGAACGCCGAACCGATCATCGCCTGGGCCGTCGCCTTACGGACGCCCTTGACCGGGATCCGGGTCTCGCGGACGCCGTCGTACGACGCCGCGGGCGCCGCCGGCACGGGAGCCGACACCGGGGCCGGCGCCGGGCTCTGCGCCGGGACCTCGGGCGCGGGCGCCACCGCGGCGTGCACGTCCTCGCGCGAGATGATCCCGTCGGGGTGCGACGGAATCACCGTGGTGAGGTCGACCCCGAGGTCCCTGGCGAGCTTGCGCACGGGCGGCTTGGCGAGCGGCCGCTGCGCGACGGCCGGGGCCGCCGTCCCGTTGGCCGGTACCTCGGCGCCCTTGCGGGCCCGCCGCTTGGTCGACGTCTCGGCGACGCCGTAGCCGACGAGCACGGGCTGACGCCCCTGCGGCTCGGCCTCCTCCGCAGGCGCGGCGTCGGCCACCGCCTCCGGTTCCGGCGCCGGAGCGTCCCCCGCCACGTCCACCGCGATGATCACCTGGCCGACATCGACGGTCGTGCCCTCGGGGAACCGCAGCTCCTTGACCACACCGTCGAACGGGATCGGCAGCTCGACGGCCGCCTTCGCCGTCTCCACCTCACACACGACCTGCCCGTCCTCGACGGTGTCGCCGGGCTGCACGTACCACTTGAGGATCTCGGCCTCGGTCAGGCCTTCGCCCACGTCGGGCATCTTGAATTCGCGCGCCATGACTCTCAACCCCTCTCAGTACGCCAGCGAACGGTCGACGGCGTCGAGCACCCGGTCGAGACCCGGCAGGTACTCGTCCTCCAGCCGCGCCGGCGGATACGGCGCGTGGTACCCGCCGACCCGCAGCACGGGCGCCTCCAGGTGGTAGAAGCACCGCTCGGTGATCCGCGCGGCGATCTCGGCACCGGACCCGAGGAAGACGGACGCCTCGTGCGCGACGACCAGGTGCCGCGTCTTCTCCACCGACTTCTGTACGGCGTCGAAGTCCATCGGCGAGATCGAGCGCAGGTCGAGGACCTCCAGCGACTTGCCCTCCTCCGCGGCGGCGGCCGCGGCCTCCAGGCAGACCTTCACCATCGGCCCGTAGGCGACGAGCGTCAGATCCGTGCCCTCCCGCGCCACGACGGCCTTGTGCAGGTCACCGGGGACGGCCTCCGTGTCGACCTCGCCCTTGTCCCAGTAGCGCCGCTTCGGCTCGAAGAAGATCACCGGGTCGTCGCTCTGGATGGCCTGCTGGAGCATCCAGTACGCGTCCGAGGAGTTCGAGGGGGAGACCACCTTCAGCCCGGGCACGTGCGCGAACAGCGCCTCGGGGGACTCGCTGTGGTGCTCGACCGCGCCGATGCCGCCGCCGTACGGGATCCGGATGACGACCGGCGTCTTGATCTTGCCGAGCGCGCGGGCGTGCATCTTCGCGAGCTGCGTGACGATCTGGTCGTACGCGGGAAAGACGAAGCCGTCGAACTGGATCTCCACGACCGGACGGTAGCCGCGCAGGGCCAGGCCGATCGCGGTGCCGACGATGCCGGACTCGGCGAGCGGGGTGTCGATGACCCGCTCCTCGCCGAAGTCCTTCAGCAGACCGTCGGTCACCCGGAAGACACCGCCGAGCACGCCGACGTCCTCGCCCATGACGAGGACCTTCGGGTCGTTCTCCAACGCTGTCCGCAGCGACTCGTTGATCGCCTTGGCGATCGGAAGTTTCTGTACCGCCATGACTCAGGCCTCCCCAGCCGCTTCGTCGGCGAACGACGCCTGGTAGGCGACGAACTGCGCGCGCTCCTCGTCGACGAGTGCGTGCCCGTCCGCATACACGTTCTCGAAGATCGCCAGGTGGCCCGGGTTCGGCATGGCCCGTACGACTTCGCGCACTCGCTTGCCCAACGCCTCGCTCTCGGCGTCGAGTTCCGCGAAAAATCCCTCATCCGTGTCGGTTTGGGACTCGAGGTACGTGCGCAGGCGAAGGATCGGGTCCTTCGCCTCCCACGCGACGCGCTCCTCGTCGGCCCGGTACTTCGACGGGTCGTCGGAGGTGGTGTGCGCGCCCATCCGGTACGTGAACGCCTCGACCAGGGTCGGGCCCTCGCCGTTGCGCGCCCGCTCCAGGGCCCACCGGGTCACCGCGAGGCAGGCGAGCACGTCGTTGCCGTCCACCCGGACGCCGGGGAAACCGAAGCCCTGCGCGCGCTGGTACAGCGGCACACGCATCTGACGCTCGGTCGGCTCGGAGATCGCCCACTGGTTGTTCTGGCAGAAGAACACCACCGGCGCGTTGTACACGGCACCGAAGTTGAAGGACTCCAGGACGTCACCCTGGCTGGACGCGCCGTCACCGAAGTACGCGATGACCGCCGAGTCCGCGCCGTCCTTCGCGACGCCCATCGCATAGCCCGTCGCGTGCAGCGCCTGCGAGCCGATGACGATCGTGTACAGGTGGAAGTTGTTGCTGTTCGGGTCCCAGCCGCCGTGGTTCACGCCGCGGAACATGCCGAGCAGATTCGTCGGGTCGACCCCGCGGCACCAGGCGACGCCGTGCTCGCGGTAGGTCGGGAAGACGTAGTCGTCCTCGCGGGTGGCCCGTCCCGAGCCGATCTGGGCGGCCTCCTGACCGAGCAGCGACGCCCACAGGCCCAGCTCGCCCTGGCGCTGCAGAGCGGTGGCCTCGGCGTCGAAGCGGCGGGTGAGGACCATGTCGCGGTACAGGTCGCGCAGCTCGCCGTCGGTGATGCCGTCGACGTAGGCGTCGTACACCGCGTTCTCCGGCGTCCTGACGCGCTCGCCCTCGGGGCTCAGCAGCTGGACCAGCTCCGGCTGCGCAGGCGCGACGGCCCTGCCGGGGGATGTCTTCACAGACTTCTTCGCAGGCTTCTTCGCGGCAGCGCGCTTGCGCGGCTGCTGTGCCTTCTGCGCTGCGGCAGTGCTGTCCGCACTGTCTACGGTCACGTGTGCTCCTCCGTCGGTCCGGCCCCCGGGATTGCCGGATGGCCAGTCGGCTCGGCTCGCCTGATCCGTCCACGCACGGGGTGGGTGCGGTGGAGCCGGGTTCAGGCGTGACTAGAAAGAACGATTAAGAACCTGTGCTCCGGCGGCACCCTTCACCCAGCACGTTACCCAGTGGGTCACACATCTGCGAAACCCCATCTGACCTGCGTTTTTGCTTGGATTTCCAACTAACTCGTTGATTGGATTTCCTAGTACACGCAAAGTTTATGAAGCGCCGCAGGTCACAGCTGTGCGACTGATCCCTGGTCACAGCCTGGCAGGGGGCTGGAACACCGGCACGTTATCCCGGTCACCTAGGGCACGGGAAGAGCCGATGTGTGAGACTGAATCCGTGCGCGAAGACGGAAAAATTACGGTATTTCTCCTCGACGACCACGAAGTGGTGCGCCGTGGGGTCCACGAGCTGCTCTCGATGGAGGCCGACATCGAAGTGGTCGGTGAGGCCGGAACGGCCGCCGACGCCCTGGTGCGCATCCCCGCGACCAGGCCCGACGTCGCCGTGCTCGACGTGCGCCTGCCGGACGGCAGCGGCGTCGAGGTGTGCCGGGAGATCCGCTCCCAGGACGATTCGATCCAGTGCCTGATGCTGACCTCGTTCGCGGACGACGAGGCCCTCTTCGACGCGATCATGGCCGGCGCGTCCGGCTACGTACTGAAGGCGATCAGGGGCAACGAGCTGCTCACGGCCGTACGGGACGTGGCCGCGGGCCGCTCGCTGCTCGACCCGGTGGCCACCGCCCGGGTCCTGGAGCGGCTGCGCGACGGCGGCCGCAGCAAGGACGACGACCGGCTCTCGGGCCTCACCGACCAGGAGCGCAAGATCCTCGACCTGATCGGCGAGGGCCTGACCAACCGCGTGATCGGCGAGCGCCTCCACCTCGCCGAGAAGACGATCAAGAACTACGTCTCCAGCCTCCTGTCCAAGCTCGGCATGGAGCGCCGCTCGCAGGCCGCGGCCTACGTGGCACGTATGCAGGCCGAGAAGCAGAAGCAGCACTGACCGCAGCACCGACCGCGTATTCACCCGGGTGCCCGCTGACAAGGGACCAACGTCCCGCGCGCTGGGGGCAGGATCCTCTTTTCCGGCACCCCGTCGGCATCGCACAGTGATGACATGCCCTCCGAGACGCAGCAGTCGCAGGATCCCGAGCGCGGCTTCGAGCTGCTCGCCCGCGTGAACTACGGCCGGGTGGCGACCAGCATGCGCGCCCTGCCCTTCCTCGCCTCCGCCCGCCACATCGTGGTCGACGGGCGGCTCGTGCTGCGCCTGCACCGCGGCTACGGCTACCACCTGGCCTGCGTCGGCAGCGTCGTCGCGTACGGGGCGGACAACCTGGGCAACCCGGCCCCCGGGGACGCCGAGCGCGACGACCAGTGGTCGGTGCAGTGCGTCGGCACCTGCGAGCAGGTCGAGCCGACCACCGCCGAACTCGAGCTCTTCGGGCCGGCCCCGCACTTCGCGGACGACGAACTCTTCGACCCGGTCTATCTGCGCGTCGACCCGCAGTTCGTCACGGTGCACGAACTGCGGGGCGGCTCGGCACAGCGCGCCCCCCGGGTGCGGGTGCGGCGCCGCTAGCGCTCTTCTGGCCTGTCGTCCGGATCGGGCCCGGTCAGTTGTCCCCGCCGGTGCCGGCCACGACACCGGAGCCGCCGTTGTCACCGCCACCGTTGTCGCTGCCGCCGTCGGCCGGCGTGGTGGGCGTCGGGGGTGTGGTCTGCGGGTCGGACTCCGTGGGCGTGCCCGGGTCCGTCGGATCGTCGGTCGGATCGTCGGTCGGCTGGTCCGTCGTCGACTGCGTGGGCGTCTGGTTGCCCCGGGTCTCCGTGTACGACGGCGTGTAGTCGCCCTGACCGCCCGAGCCGTCGCCCGGCTGCTGCGTCTCGCTCTCGGTCGCGCTCTCCTCGGACGACTTGCTCGGCTCGTCCTTCGTCTCGGACTGGGTCGCGGACGGGGAGTGCTTGGTGCCGCCCCCGCCACCGTTGCCGTTGCCCATGTTGAGCGCCAGGGCGACGCCCGCCGCGATCGCGATCACCGCGAGCACCGCGAAGATCCACAGCTTGCCGCGGCCGCGACCGCCGCCGTTCCCGTGCCCGTCGAAGCCACCGTCGTCGCCGCCCGGCGGACGCAGCATCGGCTGCGCGGCCGTGCCGTAGTCCCCGGGGTGCGGCAGCGCGGTGGTGCCGGCCATGCCCATCGCCGGGGTGCTGCCGCCCTCGTGCATGGCGGCGGTGACCGGCCCGGTGTTCCAGGTGCCGGTGTGGCCGCCCTGCTCGTACAGCATCGTCAGGCCGTACTGGACGAGCCCGCGCATCTCCTCGGCCGTCTGGAACCGGTCGTCCGGGTCCTTGGCGAGGGAGCGCATGACGAGACCGTCCAGCTCCGGCGGCGTCGCGTCCGAGACCTCGGAAGGCGGCACCGGAGTGTCCTGGACGTGCTGGTAGACGACCGACAGCGGCGTCTCCCCGGTGAACGGGGGCCGCAGCGCGAGGAGTTCATAGAGCAGACAGCCGGTCGCGTACAGGTCGGAGCGGTGGTCGACGGCCTTGCCGAGGGCCTGCTCCGGCGACAGGTACTGGGGCGTGCCCATGACCATGCCGGTCTGCGTCATCGTGGACTGCGCACCGTGCAGGGCGCGCGCGATGCCGAAGTCCATCACCTTCACCGCGCCGGTGTTGGTGATGATCACGTTCGCGGGCTTGATGTCGCGGTGCACGATGCCGTGCTGATGCGAGTAGGCGAGCGCCTCAAGGACACCGGAGACGATGATCAGGGCCTGCTCGGGGCCCGGCGCCTCCGCGTTCAGCAGGAGGTCGCGGATGGTGCGGCCCTCGACGAGCTCCATGACGATGTACGGAACGGTGGCGCCGTTCACGTAGTCCTCACCGGAGTCGTAGACCGCGACGACAGCGTGGTGGTTCAGGCCCGCGACGGACTGCGCCTCACGCGTGAAGCGGGCCTTGGAGACCGGGTCCTCCGCGAGGTCGGAGCGGAGCAGCTTGACGGCGACGGTGCGCCCGAGGCGTACGTCCTCGGCCGCGAACACCTCGGCCATGCCGCCCCGGCCGAGTCTGTGCGTCATCCGGTATCGACCGTCGCCGACGAGCCCGCCGTTGCCCCACAACTCCGGCGCGTCTGACATACCGCCGCCAGTCGCCTCGGGGTCGGACGGGCCCTGAGCGCGCTGCTGCTGTGACATCAGTCCTCGCCGTCGTTTCTGTCCGTGCTGTCGGATCGCCGCGCCGCTGTCGGATCGCTGCGTCGGAGTACGCGCGGTTGTGAAAGTACGGTCTCCGTCGGGCCACGCTACAGGCTTCGACCGCGGCCCCGTTCCGAGATGGACCGGACATCAAACCCGTTGCCGTGCGGACCTTGCAAATCGTCCGCGCAATTTCCGTACCCGGCCCATGACCATTTCCGGTAACGCTTGCGCGACTCTTCTTGCCCGTACGGTCACGGAACGGGCATCGAGCTTGACGTGCCCGCGCCCTCGGGCAGACTTGGCCGGGAATGCTTGAGTTCGATCACCGGCCGCGCCGACGCGGGGCGCTATGGGGGACGTAGAAGATGAGCCAAGACGGCGGCGTCGGGGGCCGGTACGCGGGTCGGTCCGTGGCCGGCGGGCGGTACCAACTGCGTGACCTGCTCGGCCAGGGCGGCATGGCGTCCGTGCACCTCGCGCACGACACCCGGCTCGACCGCGCCGTCGCCATCAAGACTTTGCACACGGAACTCGGGCGGGAAGACGCGTTCCGTCAGCGCTTCCAGCGCGAGGCCATGTCCGTGGCCAAGCTCACGCACACGAACATCGTCTCGGTCTACGACTCCGGCGAGGACGACCTCGACGGGATCATCACCCCGTACATCGTCATGGAGTACGTCGAGGGGCTCCCGCTGGGCTCCGTACTCGACCAGGATGTGCGCCAGCACGGCGCCATGCCCGCCGACAAGGCCCTGAAGATCACCGCCGATGTGCTCGCGGCGCTGGAGATCAGCCACGAGATGGGCCTGGTGCACCGCGACATCAAGCCCGGCAACGTGATGATGACCAAGCGGGGCGTCGTCAAGGTCATGGACTTCGGCATCGCCCGCGCCATGCAGTCCGGCGTCACGTCGATGACACAGACCGGCATGGTCGTCGGCACCCCGCAGTACCTGTCGCCCGAACAGGCCCTGGGGCGCGGCGTGGACGCCCGCTCCGACCTCTACTCGGTCGGCATCATGCTCTTCCAACTGACCACCGGGCGGCTGCCGTTCGAGGCGGACTCACCGCTGGCCATCGCGTACGCGCACGTCCAGGAGGAGCCGGTGGCTCCGTCCTCGATCAACCGCGCGCTGCCGCCCGCCATCGACGCGCTCGTCGCCCGCGCGCTGAAGAAGAACCCGAACGAGCGTTTCCCGAGCGCGGAGTCGATGCGCGACGAGTGCCTGCGGGTGGCGCAGTCGCTCGCCCCTGCCGCCCCCAGCATCGTGGCGGGCGCCCAGACGTCGAGCGGCGCGGGCGTGGGCTCCACCGTCTTCCCGCCGATCGACCAGAGCGGGGCGCCGGTACACACCGGCCCGGTCCAGACGCCGTACCAGCCGACGCCCCAGCCGTACCCCTACGGGACGCCGCCGCAGCAGCCGCAGGCCGGGTACGGCTACCCGCAGCAGGGCATGCAGGGCGGCTACCAGACGCCGCCGCCCGTCTCCCCTTACGCGACCCAGGGCCACACCCCGCCGCCGTACAACCAGGCGCCCCAGCCGGCGACGAACATGCAGGGCCCGGGGGGCGGGGGCCGCAACAAGGCGGTGATCATCGGCTCGATCGTCGTCGCGCTCGTCGCCGTCGGCGGCCTGATCACGGCCCTGACGCTGAACGGCAAGGGCGACGAGAAGGGCGGCTCCGACAAGCCGTCCACGTCCGCGGTCGCCGGGCACAAGGGGCCCGACCTGACGAAGACCATCGAGACGGACGAGTGCGTCGAGCCGGAGCTCGGCAGCAACGACGAGAACAAGATCAAGGTCCCGGACTTCTACCTCAAGAACATCGACTCCGTGAAGGCTTGTTTCCGGGCCGCGGGATGGATCGCCGACGACAACCCCGTCGACGAGAACACGTACGGCGAAGGCTCGGTCATGAACCAGAGCCCCGTCGCGGGCACCGAGATCGATCCGGACGGCGTGAAGATCCAGCTCCAGGTCTCGACGGGCAACCCGCCCGGCTGACCCCACCGTGTTGCCTTGCGCCGCGCCCGCGTCCTGCCTCGCACCCCGCATGCGAGCGAATTCACTGTGCTCATGACAACGGGGAGCGGCGCCTCCGAGACGTGGAACACCTCCGCACAGGACAGCCGCGACAGCACAGAGCGAGGGCCCGGCATCCATTGCCGGGCCCTCGCTCGATCCGTCTCCCGCCGAACCGGCTACAGGTACGGGCCCCCCGAGCGGCCCACGGTCCTCGGATCCTCGTCCTCGTCGTCGCCGCCGACACCGGGCGGCAGCGCACGGCGCATCTGCTCCAGCTGGGCGCGGGCCGCCATCTGCTGGGCGAACAGCGTCGTCTGGATCCCGTGGAAGAGGCCCTCCAGCCAGCCGACCAACTGGGCCTGCGCGATGCGCAGTTCGGCATCGCTCGGGGTCGTGTCCTCGGTGAACGGCAGGGAGATCCGCTCCAGCTCCTCGACGAGCTCGGGCGCGAGACCGTCCTCGAGCTCCTTGACCGAGCTGGCGTGGATCTCCTTGAGCCGCTGCCGGCTCGCCTCGTCCAGGGGAGCCGCGCGCACTTCTTCCAGCAGCTGCTTGATCATGCTGCCGATGCGCATCACCTTGGCGGGCTGTTCCACCATCTCCGTCACCGGGACCTCGCGGGATTCGTCGTCTCCGCCGCCGCCCAGAGCCATTCCGTCCTGGCCCACGACCAGGATTTGGGGGTTCTCCGGCGACCGTTCGTTCCTCGGCATCTCCATGCCGCCATTCTCTCGTACGGGCCTGTCACACCTCGGTGGTGCCCCCGTTGCGGGTTGATCCACCGTGCTGGAGCGGGTCGAAATCCGGCGTGCCCGTTTTATTGGCCTATGTAAGGCTTATCGCAGCCATTGGGTGGAAGCGGACGGGAGCAAGGGGGGACGGGCATGCGGCGGCTTCGGTGGGCGGCCGGGCTTGTGGTGAGCGGGCTCGCACTCGTCCTGCCCGGCCCGGCCCCTGCGGCGTACGCCGCGCTTCCCACGATTCCTGTGGCGTACGGGTCGGCGCGGGTGGCGTACGGGTTGGCGCGGGTGGCTTACGGGGCGGCGCCCGTGGCGTACGGGGCGGCGCCCGTGGCTTACGGGTCGGCGCCCGTGGCTTACGGGGTGGCGCCTGTGGCTTACGGGGTGGCGCCCGTGGCGTACGGGGCGGCGCCCGTGGCTTACGGGTCGGCGCCCGTGGCGTACGGGTCGGCGCCCGTGGCGTACGGGGCGGCCCCCGTGGCTTACGGGTCGGCGCCCGTGGCGTACGGGTTGGCGCCTGTGGCGTACGGGTTGGCGCCTGTGGCGTACGGGGCGGTGGCGTACCGGTCGGTCCCCGTGGTGTACCGGTCGGTCCCCGTGGCGTCGTACGTCGTTGAGCCCTCGCCGCACGGTTCGCTCGCCGGGAGCCGGGCGGGCGTGGGCCGGACCCCGCCGGGGCGACCGCTGTCCATCCCGACCTACGACGATGCCGCGCTGCCCCCGCCTCCCACGCGGCCCGAGCCGTCCGATCCCGCGTCGCCGGCCTCGTCGGCCTCGCCGACCCCCCGCCCCGAGCGGCCCGCCACCGCGCAGCGGCCCGAGGCCGCGCGCGGGACGGAACCCCTGGTGAATGTCGTGCCGCTGGGAGCGGGGCTGCTGCTGACCGGCCTCGGCATCGGCTTCCTGGCGCTGCGGCTGCGCCGATAGGGCGCCGCCCGTCGGGTTCTCCTGTCGGGCTCTACTGCCGGGTGAGAAGGACCTTGCCGATGTGGCCGCTCTCCTCCAGGACCCGGTGACCCTGCGCCGCGTCACTCATCGGCAGCTCCTGATCCACGATCGGCCGCACGTGCCCACCCTCGATCAGCGGCCAGACGTGCTCCCGCACCGCCGCGACGACGGCCGCCTTCTCCGCGAGCGGGCGGGCCCGCAGCGTGGTGGCGGTGATGGCGCCGCGCTTGCCGAGCAACGTCCCGATGTTCAGCTCACCCTTGACGCCGCCCTGCATCCCGATGATGGCGAGACGGCCGTTGGTGGCGAGGGCGTCGACGTTACGGTTCAGGTACTTGGCGCCCATGTTGTCGAGGATGACGTCGGCGCCGGACCCGGCCGTGGCCGCCCTGATCTCTTCCACGAAGTCCTGCTCGCGGTAGTTGATCAGGATGTCCGCGCCCAGCTCGGCGCAGAAGTCGAGCTTCTCCTTGGTGCCGGCGGTGACGGCGACCCTGGCGCCGACGGACTTCGCCAGCTGGATCGCCATGGTGCCGATCCCGCTGGAGCCGCCGTGCACCAGGAACGTCTCGCCCGGACGCAGGTGGGCGATCATGAAGACGTTCGACCAGACGGTGCAGGTCACCTCGGGCAGCGCGGCGGCCTTGGCCAGATCGATGCCCTTCGGCACCGGCAGCAGCTGCCCGGCAGGCACCGCGACCTTCTCGGCGTACCCGCCGCCCACGAGGAGCGCGCACACCTCGTCACCGACGGACCAGCCCGCCACACCGGGGCCGACCTCGGCGATCCGGCCCGCGCACTCAAGACCGGGGTAGGGAGAGCTGCCGGGCGGCGGGGTGTAGAAACCCTGGCGCTGCAGCAGATCGGCACGGTTGACGGCGCTGGAGACCACCTCGACCAGGACCTCGCCCTCGCCGGGCACGGGGTCGGGGACCTCCGTCCAGACGAGCGCCTCGGGTCCACCGGGTTCCGGGATCGTGATCGCATACATGGCCGCGAGGCTACTCCCGTACGTACGAGGAACCCCGGTTCAGTCCGGCGGCAGCGACTTCGAGTCCAGGACTCTGTCGTGCGGCAGTGGCCTCAAGTCCGGAACTCTGTCGCGCGGCAGTGGCTTCGAGTCCGGGGACGGGAACAAGGCTCAGTCGCGCGGCAGCGGCTTCGAGTCCCGGGCGACGTGCGTTGTCGGCGTGACCCGCACGATGGTGATGAGCCGGTCCGTCAGCTGGAGTCCCCCGATGGCCTTGTCGTCGTAGCCGAGCACACGATGTCCGCGTACGACGCTCACGACCAGGTCCTCCGTCTCCTTCGGCTTCAGACCGACCTCGGCCTTTATCACCGGGCGCTCGACCAGATCGAGGCCGCTGCCCTTCTGGATGAGGTCCTCCAGAACCATGCCCGCGTGCGGGCTGAGCACCGACAGACCGAGCAGTCGGCCCGCCGCACTGGCGCTGGTGATCACGGCGTCGGCGCCGGACTGGCGCAGCAGCTGCGCGTTCTCCTCCTCGCGCACGGCGGCGACGATCTTCGCGCTGCGGTTCAGCTGCCGCGCGGTGAGCGTCACCAGGACCGCCGTGTCGTCGCGCTGGGTGGCGATGATGATCTTCCGGGCCCGCTGCACCTCGGCCCGCCACAGGACATCGCTGCGCGTCGCATCGCCCATGACGCCCGCGTATCCGAGGCTGTTCGCCGCCTCGATGACCTTGCTGCTGGGGTCGACCACGACGACCTGCTCGGGCTTCAGACCGGTCGCGCAGACGGTCTCCACCGCGCTGCGGCCCTTGGTGCCGAAGCCGATGACGACAGTGTGGTCACGCAAGTTGGACCTCCAGCGGTTCAGGCGCCATTCCTCCCGGGTCCGTTCGGTGAGGACTTCGAGCGTGGTGCCGACCAGGATGATCAGGAAGAGCACACGCAGCGGCGTGATGAGGAAGATGTTGATGAGCCGCGCCCCGTCACTGACCGGCGTGATGTCGCCGTAGCCCGTGGTGGAGAGGGTGACGGTCGCGTAGTAGAAGGCGTCGAGGAGGTCGACGCTGCCGTCGGAGTTGTCGTTGTAGCCGGCGCGGTCGAACCAGACGAGGAGCGCCGTGAGGACGAGCACGGCCAGAGCCATCAGCACGCGGCGGGCGACTTGGAGCAGCGGACGCTGGACGATCCGCCGGGGCAGCTTCACCCGGTAGGTCGTCGTCTTCTCGTCCGCTTGGCGCGCCATGGCGTCATGGCCGGCCAGTTTCACGTGAAACACCCTCCGTCGCCCGGGGAGTTGCCCGGTGCGTTCCCCATACCGGTCTGTGTGTCGCGCTGCGGGTCGTTCTGTGTGCCGCCCTGCGGGTGGTTCTGCATGTCGTCCTGCGCCGCGTGCCCCATGGTGTCCTGTCGTACCTGACCCATCGGCGGCCGGGGTACCTGTTCCGTACGGCTCTGCGACGCGCTTCCCGTCGCCTTCAGGGGGGAGTTGAGCGCGCCGAGGGAGCCGCCGGTCGCCGGACCCCACGACCAGGGCAGGTCGAGGATCTCGACCTCCTGCCCCTCCTGGGCCCCGCCGGGCGGTACGACCGCGAGCCCGTCGGCAGCGGCGATGCCGCGCAGCATGGCCGGGCCGTTGTAGTGCAGCGGCACCGCCCAGTCGTGCCCGCTGTCGCTGTCCTGACGCAGCACGACGGGGACGAGCCGGGTGTCGTACGGATGGCCCTGCACGGCGCTGTGCAGGGGAGCGCCGTACGGCTCCTCGTCCCTGGCCCGGCCCGCGAGCGCCCGCAGCAGCGGCTCGGCGAGCGTGAGCAGCCCGGAGACCGCGGCCAGCGGATTACCGGGCAGGCCCACGAGGTGCCGCCCGTCCTTGATGCGGGCGAGCAGCATCGGATGGCCGGGGCGCACCGCGACTCCGTCCACGAGCAGCTCGGCGTCGAGGGCACGCAGCGTGGGGTGGACGTGGTCGACGGGGCCCGACGCGGTGCCGCCCGTGGTCACGACGAGGTCCGCCTTGGACCCCCGGACGGCTTTGAGCAGCGCCTTCGCGTCGTCGCCGATCCTGCGTACGGCGGTCACCTCGACGCCGAGCGCGCGCAGCCAGTGCGGGAGCATCGGGCCGAGCGCGTCGCGGATGAGGCCGTCGCGGGGGAGGCCCGAGGTCAGCAACTCATCGCCCAGGACGAGGACTTCGGCCCGGGGACGGGGAACGGCGACGAGTTCGTCGTAGCCGGCCGCGGCCGCGAGACCGAGGACCGCCGGGGTGATCAGGCCGCCCGCGGGCAGCAGCAGGTCGCCGCTGCGGCACTCCTGACCGCGCTGCCGGATGTCCTGGCCGTGCGCGACCGCGCGCAGCGGATGCAACTGGCCTTTGTCGTCGGTGTGCCCGTGCTCGCTGCGGATCACGGCGGTGGTGTCGGAAGGGATGCGCGCACCGGTCGCGACCGTCGCGGCCTCGCCGTCGGCCAGCGGCGCGGGCTGCGCGTGCCCGGCGAGGATGCCCTTCTCCCGTACGGCCCAGGGGCCCGGCCCCGCCACGACCCAGCCGTCCATCGCGGACGTGTCGAAGGACGGCAGGTCGGTGAGGGCGGTCAGCGGGGCGGCAAGCACGAGACCGAGCGCCCGGTCGAGGGGAACCCTGGCGGTGCCCCGGGGGAGCGCGCGGGACTCCGGCCGGCCGCCGGTCAACAGGCTTTCGGGGAAGGGAAGTTCCGTGTCCATGACGGGCTCGGGGGCATCGGCTGCCTCGGCGCGGTGGCGCGCGGCGCGGCGGCCCGCCTCGTGGGCGACGCGACGGGCCACGGGCCAGGCCGTCGCCCGGTGCCGCTCGGTGTCCGGGGCGGGGGCCCGGGATGCCGGGGTCTGCCGCGGGGTGGGCGCGGGGGCGCCGCTGCCTGCCCTGGGGCCGCCACGATTGTCGTTGGCCAGGGCGAGCGCCTCGTCGACGTCACCGTCCAGGGGGTCGGCCTGCGCCGCACGCCCATCGGGGCCGCTCATTGCGCATCTCGTCCCGCACCGGGGGCGTAGCCGCCCGGCTTGGCGTCACCCGGTTCGGTGTCACTCGGCTTGGCGTCGCCACTGGGCTTGGCGTGGCCCGGTTTGTCGTCACTTGGCTTGGCGTCGCCACTGAGCTGGGCGTCGCCACTTGGCTGGGCGTCACTCG